>JBLNCG010000001.1:0-16091 GCA_050260475.1 Bacillota bacterium
CTGTTTTTCAAGGAGCAGAGAAAATAACTACCTCAATTATTCCAATTAGCTTTAGGCTTTCTTTTCTTGGAGTTTAAACTGTTGCTTAATAAGCTTGGCTTTTCACAACGCTTTTAGTGGCAGGACGTAAAAATATCATAACAACGCAAATTGCTCTTTAATAACAACTCCGGTATCGGTCCATGTAAAGTTTTTCCCGCGTCTGCCCGAATAATAATAAGATGTATATTTATCTCTTTACCTCAAATAATATTAATAAATTTATCAAAGGGGGAATCGTATTGAAAAAAACAATTATGATTGCTTTAAGTATCCTTATTACCTTATGCGCCTGTACTGCCGCCTACGGGGCCATCCATCCTCAAGATTACGTGTTTCAATCTTTCACTGAACCCAATCTTTTCGTGAATGTCTTTATTGCCGAGCCTGTCAAGTGGTACAACCTTGGCGAACCGGAGAAATCCATCGACATCGGAGCGGCGGTTTATGTCGGAGATACTTTTGACGATATTCAGGTTTACTCGGTTCAATATCTTGAAAGCAACATGAACTTCGCCAACGCCGCGTTTTTGTCCTTACCATCGGGTCAAATAACCGTGATAAAAGGCTCCTATTTATTTGACTTCGGACTGACGCTCGGGGCGGACCATTTCTCTCAAGATTCCTATTCCTTCACCATGCTCAGCGCCGGATACCGGCTGGGTTTTGAGAAGGGATTCGCTTTGATTAGCCTTGATTACGGCATGGACGATTATGATTCGGATATCTACGGTTATGAATTGGACGCGCAATATGACCTGGAGCAAGGCCGCATTTTCGGCGAGGTATATTCAATCAAAGATGAGGATACATATATCATGATCGGCAGCCTTTATCCGGTCCGGGAAAACCTAACTTTGGGAGCAAAATACCAGACCTACGACGAGTATACCGGATACGAGATAGGCGCCACCTGGGTTCAGGACGCCCTGGCGCTGAACGGAACGATCGGCCAAACCCTGTTTGAAGACTTCTTTTACAAAATCGGCGGCACCTACGCTTTTTCGGACAGCCTCAGTTTGGGCATGGATTACGGCAAAAACGAATATCTGGACGGAGGGTTTGCAATCCGGGTAAAATATACTGCCGGCGATTTCATCGTTAATTTTTCATTGAACATGGATTATATGCCGGAAATCTTTTAATCAAACCTTACCGTTTGCAAAGAGACGAAAGGCCCCTCGTGGAGGAGGGGCTTTATTTTTTCATTCGCGCGCTTATAATAACCGCCGATTCGGCCAAACTAATCCCGAAGGAGGATAAAAAATGGGCAAGCAAAAAGTTCCGGACCAAATCGGCACGGAAACCGGCCCTCCGCGCGACCCAAGGGAAGGCCATCCCGTCCCGCGGGAAATAAAGTCGCAGGAAGCGCAATACAAGACAGCCCCGCAGTCCGGCTTACGCAAGGATAAAAAGCTGAAAATGTCCAAAAAAGTGCGGAGAGAAGATTGATTTCTTCTTATAAAACGCAAAAGCCCCAATACAAAGGGCTTTTGTTCGAAACCGCAATTAATATGTCTGTTACGGCGTCCCGAAGGTATTATAAAGAAGATTCAAACATAAATTGAATTCACCAAAGGAATACTTGATCTTAAAAGCATAAACCGCATCATCCCGGCCTTCATACTTGGTAAAGTCCGCGCCGAGGTTTAATTGTTCCAACACTTGATACGAAAGTCCAACCGCATAAAAATCATAATCGAAGGAGTAGTCACTCCCTATTTTTCCGTTTAATATTAAATCCTCCATATTCCAGGTGGCGCCGAAGACATAACCGGTATTGTCAAATGCATTGATTAACCTTGCCCCGCCGGTAATATCATCACTAATTTGATAATTCACCCCAAGGTCCACAAAAGGATCCAGACCGCTCTCGGCCGGGAGATATAATTGGCCGGAAATTTTCATTTTATCCGCATAATAGGATCCATCCAAATCACAGCCGGTAATTTCCGATGTATTGGTATTGTAATCAATGCTAAATGCAGCGTAACTATTGTCATCTGTTTTATATTTATATCCTGCGGACAAAAAAGCGTAATCCGAATATTCTCCGTTATAATAACTTACCCCGGCAAATACGCCCGAATCAAACAAATAGCTTCCCGTAAAGATAAGACAGAGCCGGGGCCGTAATCGAAATTATGAACTTCGGCGAAAGTCTGGGGGTTATCGAAAAAATAAAATCCGTAATTATCGGTGTAATCGGCTGAATCCACACTTAACTCCTTATACGGATCGGCCGGTTTCACTGAAAACCATCTCAAATCGTTATTCGCCACGTTGACATCCATGATGAATTCATCAAAATCATAATACGGCACAAATTCGCCTTTCAGATTATGTATCGCCCCCCGGGCAGCCCCCGCCGCCGTCAACACCATCCCTACCGCCAGCAAAAGAACTGAGATTTTTTTCATGTCAAACATCTCCTTTCCCAACCATTTTATTTGCCATGCGTAAATTATATAACACCATAAAATAATATGCAAATTTTGATAACTGGATAATTGATGACTAATAATTGCTCACGATTTACTGGTTACTGATCGCTGATACTGCCTGCACGGCCAGCGCGCATTCCAGCCTTTTTCTCATCATGGCGCAGCCGGTCCGGTCCGGCTCCAGGATGTCCCGGTTTGCCGAAAAGGCGTTGGCGTGGCAACCGCCGCTGCACAGGAACCTGGCCCAGCAGTCCGCGCAGCCTTTTTTATGATAAATATCCGCCTGCTGGAACCGGCGGCGCAAGTCAGGGCGGGTGATACCGTTATACACATCACCCAGCTTGAATTCCTCGATGCCCACAAACTGATGACAAGGGTATAATTCCCCCCGAGGCGTGACGGCAAAATAACGCGCGCCGGCGCCGCATCCCGCCAACCTCCGGAGAAGGCAGGGGCCGTGCGCGAGGTTCAAATTGAAATGAAAGAAATTGAATCCCCGGCCCGCCGCCCGCTCCTCCAGATAAAAACGGGCCAGCTTTTCATATTCGGCGGATATTTCCGGCAGGTCCTCCTCCCTGACGGCATACCCCTCACTTTGGGGCGCCACCACGGGTTCCAACGATATTTCATGGAATCCCGACTCCAGTAAATGTTTGACGTCCTCGGTGAAGTCCGTATTATAGCGGGTAAAGGTGCCGCGGACATAGTATCCTGCGCCATTTTTGCGCGCCACTGCCTTCCGTATGTTGGGCAGGACCGCATGGTAACTTCCCGTCCCCTCCCTGGTCTTCCGCCAGCGGTTATGCACTTCCGGCCGGCCGTCCAGGCTCAGGACCATCCCGATGTCTTCCTTTATGATAAATTCCATGGCCTCATCCGTGAGAGCCAGGGCGTTGGTGGTAAGAGTGAAGTTCAATATTTTTCCCGATGCGCGCGCTTTCTTTTTACCGTAAAGGATCGCTTCCCTGACCGCCGGCCAGTTCAGCAGGGGTTCCCCCCCGAAAAAATCGATTTCCACGTGACGCCGCCTGCCCGCATGGGCCAAAAGCATATCCACCGCTTTTTGGGCAATTTCCAGAGGCATATTCATCCGTTCGCCGCCGAAGGAACCCTTCCCGGCGAAGCAATACGCGCAGCGCAGGTCGCAGTCGTGGGATGCGTGGAGGCAGAAGGCTTTAAATGGCTCGTTTTCGCCGGGTTCAACATACTCCGGCTCCCGGCCGCTGAAGAATCCCTGCGCGGCCCAGCCCCCGGCTTCTTCCCAAAATTCGCCGGCCTCCCCTGATGCCATCTTTAATCCCGCATCAACGGCTTCCGCGAAGGAAAGCCCCGCATATTTTTCCAATTCCCGTTTGGCCGGAACGTCCAGTTCAAACAGCGAACCGCTGTATACATCATAGAGATAGCGCCTGTCCAGAACGGAAAAAACATGCCATATTTTCGCCATTGCATGCTCCTTTCAGAGGCAATTTCGTTGTTGCCTTAATTCAAGGCCTTGCCGCTAAATATAGTGTATGGCTGCCATTAGGCCATCGATATTTAGTGGCAAGACGTAAAATTATCATAACAACGTAAATTGCTCTATAAATACCTGACCAGTCCCGCCAGAAACCTGGCCATGGGAAATACCAGCAGATGGGCGGCGCATACCCCCGCCAGCCTGCCGAAAACCAGATACATCACCATCGCTTTCACATCCCGGTAAGGTCTGGCCCCCCGCATGGCTTCGTCGGTGATGGCGGCGATCACGGGCTCCACCATCACCACCAGGATCACCCCGGCGATGCCGGTGATGAAAGGGGCCATGGCTAAAACCGTGGTGCGGTATGCCGGCCGTAAAAAGCCTGCATAAACCGCTGCCAGGGAGCTCGCGGTAAAAACGGCCGTCACGATCATGTGCCATAATATCAATAAAATGGGGATCTCCAGGGATATATTTCGCCACAGTATGCTTATGGAGGGCACGGATAACCATTGCCATAATTTGCGCCACTTGAACCTTGTCATCCCGAACAAAAGCAAGCGCGGCACTGTCTTTACCCGGTCGAAAGCCCGGATGAGCAGGATGAAGGCGGCGGTAAAGGCGGGCAAAAAAAGTATTCCGCATACTGTTCCCGCGCAGCCGCCCCAGATAATCGATTTTATTCCTGCGGACAGCGCGGCCATTTCGGCGCCGAACAGGGCGCCGGATTGAATCCTGACAATGGCGTCCTCTACGCTTTTTGCAAGCAACGGAGCCTGAATTCCGGCGGCTAGATGAAAAAAGAGAGTCAGGACGTTAAACAGGGAGGATGCGGTGGCCAGTCTGTGCGTCGCCACTCCGGAAACATGAACCGTATATGAAAGGGTATTGATGAGATTCAACATCCCCACCAACGCCACTACCAACCAGAGACGATCCATTGCCCCTCCAGGAAACAAAACCTCGCGGAAAACAAGAAGAGCCTTGGTTGTCCAAGGACTCTTCCATTTATTTCCGGCAGACTTGGTTGCCCACGGTACACGATGTCTTGCACGCCGATTGGCAGGAATTCTGGCACTCACCGCAGGCTTTTTCACCCGCCCCCGCGGAAAGCCTCCCCAAGAAAACCGGTTTGATGTGTTTTCCCTTCATGACGCCTCCTCCTAAATATATGATTATGTTTATGGATGCATCCTGATTATACCGTTATTGAAAAAAAGTGTCAATATCCGCGCTGCGACAGGCTCAGTGGCCGAGCCCTATCCTGTCCGAGAGTCGCGGCCGCCAAACCGGTTGCGGTTATTAAAGCTTGCCGGAGCAACCGCGGCCCGGAAATCATTTGTCCCCGTTTGACGGCATCGTATAATAAAACCGTATAGCGCCCTGATACGGGGGTAATTCAAGCTTATTCTTCACTTCCAGCCTGGCCTGGATCCTGCAGATACGCAGGGCGTCGATCAGGCCGCCGCTCATGGTAAGCGCCCGCTCAAGGGTCTGGGGATTTCCGGTGGCCTGGATGGTAAAAGGAGCATTGATGCTCACACCGTTTACCACAAATTGCCGCTTCGTATCCCGGATCTCCGAAAGCGCCGTAATCCTTTGCCCGTTGATAGCGATGGCCTCGGCGCCCGAAGCCCGGAGTTCGTTCACAACCCGCCACAGATCTTCTTCCGTTATCCCGGGCAGATTCCACAATTCCGAATCCTCCTCCGCCGGCGCATATTCCTCTTCAGACAAAACCAGTTCGATGCCTTGGCCGGTGACAGGGGTAAGTCCAGCCAGGACGCGGGCCTTTTCGATCTCCGTGCGCATCCCGGGGGAATTTTCCTCGGCCAGCGCGAATATTTTCTGCCGCAGTTCGCTGACCTCCAGGGCCAGTTCATCCCGCCTCTTTTCCGCATTCTGGAGCATGACCAGAAGATCCCCCGCACGGCGCAGGGGATAATTGGCCGGATTCAATTCCTGCTGTGTTCTGACCTGGATGGTGATTCCCAATCCCAGAAAAAAGGCGATGATCGTCAGGGTAATATGCCAGTTCCTGTTTTTCATATCAATTAAACGCCTCTTTCCATAAGGCAATTGCGTTGTTACCTTAATTTACGTCTTGCCACTAAATATAGTGTATGGTTACTATTAGGCTATCGATAATTTAGTGGCAACACGTAAATCATCATAACAACGCATATTGCTCCATATATATACACCAATATTAACCTTTTCGCAAATGATATGCAAAAACAATGAACGCTTGAGACGGTGATTGAATTTTATGAACATAAATTTTGAAAAAAGCGCTAAAACTTTCGCGATTTTTCAAAATTTGACTTTATATGTTTAATCACCGCTCCTATAACATTTTTTTGCAAATAAATGAGATTTAAATGATGTCATTAGGGCAGCAACTTTTCCTTGTAAGCCAAGGCGGCCCCCACAAAATCCCTGAACAGGGGCTGGGGCGCATTGGGGCGCGACTTGAACTCCGGATGGAATTGGGTAGCCACAAACCATGGGTGAGAAGGAATTTCGATGATCTCCGCCAGCTTGCGATCGGGTAAAATGCCGGCGATTTTGAAGCCCTTCCTCTCATACTTCTCTTTGTATTCGTTGTTAAACTCGTAACGGTGCCTGTGCCGTTCGTAAATGACCTCCCGCTTGTAAGCCGTGGAGGCCAGGCCGTTATAGCATATCCGGACGGGGCTTATGCCCAGCCGCATGGTGCCGCCCATTTCCTCAATTTCTTTTTGCTCCGGCAGAAGATCGATCACCGGATCCGGTGTTCCGGGATCGAATTCCGTGCTGTGCGCCTTGTTTAAACCCAGTACATGGCGACCGAATTCGATCATCGCGCACTGCATGCCCAGGCAGATGCCCAGGAACGGCACCTTGTTCTCCCTGGCGTAGCGTATGGCTGATATCTTCCCTTCAATACCCCTGTTCCCGAATCCGCCCGGAACAAGTATCCCCTGCACTTTTTCCAGGCGATCCTTGACTTTTTCCTTCTCCAGGTTCTCGGCGTCGATCCACTGTATGTTCACCCGGGAATTGTGGTAAATGCCCCCGTGGCGTAAGGCTTCCGCAACGCTCAGATACGCGTCGGGCAGCGCCACATATTTGCCGACCAAGGCAATATCGACGGTGCGCCCGGGATTCTTGATCTTCTCTACGATTTCCTTCCATTCGGAAAGATCGCATTTCCCATTATGCAATCCAAGCCGGCGCAGAATTATCTCATCCACTTTTTCCTCCGCCAGGTGCAGAGGAACTTCGTAAATCGTCTCCACATCGTAATTGGAGATTACCGCCTCCAGATCGATATCGCAGAAAAGAGCTATCTTGGCTCTCAATTCCTGGGATATGGGCCGCTCGGAACGGCAGATGATCATGTCGGGCAGAATGCCGATGCTGCGCAGTTCCTTCACGCTGTGCTGGGTGGGTTTGGTTTTTAGTTCACTGCAGGCGCGGATGTAAGGGATCAGGGTTACATGGATATTCATGGCCTCATCCTTACCGATCTCCCTGCGGAACTGACGGATGGCTTCCAGAAACGGCAGGCTTTCGATGTCTCCCACGGTCCCGCCGACTTCCACAATTACGACTTCCGCCTTGCTTTCCTTGCCCACCCGGATGAGCCGCTCCTTTATTTCATTGGTGATATGGGGAATCACCTGGACGGTTCCGCCCAGATAATCGCCTTTCCTTTCCTTGGAAATCACGGACCAGTATACTTTTCCCGAAGTCACATTGTTGCTCTTGCTTAAATTTATGTCTATAAAACGCTCGTAATGACCAAGATCCAGGTCGGTTTCAGCGCCGTCGTCGGTGACGAACACTTCGCCATGCTGATAGGGGCTCATGGTGCCGGGATCCACATTGATATATGGATCGAACTTCAGAATGCTCACGGAAATCCCGCGGTTTTTCAGCAAACGCCCAAGCGACGCCGCGGTAATCCCTTTGCCAAGTGACGATACGACTCCCCCGGTAATGAAGATGTACTTGGCCATGCATCTCAACCCCCGTTTTTTTGACTCAGAAATTATACCATAGGCCCGTCCATTAGTAAAGATTCGTTAATCGTACCGGGCAAAAAGCCGTTTAAATACGCTGTATTGAATACCGCTTACAATCGCGATATAAAACATCATGGAGACAAGACAGAAATATTTCGAATAGAAAAGCCAACTCATGATGAGGGTTACCATTCCTAAACCGATGCTCACCGCAGGATTGTCCGCAAACATCAAAGCCACTTTCTTCCATAACTTCTTATAAGCGGGCAGTTGTTCCACCATAAAAGAATAAGCGTAATTATACATCAATATGAAACAAACCAGTAAAAACCAAGTAACGGCGCGAAAAAAATCCTTGATGAAAACCAGCGGGAAAAATTTCTCGATAATGAGCAAATTGTATGCGAACATGCCTATGATTACATAAAAACTCGCTGTGATCTGCCAGCTTCTTAAAAAATATCTTTTAGCGCCTCTGAAAAAATCCAAGACAGTCACCTTATCATTTCCTTCTTGCAGCTTTTTAGTGGTATGAAACATCCCGGCATTTGCCGGACCTGTGAAAAGGGCTATCACGGGGAGAATAATTAATATGCCGTATGCGCCTTCCGTAACGCGCTGCCCTATTTCCGGCCTGACGACATCCTTCATGTAATAAACAAACACCAATAACAGAAGATGCGGAATGCTCCATAAAGCGCAACATGCCAAGGAAAGAAGAAAGTTTTCGTAGTATAAGCCCCATGATTCTTTTAAGCCGGCCCAGACGGTAGGCAGCATGCGCAAGCGCGGTTTCAATGTCAACACCTCCAGTCGGCAGATTATAAAAACGGTTGGCGAATTGGAGCAATTTGCGTTGTTATGATAATTTTACGTCTTGCCGCTAAATATCGATGGCCTAATGGTAGCCGTACATTTTATTTAGTGGCGAGACCTTGAATTAATGTAATAACGCAATAGACTAAATTAAAAACGCATAACCAGGAAAAGGGGCGCTGAAGCCGGATTATCCCACAGCCGGCGAGATGTTGATGGACATCTTATGCTCCCCCAACTCCTGTCCGCCTATGGAAATAAAATATGCCAGGTTGATCTGTCCGCCTTCGGATGACCAGGAACTTTCCACCTGAGTTGGGATAATTTCCACCAATAAGTCTCCGTATGGCGTGTTGTATGTGGTGTACTCCTTTTGGGAAACGCGGAAGATTTGGCACATCCGATGATTGCCGTGCCGCTCAAGGATGATCCCGTCCCCATCCACCATAAGCGTGGTCCTGGTGCCTTCCAGCCCCGAAACCTCGCTTTCATCATATTTGATCACATGCTTGTTGTCATCCTTGTAATATTCACCCATGGTGAAAAAATTGATGCCCGGACCGGACCGGTCATCCGCATCATGTTGGTGACTGCGCATGATGATCGAGACCTTTTTTATTTCCATTTTTACATGCTGCCTCCCGGAATTATTACCGATTATGGCTTGGGGGAAGACAGGGGACTTGTTATATACGGGTTAAAGTATCCTGTTGCAAAATACGACAACTAAAACCATATTCCTGCAAAAATCGATAATCCCTCAAAGGCGGGCCTTCTCCATAATTAATATAATGTGCGCGCGAGGGGTATTTTCCCTTTTTTCGCCAGTATATATATGACGAGAGCTTTTTTACGGCATTCGTTTTTAGAAGTATGGATTACAGGCGGAAAACCGCGGGGATTATGTAATGAAAAACAGCGGCACCGGCCAGGAGCCGACGGATAAACAAACAACGCCCTTGGTGGTTATGGTGGGAAATCCCAACGTCGGTAAAAGCGCCATATTTAACCGTCTTACCGGCGCCTGCACCGCTGTTTCCAACTACCCGGGCACCACCGTGGATCTGACCAGGGGAAGGATGCGCTTCCCCGGTGCATCCTGCACCATCATCGACACTCCGGGGATTTATTCCATGAATCCGGTAACGGAAGAGGAATTTGTAACGCGCCGCCTGCTTTTTAAAAGCCGGCCCCGGCTTGTGATCCACGTAGTGGATGCCAGAAATCTGGAGAGGATGCTCCATTTAACGCTGCAGTTGCTTGAAGCGGGCCTTCCGCTTCTGGTGGTAGTAAATATGGTGGATGAAGCCGGAGCTTCCGGTATGTCCATCGAGTGCTCAAGGATAAGCCGGGGCTTGCAAGCGCCGGTTCTTCCCACCGCCGCCAGTACGGGCCGGGGGATCGGCGCCCTTAAGATAGCGATCCGCGATCGACTCCTCCGGGATTTCACTCCCCGGCAGCCGCTCTTAATCCGCTATCCGGCCCGGCTGGAGGAAGCCATAAGACGGCTTGAGCCGAAGTTTAAAGCCTCCTATCCCGTTGCCCGGCGCTGCCTGGCCTTATTGCTTTTGGAAGGGGATGAGGAAGGCATCGACTTGGTGCGGCGTTGTGAGGGACGTTCCTGGCCAGGGATAAAAAAAGTCCTCTCCGAAATTCCGAAAAACTGCCGGGAACAAGCGGCTTTCGATGCGGCGCTGGCCAGGAATTTATTTATCCGCGACCTCTGCCGATCCGCGATCCGTATCTCCGCCAATGATAAAACCGTTACGCCGGCGGCACGCCTGGGGGATCTGATGATGCATCCCCGGTGGGGCTGGCCTTTCCTCCTTGCGGCTTTATATTTCGGCCTTTACCAATTTGTGGGACGGTTCGGCGCAGGTACGCTGGTGCACCTGCTGGAGCACAAGTTGTTTCTCGACAGGTTGAACCCGTGGTTTGAGCAAACCGCTGCTGCCCATATCCCCTGGCCTGCCGTCAACCAATTGCTGGCGGGGGAATACGGCGTATTTACCCTGGGATTCCGATATGCCATCGCCATCACCCTGCCCATCGTAGGAACCTTCTTTTTCGCTTTCGCTTTGCTTGAGGATACCGGCTATCTGCCCCGCCTGGCATACCTAGTGCACAATTTCTTCAGGAAAGCCGGCTTGAGCGGCAGAGCCGTAATTCCCATCACGCTTGGACTCGGTTGCGGCACCATGGCCACCATCGTCACACGCACGCTGGAAACGCGCAGGGAGAGGCTAATCGCCACATTCCTGCTGGCTTTGGCCGTCCCGTGTTCGGCCCAACTCGGCCTGATTCTTTCCCTGCTGGCATCCCGGCCTGCGGCGCTCATCTGTTGGTCTGTGTTTATCTCCGTCGTTTTTACCCTTTCGGGATACCTGGCCGACCGGATCCTTCCGGGACAAAAGCCGGTGTTTTATATGGAGATTCCCCCTTTGCGCCTTCCCCGCCTGTCCAATATCTTCGCCAAGACTCTGGCCAGAATGCAGTGGTATTTTTTAGAGGTCCTGCCGATGTTCATCCTGGCCAGCGTGTTGTTATGGCTCGGAAACATCACCCATCTTTTTGCGTCCGCGCTTCATCTTCTGATCCCGCTGGTGCGCTGGATCGGCCTTCCGGACCGCACCGCCCCGGTCTTCCTTTTCGGTTTTTTCCGGCGGGATTTCGGCGCAGCCGGTTTGTACGACATGGCGGCATCCCTGACCGACCGGCAGTTGATGGTGGCGGCAGTCGTCCTGACTCTTTTTGTGCCGTGCATGGCCCAGTTCGCTGTTATGCTCAAGGAACGGGGTCCGGTGGCGGCTACCGCCATCGCAGGTTTGGTATTCACCTTTGCCTTCCTCTGCGGCCGTCTCATCCATGTGTTTTTTTTATGGGGAGGGTGGGGATGATCCCGTTTCATTCATCTTTCTTCAGCCGGTTTTTGCCGCGTCCGCAAAAACAGCCGGAAACCGCTAGCAATTCACGCTCCCGCCGGAGCTTAAAAACCGCGGCGGGCGCAGCCGGGGTAGACGCCATCCCTCTTACGGCGCTGTCCGAAGATGAGCAAGGTCTGGTAGCGGGAATAAAATCCCCGGATCCCGCCGTGTTGAAAAAGCTGATGATAATGGGAATTTTACCCGGCGTCCTCATCCAATTACGGCAAAAAAAACCGGCCATGGTTTTGGATATCGGATACACCCGGCTGGCGGTGGATGAAATAATAGCGGCGGCAATCTGGATCAACAAAATTTAAAAATTCATAATTTAAATAGCAGCCGCGCCAAAAGCGGGCGTTTGATTTTTACCGCATGATGGGCGCAAAACTCCTGGCAGCAAAAACAGCGAAGACATTTAGCCGTATCGATCCGGGCTTTTTTATTTTCCATGCGGATGCATTTTGCCGGGCAGCTCTTCAGACAATCCATGCACCCGCGGCAAGCATCGGCCATCACCAGGGGTTCAGGGCGTAAATGCTTCGTGATCATGTCCCGGTATCGTTCCGGAATACGGCCGCCGAAAACGTTGGGTTTCCGGGCGCTGGGCGGGAGTTCCCACCTAGGAAGCGTTAAATCTTCCAACGGCGGTCCATTTATTTCCATATGAGCCCACTCCGGAAGCAGACCCCTCGCCTTTGCCGCTTTTAAGGGCGGTATGTCCTCCGCCTCCAGGCCGACCAGTTTTGCCGCCAGAAGATCCACGGCAAAAGGATCCGCTCCGGCCAGCAGAAACCCTCCTTGGCGCAGCCTTCCGGCGCTCGGACCTGCTCCTTCCATGACAATGATTGCATCCATCAACACTAAGACGGCTGGAAGGCTTATGGCAATGTCGATCAAAGCATCACAAAAATTCTCAGCCTCCGGAAACCTGAAATGGTATTCCACCTTCTTCAGGCCGGGTATGCACCCGAACATGTTCTTCACGGCTCCGGTCAATATGGTAAGCCCATGGTTCTTCAATTTGGGAATATTGATGATGAAATCCGCACCAGTGACCGCTCTTGCCACTTCCACCCGCTTCACAAGTTTTCCTTCCGGGTTGCTAATCGTCACAATCGCCGTATCCCAATTCAAGGCGGCCCCGGTTCGATGCGCCAGATCCGTGAGGCCCGTCGCGTCATATACCGATCCGAGCATCCATCCGGTGAAAGGGCCGCCCGGACTGTCAAACAGCGTCACCTTTGCTCCAAGATTTTGAAGGGAAAGGACAACCGCTTCCAGCAGCACTGGATGGGTAGTTACGCCCTGGGCCGGATCCCGCGCGGAAAGAAGGTTCGGCTTTAAGACTACCCTTGCTCCCGGCTTGATGATTTGAGGAAGACCGTACTTTTCCAGGACCTCTTCCACCAGCGGGACCAGCTTGTCCAGGTTATAACCGCCGCATTGTTTGATCCATACATCTTCCATCGCATCCTCCCGGGAATTCAGTGGTTATCTCTATTTATTATAAAGACTCAACTTTCGCATGTCAATTTTGTCCCGCAATAACGCCATATCACTGGTGATTATGCTTATCAATTTTGATTTCGGAAGACGCGTTAAAGAGCGTGCCTTAACTTAGGTACGGCCGAGATAATTGCGATTTTCCGAAATCGGTTCATTGTAAAAGCCATTGCATTGTTGCCTTAATTCAAGGTCTTGCCACTAAATATAGTATATAGCTACATTTAAACTATCTAAAGACGTAAAATTATGATAAACGCAAATTGCCCTGTATTTAATCACCGGTTCTATATAATAATGGACGGGCTTTTATACCCGTCTATCTTTACCGGATTGATTGTCTCTGGTTTATAACGATTTTTCCATAAAACCGCTTCTAAAATCTTTTGCCCATGCCGATGTAAAAACCCCTTACTTTGCTGATTTGAACGGCCTGATAGAATTTATCCGTGTTAAAACCCGCCGTGAAAAATCCGCCCCCTTCCAGCTTCAACTCCCCGCTCAACTCCCATCTTTCTATAGTACTATCATACCGCACATAAGGAAAACTCCCATAATATGTACCGTTGATCGAAAAGCGCTCGGAAAGGAAGAAGCTTTGGGAGAAGCCGATCAGGATGCCCCGGGAATAGGCGAGATTGTTTCTTACGTAATAACCCCCCATATCCACGTCCTCATATACCGACTTATTATACCCTCCCATAATGACCGTGGCTTCCATCAAATCCGAATTGTACATCCTAATACCCAGATAATAGGCCAGATCCTGATAGGAATATTCCCCCGCCGACAAGTCCGGATTGAAACCGTAGCCCAACACCAGATTCAAACTGTAATCCGGACTATCCGCACACCCGTGGAACCGGATGATGCGAAAATGATCCCCCAACGCTGCTCCTCCTATATTGACCTGGCTTTCATCGAACATCACTTCTCCGGAGAGTTCGGAAAACGCCCCGCATGCTTCATGGGAGAACATGAGCAACCCGATACTGACTATCGCCAAACAGATTTTCATCTTCATAGACGTATCCCCTTTCAAACTCCAATGCGCTTTGGAATATTAGACGCCGGCCTTTGAATCTTATTCAAAAATTGCGTTGTTACCTTTTGGGGAATATTTTTCAGAAAGTCTCCCAATGCAGAACTTCGGCTAATTCCCTTTTGGGCGGGGCGGGGGTTTCGGCGGGATAACCCAGTGCCACCAGGGCAATCAATTTATAGTTGCCGGGAACATTTAACAGCTCTGCAACAGTGCGGGCATAAGGTTTTTTATCCCCCGCCACCCAGCAAGTACCGATCCCCAGCGCATAAGCTCCCACCATCATGTTTTGCACGGCAGCCGCGCCATCCTCCAGATAATACTTTGTCTCTTTGCAAAAAACCGCAATACAGGCCGCTGCCTGTGCGATGAACTTGCCGTAATCCGTCAGCGCAGCGACGGCGTTAAGCCGGCTCCGTTCCCGGATGACAACAAACTCCCAGGGTTGTTCGTTTCTTGCTGTAGCAGCCATGCGGCCGCAATTTACCACTTCCTCCAGTTGATTTTTTTCCATGGAAGTGCTTTGATATTTTCGGATGCTTCTCCTTTGGAGAATCGCATTCAACGCCTCCATCCATTCATCCCTCCAGTCCGTATTGAATAAATTCTATTGGCCCTTTAAATTTCCTACCTGCATAATAAGTCGGCGATGCTTGCCGATTTACAACTGAAGGCAATTGCGTTGTTGCCTTAATGCCAGTTCTTGCCACTAAATATAGTGTATGGCTGCCATTGGGCTATGGATATTCAGTGGCAAGACGAAAAATTATCATAACAACACAAATTGCATAACTGGTATGTAGGTTGAGTTCCGGAGCGAAATCAAATTGATCAATTTATTCACCGGTAAATGAAATTCCCTCACATGGCAAGAAAAGGATGTTTCCCAATACTGTCGAATATTTAAATATGCCGTTTGAAGAAATATTATTATATTTCATAAAAACAGGATGCTGTTTTACCGGAAAACCGCTATTTAGCGGTACATCTTAAATGGTCTGGGGGGATTGGATTGTCCGTGAAAGAAACATTTTCCGGCCTACTTGCGGCTTTCATGTTATGTGCAGGCGGAATAACAGCTTATGCCGCCATTGATGCGGAGTCGGAATATAAACCGGAGATGCTGTTTGAATATTTTGGCACATCATATGAGGCAACCATGTATGGAGGAACTTTGAGTCTTCCCATGGGGGGCAATTTTTCTCTGGTTGTAACGGGCAACAGAGGTACAGTTAATATTACGGATATCAATGAAATGAATTATCTATTCGGTAGGGGAAGTATAAAAATGATCAACGATCCGCAGCTCAACTTCAGCTTCCTCATCGGATACGTATACAGCCGGTATGAAAATTTTACCGTGCCGGATAACTGTTTATACCGCGGCGCCGGAATCGGGGGATATCTAATGATAAACCCATCCAACACAAGTTTCTCTATATCGGCTTCCCTTTTTTCCACCCTATACTCCAATTGCATCATTAATGGATCGGAACTCACTCCCAAGGAAATAACCCTGGCTGATTTAAAAATAAGCTACACCTTGGATTTTATGACACTAAGCGCCGGATACAGTACGCAAGAGATGGTGCTTGCCAGCGGGAGATTTTTTACATACGGATACGGATTGAGCATGAACCTGAAGTTGTTTTAAGAGAGACAATTGCGTTGTTTACCTTTACTCCGCACCATGCGGGGAAGTACGAAATTGGAAACCCATGAAAAAAAGGAAACGGACGCAGTCCGTTTAAAAATAATTCCTGGCAACGACTTACTCTCCCATACCGTTTCCAGTACAGTACCATCAGCGCGGGTGGGCTTAACTGCCGTGTTCGGAATGGGAACGGGTGT
>JBLNCG010000002.1:0-13380 GCA_050260475.1 Bacillota bacterium
GGCAGTCTCCTAAATGCAAGGTTTTTAAGGGTTTATTCGTGTTTCCCATGCATTTTCCCTGCCGCTTTTTGGCTTTTTTGTCAATGTTTGTAAGGGTTGGAGACTTTTTCAGGAGACCCTATGTTTGTTTTTGTGCCTGTGCTTATTTTATCCTCTTTATTATTGGCAAGCGCCGGACGAAGCGCCATGCTGGGCGAATTTTCCGCTGATTGCGTCAAGACCATGGGGGGGAATGTCATTAAAAGCAAGCTTTACATTAAAATCGACAAAATCAGAACGGAGATCGCCGAAGGCGATGCCCTCAATGTCACTATCCTTCGATTGGATAAGGGCGCGATCTGGACATTGCTGCCCAACAACCAGTATATGGAGGTAAAATTCGATCTTTTACAAAATCCGTCCCTGGCTCCGGAAGAAGCGGCGAAATTGGCCGACATCAAGAACATCGGAGTAGAGAACATAGCCGGATATCCGTGTGATGTCACCCAATATGTATATAAGGAGAAGAAATACGGCGTCATGACGCAGTGGATCTCGCAGAAACTGAAATATCCGCTGAAGATGAAACTGGAGCAAAACGGGAAGGTAACTATGGCTGAAGAATTGAGCAATATCAAAGAAGAAAAGCTTGCCGACGCCCTCTTTGAACTCCCCGCGGGCTGCAAAAAATTCGGCATTCCCGGCATAAAACTGCCGTTTTAAACTTTAAAAGCCGAAAGGCTATCGGAAAAGCTACAAAATCCCCATTTGAATATTATGGGGATTTTTTGTTTGGATCCCCATCGGATGTCGGGCAAATTCTACAAGCGAGGGATTATCTTGCGGGACAAGAAGACGATGTTTAACGTTTTTTTCAAATTAAACCCTAAAAACATTGATTTTGCCGCATTAAAATCAAGGTGGAAAGTTGAGTAATGATTGGGAATGGATGGATGAAGATGATATCGGTGAAAAAAGGCAAACAGGTTCGCTTTTTGTGAACATCCCTTACGATGCCGCATTGATCGAGAAAATTAAAAATATTTAAGGGACGGCGCTGGGATCCCAGAGAAAAATTATGGATTATTCCGAAAAATGTTGATACAATTAATTCATTCATAGGAGCAATTTGCGTTGTTATGATAATTTTGCGTCTTGCCATTTAAGCTAGCTTAAATATAGCCATATACTATATTTAGTGGCAAGACCTTGAATTACGGTACAACACAATTGCCTTACATGGGGAAGGGATTGACGCAGATCGTTTTAATGTTGAAACGATTGCTTGGTAAGCCGTACCCACGCAGGAAACTTACACCGCACTTGGGGCGAAAAATGCAAGCAAACCTCACTGAGGGTAATAGCAAACAGCAGGAAGAATCTGACCGGTGCTTAAGCGAGGTTTATCGAAGAAGCCGGTGCGGAAAAACTGCATGCCGGGGTCTTGAGAGGAGGAGGCGGAGTAATCCGCTTTCCTATCTCGAGGCTGCAATTTACCTGCCGTGTTTTTATCCAGGAAAAAATGACATTGCCCAAGGAACCGCCCATCCATGGGCGGACTTAAAAGCACTAATGACAAAACTAGCTGAAAATGATTGATATAAAATCCATGCCAGCTTATGAGCGCGGTATCGCCTATTTTTGGAAAGTGATACATGAGGCGAAAATTGAAAGGGGATGTGCAGAAATGCCTAAGGTTAAAAAAATATTGGCGGCCAAATTATTACCGCCTCATATTGATGTCAATATTATGGAACGGCCTAGATTAATTGAGAAAATCGCTTTAACTACCTCTAGCGAGCCAAAAACAATTTTCATAACTGCCCCGGCGGGATACGGCAAAACAATTTTAATGTTACAACTCTGTAAAAAATTTCAAACACCGATTGTATGGTATCAATTGGATACTTATGATAATGATTTGGCAGTCTTCCTGAATTATCTGGTAACCGGCGTCAAACAACATTTTCCCAATTTCGGAAAATCTATATTGCCTCTAATTAATAGGCCTGGTGTTACCAAACGACACCGGCCAATCATGGCCTCCTTTTTTTCGGAATTGGCTGCTCAAAACGAACAAAATTTGATTATTGCTTTAGATGATTTTCATACCATTACGGAACATGCGATCCAGTCCTTTATAGAAGATTTTATAAATTATCATCCACCCTGTCTGCAAATGTTCTTAGCCAGCCGGACTACTCCTCTCCATACTTTTCCCCGGTTCTCCGCTACCGGAAAAATGATCCTAATTGACAGCCGGGAAATAAGATTTAGCCGGGATGAAATCGTAGCATATTTTAGCCCAACGCTACCGGATGATATTATTGATTCTATTGAAAAAGAAACTGAAGGCTGGCCTATTGCGTTAAGATTGATAAAAAATTCATTAAATAAAAGAAGTTCCGAACTCTTTTTTACAGACTCAAAAGAACTCTTTATTTATTTGACTGATGAGGTATTACAACAGCAATCCGAGCCTATTCAAAAATTTCTAATTAACACTTCCGTTCTTGAGGTATTAACACCAGAGTATTGTGACTTGTTATTAGAACAAAAAAATTCCGGCCAAAATTCTAGCTTACCTTGAAAAGCAACAAGTGTTCCTGATACCGCTGGAACAGAGAAATACATTTCGCTACCATCCCCTTTTTCGAGAGTTTCTCTTAAATTGCCTGGGAAATGAGCAGCTTAATCTGTTATACCGGGCAGGAACGATTACCGCTAAACTTGGCAATATTGAAAAGGCTATCGAAGTTGAGAACACGTTTATTCAACGGGTCTTGGCACGTTTGGGCCAAAAGGGGTTAGAGTTGATATTGAGCCTGGCCGCCAACCCCGACTCGGAAGTCCGCCGCCGAATTATTATTCCCCTGGCGGAGATCGGCGGTGTACAAGCCAGAAAAGCTTTTCGATCATTGATGGAGGACCCGGCCCCGGAGGTACGGGAACTGGCGGGGTAGATAGCCCGCCGTTTGGGAATTACCAGCGGCGGCGGGGTCTCCAGACCGGCGCTTCCGGTATTGCGTTTGGAGATGTTGGGAAAGATCCGAATCTATATCAATGGGGTCGAATCAACCGCTACGAACTGGACTACCGCTAAAGCGCGCGATCTATTGATATATTTGGCCCATTGCGGTGAGCCGGTAAGCAAAGACCGGATTCTGGATGCTCTATGGCCGGATTTGGAGATTAATAAGAGTTCCCATCTCTTTCATACCACTTTATATTATTTACGGCAGGTTCTCAAGCAGGCCAGCGGGCGGGAGGACCTGATCGTATATAGCGGCGGGAGCTACCGGCTGCCGGCGGATGGTTTCATTACCGACCGCGACCGCTTCGAAAATCTATTGAATACCGGCAAAACAATCGAAGAAATAACGGAGACCGCTATAACATCACTTACTGAAGCGGTTGAGCTGCATCAAGGCGACTATCTGGCGGATCTGGAATATCCCTGGCTGATTTCAGTCTGGGAACATCTGGGATGCTTGTACCGTCAAATCTTGAAAAGATTAGGCCATTATTATTTGGAAAAACAAAATTATGAGGCGGCCATAAATTACCTGCGTTTATCGGCTGAAAGCGACCCTTTCGCCGAAGATACTTCTGCCCTGCTGATGAGAGCCTATGCTGAAATTGGAGATCTTATGGCGCTGAAAGAGACCTATCAATCCCTGGCGGATTCCCTGGAAGAAGAATTAGGGGTGCCGCCTTCGAAAGAGATCGAAGAATTGTTCCAAAAATTAATCGGTGGCAACAGATCATGAACAGTTACGAGGAGAACAGGCGGGAAGAATAAAGGTTGTCCCGGAAATAAAACTACAGTTTAGCCGTGGTTTTATTTTTTTTGAGAGGTTGAGGGTATATTAAAGATTATATTATATAACCTCGATATTTTGAGGTATTTTGAAAGGAGAAAATGATAAATGAAACGAAACGTATTGTTGACCGGTATTTTAATCTTATCGCTGGCGGTGGCCTTAGCAGGTTGTGGCGGCGGGAGCGAAAAGCCGACCGTTTTACTTTCGGATGACTTTGAAAGCTATACCGGAGGAGATGGCTATTGGCCTGTGTGGACAGCTACCGGGAATTGGGAAAATGTCAGTATAGGCCAAGAGGGCGGCGACGGCGTGATGGCTATTATGTTGGATGATGGAGAAGGAGGATAAGGTCATTTTGCATATCATAGGAAAAATAATGAAGATATGGGTGATGGAGGTTTGCCTAGCGGCTGGGTCGCTATGGTTAATAATGCCTTTAGTGGAACCAACTTTACCTTCAAGATGAAAATTAGACCGGGAGCAACCATTTCAGACCTCGGCCTGGTGGGAAGATATGTGGACTTGAATAATTATTATTATTTAAGAATAATCGACGGCAACAGAATAATAACGCAAATTGCTCCTTAAGGAAACAACCGGCAAATTTTTAAATGGCGGCCTGAAGAAAAAACAGGCAGGAAAAATACTAGATATAGCGTATATGTATAAATAGAGACACCATATCTAGTATATAAAAGCAGAAATTTCCGGATATTCCTGGCGCGCGCTGCACGTATGGCCGGCAACCCGGGATGAAGAACCGCGCCCGACACGGCGACATAAACTAAATGCTCTAATTAACACCGCTTCTACAAGAGGCAATTGCGTTGTTACCTTAATTCAAGGTCTTGCCACTAAATATAGTGTACGGTTGCCATTAGGCTATGGATATTTAGTGGCAAGACGTAAATTATCATAACAACGCAAATTGCTCTACAAGAAAAGGGGAGGCTTCTTAAAATGGTCGACAAGATACGCAAAAGGGACGGCAGGCTCGAGGATTTCAACCTGGAGAAAATCACCCTGGCCATTTTTAAGGCGGCCACGGCTTGCGGAGGCAACGATTATGCCAAGGCCGAGGAGCTGAGCAGCCAAGTGGCCCGGCTTATTGAGGAGAAGTTTAAAAAAGACATCCCCAACATCGAGGAAATCCAGGATATCGTAGAGAAGGTCCTCATCGAAAACGGGCACGCCAGGACGGCCAAGGCCTATATCCTTTACAGGGAAAAGAGGCGCGGCGCCAGGGAGCTCAACGCGCTCATCGGCGCAACCATCGAGATGTTTTCCGATTACCTGGGCGACAAGGATTGGCAGATCAAGGAGAACGCCAACACCCAGAAAAGCGTCAACGGCCTTAATAACTATGTACGCGAGGTTTTCACCAAAAAGTACTGGCTGCATGAGATCTACCCGGAGGAGGTCAGTCGGGCCCATGAAAACGGTGATTGCCACATCCATGATCTGGGATTCTTCGGCCCCTACTGCGCGGGTTGGGATTTGCGCCAGCTTTTGACTGACGGCTTCGGGGGCGTAGAAAGCAAGGTGGAAAGCAGGCCTCCCAGGCACCTCCGTTCTTTTCTGGGGCAAATCACGAATTCCACCTTCACCACCCAGGGAGAGACCGCCGGAGCGCAGGCCTGGTCCAGTTTCGACACCTACTGCGCCCCGTTCATTTACTACGACGGGCTGGGTTATAGTCAGGTCAAGCAGGCGTTGCAGGAGTTTATTTTCAACATCAACGTGCCGACCCGGGTGGGATTCCAGTGCCCCTTTTCCAACCTGACCTTTGATATCAAAGTCCCGGCTACCCTGCGCAACGAAGCGGCGATTATCGGCGGGCGGTTGATGGAAAAGACATACGGCGAGTTCCAGGCCGAGATGGACATGCTGAACAAGGCTTTTTGCGAGGTGATGTTGGAAGGGGACGCCAAAGGCAGGGTCTTTACATTCCCCATTCCCACGCTGAACATTACCAAGGACTTCGACTGGAACAACCCGGTGATCGATGATTTTATGAGGATCACCTGCAAATACGGCATTCCGTATTTCGCGAACTATGTTAATTCCGATTTGTCGCCGGAGGACGCGGTTTCCATGTGCTGCCGCCTGCGCCTTGATACCACCGAACTCCGCAAGAGGGGCGGAGGGCTTTTCGGCAGCAACCCGCTGACGGGATCCATTGGGGTGTTTACCATCAACCTTCCGCGCATTGGGTATCTCTCGAAGACCCCGGACGAGTTTAAGGCCAGGATTAAAAAAATGGCGGAACTGGGCAAAATCTCCCTGGAACTCAAGCGCAAGATCATCGAACAGCAGACGGAAAAGGGATTGTACCCGTATTCCGCACATTATCTGCGGAATGTAAAGGAAAGGACCGGGCAGTATTGGTACAACCATTTCAACACTATCGGCATCCTGGGTATGAATGAAGCCGTCCGGAATTTCCTGGGCTGCGATCTGACGGACCGGAACGGGCAGGCTTTCGCCGTTGACATCATGCATTTTCTCCGGGACCTGCTCAAGGGATTTCAGGCGGAGACCGGGCATTTTTACAATTTGGAGGCCACGCCGTCCGAAGGGTCTTCTTACCGCCTGGCCCGGATGGATAAGCAAAAATATCCGGACATCATCACCGCCGGCGGCGATGTCCCTTATTACACCAATTCCACGCAGCTTCCGGTGGGTTTCAGCGAAGACATTTTCGAGGTGCTGGACCTTCAGGATGAACTGCAGACCCTTTATACGGGAGGTACGGTGCTCCACCTTTACCTGGGGGAAAGCATCGAGGACATCCAGTCCTGCAAGTGGCTGATTCAGAAGATTTTTAACAGTTACCGTCTTCCCTATATTTCCGTCACGCCGACCTTCAGTATCTGCTCCAACCACGGTTATCTAAAGGGCGAAATCTTCGCCTGCCCGGAGTGCGGGTGCAAAACCGAAGTCTGGTCGAGGGTTACCGGCTACCTCCGGCCTGTGGAGAATTATAACGAAGGCAAGAAGCAGGAATACTTCGAACGGAAGAAATTTGTGCTGAAAGCGGGGGAAGAAGCGGGATGACCATCGCGGGTCTGCAAAAAACCTCCCTGTTGGATTATCCGGGTCATGTAGCCGCGGTGGTGTTTTTGGCCGGGTGCAACATGAACTGCGGATATTGCCACAACAGGTCCCTGATTTCAGGTTCGGCGGAGGGCTTCCGGCCGGAAGACGCGGAGGATTTCCTGGCCTTGCGGAAAGGCCTGCTGGACGGGGTTTGCATTACGGGGGGCGAGCCCACCATCCATGCGGATCTTCCTGGATTTATCGGGCGCATCAAGGCCATGGGCTTTGCGGTCAAGCTGGACACCAACGGCGCCAACCCGGAGATGCTGGAGGATCTTCTTTGTGAAAACCTGCTGGATTATATCGCCATGGACGTGAAGGCCCCGAGGGAAAAATACGATCTGGTGGCGGGGATCGCGGTATCCTGGGAGAAGATCGAGCAGTCTATCGAATTGATCAAGGCAAGCGGCGTGGACTACGAATTTCGCACCACCCTGGTGAAGGAGTTGGATGAACGGGACGTCTTCGCTATTTGCAGCCGCCTTGCGGGAGCCAAAAGATTCGCGTTGCAGCAGCACCAGAAGCGCGGCGCGAACGGGCTGATTGAAGCGGTGTCCTACGGCAGGCAATATATGCAGGGGCTGCAAGAGCGGATCTCCCGGTTTTTCACCGAATGTTTGTTGAGAGGGGCAAGCGTTTGAAAATATCCCCTCCAATTATCAACCCTTCACCCTGGAGAAAGTGGTGAAAGTATGCCAATCAAATAACGATTAAAAGGATTTTTAATACGGAGGTAATTGCGCTGTTACTTTAATTTAAGGTTTTGCCACTAAATATAGTATATGGCTACCATTAGGCTATCGATATTTAGTGGCAAGACGTAAAATTATCATTACAACGCAAATTGCTCATACAGGCTTATTTAAAAGGGGGTTTTCGATATAAACAAGGACTATATTCTTTTCCACCTTTCCGAGGCCCGCGCGCAGGTGGAACACATCATGAAAAGTATGGAGGGCGGTGGATACAAGTCCGCCGCATACCGTACGGACATGCAGCACCTGTATTACCATCTCAATATTGCCTGGAATTCCAGGGATGCCGGGGAAAACCGCATCCGTGCCCGCCGCGGTGAGGACTTTAAAAAATGGAGGGGGTTTCCGGCGGATCTGTATCTTCAGGAAGGGGAAGGTTTGCAGGAAGCGGCGTCGGGGGATTAGGCCGGATTTTTCCGGTGAAGATATGTGGTTTTCATCTATAAGCAAATTGCGTTGTTATATTACTTCAAGGTCTTGCCACTAAATATGGTGTGCGGCTGCATTAAGCTATCGATATTTAGCGGCAAGGCGTAAAAATATAGTTACAACGCAATTGCCTTTTTTAAGATAGGCCCTCCTTTCTGATGATTATTAAGGTATTTTAACAAGGCGTCTTGAAAAACTAAGGGATACCGGGCTTTTCTTAACACCCATTAGTAAAATACATTTCTTCGGATCTGTTTTACCAACGCTTCTTTTTCTGCTTCAAGACCTTGAATTAATGCAACAACGCAATTTACTTACATAAGGGGGTTTAAAAACATGAAAAGATTTTCGGTGGTCCTGATCCTGGTGGTTATTGCCGCTTTTATAAGCTTTCCGTTCATCCGGTGTGCCGGTTGCGGCGGAACGGGCAAAGCGCTGCTGATCTTGAAATGCTCCAAGTGCGGCGGGGACGGCAAACTCTCCATTATGGAGCTTGTTCTGAAAGAAATGGGCGTAAAAGATGCCGGGGATGTCCAAGATATCAATAAGGACATCGACAAGGGGATCAAGGATATTGAAAAAAAGGTGAAATCCATTAATAATCATAGCGACGCATGAAATCCAGGACGGCAAGGATCCGGTATTTCCGGCAGAGGCCGAGTATCCTATAGGCGCGAATCCCGCGGTATTATATTCATATGTATTTTGGTCGTCTTCAAAAAGCTTGTAGTTGAAAGGGATGCGCACTATATTCACGCCCAGATCCTTCATAAACTCAAATCCTTTTCCCCGAGCAGGCATGGGTAATATTTTTGCCAGAACCGCTCCGCCCGCTCCCTCCCTTATGGACTTTCAAAGTTATTTTCGCGTTGATGCCCTTTTTCCCTGCCGGTTTTACCCCGGCACATATTTTTCTGGCAATATTAGAATATTATGATATAATAATAATTAGATTTACTGCTGCGGGGAGGGCGGGGATGTGAAAGATCCATACGGAAATGCTGATAATCTGGGAGAGCTGGCGGACTTGCTCAAGGCGATCGCTCATCCGGCCCGGCTTTGTATCTTGAGGGGCCTGGCCGCCGGAGGAGAGAACAATGTCTCCCATATGCAGCACTGCATGAGCATTTCCCAGTCCAATCTGTCTCAACATCTGGCCAAAATGCGTTCCCAGGGTTTGCTTGCGGCCCGGCGCGAAAAAAACGAAGTATATTACCGCATCGCAGATGAAAGGATTCTGCGGATCGTGGAAGCGATTTTCAATTATGCAGGAGATAAAGATTAGGCCTATTATTACAGTTATCGCTTTTTGATGATGTATTTCTCCACCATTCTGCACGGGAAGTAGGATTGTTTCGCCTTCCGCAGGTTTTCCAGACCGAGGTCCTCTTCCCGGTTGATGTATTTATAAGAGTTCAGGCGGCTTTCCGCATACATCTGATTGATGGCCGCGTATATGCCGTCGATCTCTGTGTTGGCTTTTTCCGCATGGATTACGGCGGTTTCCCGGTTCAGCTCCTCGCCGATGGTGAAGGCCTCAATGTTGCCGTCCACCTGTATCACGCCTCCACTCACCGGGAAGGAGGAGAAATTCTCCAAAAGGGTGAGTATGGCTTTATGTTCCTGGAAAAGGCTGGTGATTTTTTCGCAATCCTTCTGTTCGCACCATTTTTTAAATACAGCGATGCAGCCCGGGACCAGATCCGGGGTTAGATCCCGGAATGCCCACCGGTAGTTTTTTTTGAATCTGTTTAGGAAATTCCTTTTGGCGTGATATTTCCGGCCGGCCAGCTTGATGAGATCCTCCGTGCGATAGACATAGTCATCGGCCTTCCGGTCCCTGACGATCTCAAATACGCCGGGGAACGTAAGCTCCACCTCGCGGGCCAACATTTCGGGCGCGCGGCGGATTTGAAAGGGAAATCCGTTCTTCTCGGCGTAAAAAAGCATTTTTTGGAGAAGCTCCGCAAACTTTTCCCGGGCTGACCATTGAAAAAGGGGCGGGAGATAGAAAGGGGTCCAGGTCTGAGGCCTTGCGAGGGGCACTACGGCCTGTAAATCAAGGTCTTGGGCAATTCGCAGCCCGTAGGAATACTGCCAGATAAAAAGGCTGGTGAAGGTCTGGTCAGATGTCTCCGGTTGAAGCTTGCGCAATATTTCGCCGAAAACAGCCTGGTCATCCCAGCGAAGCTCTCTAAATGAAAGGCCGGCTTTTATCGAATTTACCGCAGTAATCAGGATCACCGCCAATTCTTACCACTTTTTCCGCATTTCATACACGCTTTTAATAACCGCGCCGGGGTATTTTTTTGTGATGACGGTCTGTGCAGCCTTGGTATTCTGGGCTTTGACGATCTCGGTCTTTAGGGATCCGTCGATCTCAAAAGTAATTTGATACTCTTTCATCTTTACCCCTCCTTATGGCATAACACACGAATAATATTATAACATTTTTGTCCGGGCGCGGCAACTTATCCACTGCCGGACAAATACCTATCGTTTCATAAGCGAAGGACGGATAAAAATCGTTCGTTTCCCATTTTAAAATGACATTTTTTAAAAAGGGAAAATTCCGGAGAAATAGAATAATAGAGATGAAAAATATCAAGGGGGGATTGGCGGTGAAGGCGGCTCGCATGTTTGCGCTGGCTTTGATAATTTGCATATGCGCGCTTTATTCCGTGCGCGCGGAAGACAAGGTTACGCTCACGGTTTGGGATTATTTTGTAGCCCAGTCCAAATACTACGATAACGAGATCAGGTTGTTCCAGGAAAAGTATCCGTGGATTGAGGTGAAAAGGGTCAAGCAGGTTCAAACCAGATACAAAACTCTGGTGGAACTGGCGGCCCGCAGCGACAACCTGCCGGATCTTTATTTCCCGCGAAGCAGCAATATCATCGATGATATTACCTGCGGCTGGGTGATTCCCATGGACAAATGGGCCACCCCGGAATGGAAGAAAAGGTTTCCCAAAGGCTCATTTACCGAGGGCATACATATTTTCAACGGAAAGATCTATTGCCTTCCTTTTGAGCAGCCCTATGTCTGGCATCAGCTATATATCAACCGCAAGGTTTTCCGGGAAGCAGGCCTGACGGACAAGAACGGCAACGTCCTCAGGCCCAAAACCTGGACGGAGTACCGCAGCTTTGCCAAGACCGTTACGCAGAAGGGCCGGGGAAAATTCTGGGGGGTGGGCATCGCCGGCAAACCGGATCACCTTTTTGTCCATGCTTATCTTGAATGGGCCCGATGGGCCGGCGCTGCGGGCGGGGACCACGTGGAGCCTCTGGAGATGGACTACCGCAAGGGCAGGTATACTTTCGACAATCCCGCCTATGTGCAGGTGCTTCAACTCTTGCTTAATATAAAAAAAGACGGGAGCATCATCCCGAATTTTTTATCCATTGACGATGAAACCATGAAGGTCATGTTCGCGGACGGAAAGATCGGTATGATCCTCGGCGGCATTTGGAACCAGAAGGGCTGGGAAACCACGCACCCGGGATGGTACGATTACGATTGCGTTCCGGAGCCTGCCCCGGATGGGAAAGGCTACCGGGCGATGCAGACTGTTATCGCGGAGCCGAGGATGTATCTGATGTCCAAGAATTGCAAGTACCCTGATGCGGCTTGGCTGTTTCTGGATTGGATAACCTCCTTTGACGCCGGAGCGAGATGGGTTAAGGGAGGATACGGCATCTCCGTTTATCCGGCCGCCAACACCAGGGAAAACGCCAAAACGGAACAGTTTGCGCAGTATTTGAAGATTTGCACGGACTTCCTGCGCTGGGCGCCGAATCCCATGGCGCGCAATTCCGCCTTGGCCATGCTGAAGCTGGATCGCCCCACTCCGAGCAGGGAAGAGGTTTTCTGGGGGATCATGAGCGGGGAGCTCAAGGATGTGCCCGGGGAAATGAAAAAATTGAACGGCCGGTACAACGCGCAATTGGAGTCAGCCATCAAGAAATTGCAGGAGCAGGGATACAACGTCGGCATGAAGGATCTTCTTTTCCCCGACTGGAATCCCATGGAAAATTACGGCCAATAAACTCGTTTGAAACGGAGGATCTCAATGGGCGATGTATTGTTTGCTTCCGCGAAATTCCAACGGTACGACGCGGATGCGGTTCTGACGGCCAAATTTGGCAGATTGATCGACCGCCTGGGGATGGATCGGACCGTCAAAGGAAAATGGACAGCCATCAAAATGCATCTCGGGCGCCATATGATTTATTCCACCATCCATCCTATTTTTATAAGGATCCTGGTGGACAAACTTAAAAGCTACGGGGCGAAAGTTTATATCACGGATCAGGACATCAGCGGCGCTGCCGGCAGGGGATATACGGCGCAGTATCTGGAAGCGCCCCTGGTTTATGCCTGCGGGGTGACAGGCAAGTATTATTATGAGCGCCCGGTGGATTTTAAATCCTTCAGGCACGTGGATATCGCCGGAAATATTCACGATGCCGATGTCATGATCAATCTGGCTCATGTTAAAGGCCACGGCTGCTGCGGCTTTGCCGGCGCCTGCAAGAATATCGCCATGGGCTGCGTGACTGACCGGACCAGAGGCGAGATCCACAGCCTGGAGGGCGGGCTGGTCTGGGACGAAAACCTTTGCACCCGCTGCGAGATGTGCGTCCGCAATTGCAACCATCACGCCAACCGCTTCAACGACCAGGGCAAGTATGAGGTTTTTTTTCACCACTGCACTTATTGTCAGCATTGCGTCAAGGTTTGCCCCGGCGGGGCGATCAGGCTGAACGCGGATCATTACGAGGATTTTCAAACCGGCATGGCTGTTTGCACGGAGGAGGTGCTGAAATCTTTTGCGCCCGGGCATGTTTTTCATATCAATTTCCTGACGGATATAACGGCTTTGTGCGACTGTTGGGGATTTACCACCCCCAGTCTGGTACCTGATATAGGGATCATGGCATCCGGCGATCTGGTTGCCGTAGAAAGGGCTAGTATAGACGCGATCAAGGTCGAGGATTTCATTCCGGCGGGGATGCCCGCGGGCTACACGCTTAAGGACTCGGGCCATCTGCTGGAAAGGCTTCACGGCAAGAGTCCTTTTGTACAGTTGAAAGAACTGGAAAAGCGGGGCCTGGGCCGCGAGCAATACCGGATCGAGGAGGTATTCTGAATAGAGCATTGGCGTTGTAATTAGGGCTTCCTGAAAAAGTTTAAAGCTTCAACTATTGGCCAAGGCTGGCCTCAAAATCCTTCGATACACCGAAAAAAGCACTTTGAAAAAATGGGACAAAAGAACCCGGAGCCGGTG
>JBLNCG010000003.1:0-139316 GCA_050260475.1 Bacillota bacterium
TGCTTTTCATTCTTTCCTAACATGACTATCATCTCCATAGATTGATAGTAACATTATTCGACATAAATTGCTTTTTTCCTTTAAATAAATTGGGTTTTTCACAACGCTTCTAAGTCTTGCCCATTAAATATAGTGTATGGCTACCATTAGGCTTTCGATATTTAGTGGCAAGACGTAAAATTGTCATAATAACTTAAATTGCATAATCCGCAAAAAGGTTGACCCGTATGAAAAAAAAGTATATAGTAGTTCATGCTGGCGATTCAGGATTTTATTGTAATCAAAGGGATTTCCGGAGGCCGTAATGAAGGGAAAATTCCACCTCCAAACTTGTTTGTGGCTGGGACTGGCCTGCCTGACCGCGGCCGGCATCCTTGCCGGCAGCGGAGAAATCAAGGTGGAGAAAAGCATTAACTATCATCCGGCTTTTTACGCGGACAGAATGTACCTCTTAAGCGGCGGCTTTTTAAAAGAATACGATTTGAGAACGGGCGCGGATAAATTGCTTTGCAAAATAGACTACCGGAATTATTTTCAAAGCTATAATCCATATCTTGCGATCAGCGGGGACCGGATTTTCATTTTCCGTTATAAAAAGCCTCTTATCTGCATGGATCGGAGCACCGCCGAAGTATACTGGGAAACGCCATATTTTTTTAATTACATATCCCCGCCGCGCATTTGCGGGGGAAAAATCATCGCCTCCCAGATCAACCACGAAATAAACGCCATAGATGTGCGGAGCGGGGAAATACTCTGGACTTTTAACCGCATGGATGAGCATGTGATCTCCTATGGGTTGGGAGAGGAGTATTGTTATGCGTCTACGGCCTTAAAAAAACTTTATATCCTGAGATTGTCCGACGGTTCCCTGGTGTCGGCAAGCGCCATTTCACTTTTACCCCGGAGCATCCAGCCCGTGAAGAAGGGCTGTCTTTTATTGCAGGATTTCGCCACCACGCTGGCAACTATAAATGAAGCGGGCCAGGATCTCAATATCCTTAGATTCTCTGGCCCCTTTACGGCTTTTGCGAAAGACGGGCGGATCTATGCTGTCACCTCTTCCGGCAAAGTTTACGGTTTGAGCGAAGCCCTGGAGGTTCAATGGATATGCGTGATGCAAAGCAGACTTACCCGCCATTTATTTTTCTACCAGGGGGCGCTGGCTGCATTGGGAGAGGACGGGAAGTTGTTTTTTCTAAATGCTGATAACGGCTCATTGGTCAAAACGGTGGAAACCGATGTGATTCCCGTGCACGCGGAGTTGTATGCGGAACAAAAGAAGTTCATTATTTTTGGCGCGGGATGTTTTAAAATACTGGATTTGGATCAAACACTAGGCGGGGAGCAGGGAGCGGCCAATGACTCTTAGGAAATTTGGGGAAAAAGAAAAACAAGAAGTAATTTATAAGAAAAATACTTCTTGTTTTTCTTTACTTCATTTCGGGATTATGCGCGGATTTCTTCGCATAAGAAGCAAGGTCGGCGCTGCACTTCGAACAGTAAAACTGCCACTGGTTGACTTGCGTTCCGCAGTCGGGACATTTATTATTCATATATATCACTCCTTTCGGTCTGATTCTATAACAGAATATTTAAGAGAATATGGCAATGCTATTAAAATTATGTAAAACAAAAGGGCGTTTTTGTAAACTTTTCCTCCGGTTTCCAGGGGAGCTTCAGAGTTAAATAAGCGCCTTGCATCGAAACTTGCATGCTCCGGAAGGGTTAAACCGATTTGTGTCGAATTGTAAAAAAAATTAATCTTTAATCTTAATTCGGCAAGTAAGTGATAAAATTGGGCTCAAGTATTTGCTTATAAGAAACGCATAAGCAAAATGTTTGGTCGATTTGGATTAACCAATAGCCTTCGGGAAGTAATATTTGATTATTTTTTTAAGGTTTACTTCCCGAATGCATGATTAATTTTTATTGGTATTGTTCCGAATAAATTCAGAAAGGGATAATCCCCACGAAAAATTTTAAGAATTTTATCACCGGGTTATTGTCAGCCGAAAACAGGCCCCAGCTTATCAAATATCTGATCACGGGATTTTCCTCCTTCGGTTTGGAAACATCCCTTCTCTTCCTGCTTACCGAAAGGGCAAAGCTGTATTATCAATACTCCAACATTATCGCCTATGTGGTTGTTTTTTGGTTTAATTTCCTGTTGAATAAGTTCTGGTCTTTCGGATCAAAGCGCAATATGGCGCGTCAGTTGATATTATATACTCCCCTGTTTATCTTCAATTTAGCGTTTAATTACTTTATGATGTACCTGCTTACCGACGTTGTTCGTCTATTTTATTTATTTTCCAAGGTTATTGTGGTGGGCATGGTTGTGACCTGGAACTTTTTCTTATATAAAAAGGTGATTTACCGGGAAGATAAAGCCGAACCCGCGGTTTGAAAACAATTCGCCCTCCGGAGGACAAGCCATGGGAAAGAACCTATTGTCCGTTGTCATACCGGTTTATAACGAAGAAAAGCAGATCCAGCACAGCCTGCGGGTGATCCGGGATATTTTGAGCAAACACGGCATTCATCATGAATTCATTCTGGTGGACGATGGCTCCCGCGATCATACCTGGGAATGTATCCGTATCATATCCGGGGAAATACCGGGGATCCGGGCCATAAGGTTCAGCAGGAATTTCGGCAAGGAAGCGGCCCTATGCGCCGGGCTGGATGCCGCAGGCGGCGACGCGTGTCTGGTTATGGATGCAGATTTACAACATCCGCCGCAGATAATTCCGGAAATGTTCAGGCTATGGCGGGAGGAAGGATACGAAATTATCGAAGGCGTCAAGGCTTCCCGCGGGAAGGAAGGATTCCTCCACAGGATGTGCGCCCGCGCATTTTATTGCACCTTAAAAAAATTGTCCGGTTTTGACTTGAACAACGCATCGGACTTTAAACTTCTGGACGCGAAGGTTGTGTCCACCTGGCGCCAGATGAAAGAGTATCATACTTTCTTCCGGGGAATTGCCGCATGGGTGGGATTCAAGCGTACCAGCGTTCCTTTTACGGTTGCCGAACGAACGCACGGCAAATCCAGATGGTCCAAACTGCGGTTATTTAAACTGGCTGTAAACGCCATTGTATCCTTTTCATCCGTACCGCTGCATATTGTTACGGGGCTGGGGATGGTTTTTTTGGCGGGTTCGCTTCTGCTGGGCGCGCAGACCATATATATGAAAATCAGCGGCTTGGCGGTTAGCGGTTTCACCACGGTAATCTTGCTGCTGCTCATTACAGGCAGCGCCCTTATGATCAGCCTGGGGGTTATCGGCACTTATATCGCCAAGATATATGAGGAGGTCAAAGGCAGGCCGCGTTTTATCGTAGCCGAATCCATCAGTTGCGAGGCAGCCGGAAAAAGCAAAATGAAATCATATGGAATGAACGCATAAATCGGATAGGAATCATGGAGGGAAGCGCATATGTTCATGCTTGGGATTTTTTACCTGGTTTTGGCCTGGTCCGCAGGTTATCTTTTTTTAAAACTATTTTTGCCCGGTGTGTTCAGGCTGGGGGGAAGAAAAAGCTTTTTCGGCGCGGATATTCCGCTTAAATCCTGGATTGTCCCCATTCCAGCGGCGTTTATCATCGGGACGCTTTTGCTGACATGGCTCGCATATCTGGTTTCTTATGCGTTTGCCTGGACAGGGCACCCGCTGTTATTCGGTAACCTGATTGTTATCCCGGCGGCGGCCGCATTGGTAATCTGGCCGGCAATCGCCGGAGGCAGACACCGGGCATTTACAGCCTGGATGCAAGAGGCGGTAAAAAGTGAAGATCAATCCTACTGGGTGAAGAACTATCCGGAGTTACTGATGGCACTGACACTCCCGGTAATTTTGGCCTATGTAGTATTGATTTGCTTGATCGATAAATTGCTGGCCGGAGCCGGACAGTATGGGTCTATTTTGGTTCTGGTGCTCTTGGCTGCGGCGATCTCATATTTGTTTTTTTTCAAACGCGGTTATTTGTATGGCGCAGCCAATCTAAGCAAGGATATTTTCAAGCGGATCCGGAAGTTTTGGTTGTCCAACCGGCTGGAGTCCGTGCTGGTTCTGGCGGCCACCGTGGTCTGGTCGTTCTTCATGTTTTATTCCTTCCGCGTGGAAAACGGCAGCATCCGGGTGGGGGCTTCCGTTTACAGCGATTTCGGCCCGCATATGGCCATGATCCGGTCATTTACCCGAGGCGCCAATATTCCCACCAGCTATCCCCATTTCCCAGACAGTCATATCAGGTATCATTTCATGTTCCATTTTCTGGCGGGGAATCTCGAGTATCTGGGCCTGCCCATCGACTGGGCTTTCAACCTGCCCAGCATTTTATCCTTTACTGCTTTCATCATGCTTCTATATGCGTTAACCGTGGTGGTGCTGGGCAGCAGGAAGGCGGGCGTCCTTACCGCCGTCTTCTTTTTCTTCCGGAGTTCCTTCGCCTTTTTTACTTTCCTGGGCGACAGGCTTACCACGGCCTGGATTTACTTTCATAGCATCTTTACGAATCCGGCTTCATTCTGGTACAATGCCGGCAATTTCCTCAATTATACCGGCGGCATTCTGACAAGCATTTTAACCAACAAGGATCATATCGGCAAGACTCAATGCGAGAACTGGGGCTTATGGGCCCAGAAAACCTTCGTTAATCAACGGCATTTCCCCTTCGCCCTGGGGATGATGATGCTTATAATTCTATTGCTTTTACCTCTGATGCAGGAAATGATCGCCGCCCTGCGGCGGGCCGGCGGCCGGCCGTCCGCAGCGGCTGCACGGCGCAAGGAGTTTTTCCTGAGCGTTGATGCCTGGGAACCCGGGGACATGGGCCGTTCCCTGGTTATCGGCATACTGCTGGGCCTTCTCAGCTTCTGGAACGGTGCGGTGGTGGTGGGGATATTGCCGGTCCTCTGCATGATGGCTTTGTTTTCCAAACACAGGATGGAGTATTTGAACATTGCCATTTGCGCTGTTCTCCTTACGTACATTGAGGGAATATTCCTGATGGGAAGCGGTATATCGTCAATCCAGCCCAAATTGGTATTCGGTTTTCTTGCCAACGAAAAAACCCTGCCCGGCGTCCTTGCATATTACGCCGAGGTATTCGGCCTGATGCCGCTGGCGGCCCTGGCCGGCATTTTTCTGGCCCCGAAAGGGACAAGGTGGCTGGCGTTGGCCTTTTTTATGCCGGTGTTGGTGGCCACCACCGTGCAAATTACCCCCGATATGCCCGTTAATCACAAATATGTGATGATGTCCGTGATGCTGCTTAATATGTTCGCGGCTTTACTGATTTGCCGCTTGATGAGTTTCGGACGTGTTACTGCGCTTACGGCGCCGGTTGCGGAGCAAAAAAACCGGTATGCCGTGACTCTGCAGCCGGGAAATGTTCTCTCGCCGGACGAAGCTCATGTGCTCGGTATCGAACCGGGAATGCATTACCCGGTTTCCGGATGGATGGCGATTAAGGACGGGGAGGAGGGCCGCCTGGAAACTGTGTTCAGCCTGGAGGCGGATCTTGACCGGAAAACGGTTCCGGCCGCTGCGGTTGCGGAGGAGGAGCGGACGGCGCCGGCCCGGAATAAATGGCGAAAAATTTTCACTACCGGGATTGCGGTCTTTGTTTTCCTGATGATGACGGTGACCGGCGCGGTGGATTTAATCACCCTTTATAATATGGATAAACTGACCTACACGATCAGTCTCAATGATCCCGTGACGGAATGGGCTACCAAAAACACCAGGCCCGGCGCTGTCTTCCTCACTTATATTCATGTTACGCACCCCCTGCTTATGGCGGGCAGAAAGATTTTTTACGGCTGGCCTTATTTCGCCTATTCCGCAGGTTACAACACCACGGCAAGGGAGCAGGTTGTAAAGGAAATTTACGGTTGCGGCAATCCGGACAGGATCAAGGAACTGCTTCGGACTAATCATATCGATTATGTCGTCGTCGAAAACGAGAACCGCACCTGCTCCGATTATATATTGCAGGAGCAGGTGTTCAAGGATAATTTTCCCGTGGTTTACGATGATCCTTCAAGGGGCATCACTATTTACCAGGCTCCGGGAACGCCCGGAGGGCAAAGAGCGGGGTAATACAGCCGGATTAAAGAAAATATACAATAATCAATAATCGGAGGTGCTGTCGATGCTGATTAAAAAATTGTTTTGGCTCGTGTTTGCAGCGCTGATTTTGGCGGTTTTGATGCTTCCGGCAAACGCTGCGACAGAAATTTTGAAAAACGGGGGATTCGAACAGGTTAATGCGGAACAAAAACCGGAAAACTGGGTGTATGATTCCTGGGAACCCGGCGCGGTCATGGAATTGACGGTGAAAAAAAGCCACGGCGGGAAGTACGCTCTCATGTTCAGGAATGATAAATCCAATGATGTAAGGGCGATTCAGACGATCCCGGTTAAACCCGGCACATATTATAAGTTTTCAGGCTGGATCGCCACGGAAAACATACCGCCGCAAAAGGTGGGGGCGAACCTTTGCATCATGGGAGGATACGATTACACCGAACCGCTTAATGGAACAAAGGACTGGACTTATATGGAGTTGTGTTTCCGCACGCATGATAAGCAAAACGAGGTGGTGATCGCCGCACGGTTGGGCATGTATTGCAGCGACAATACCGGCGCGGCATATTTTGACGACTTGAGCCTGGTGGAACTGGATCAGCAGCCGCCTTCCTTCCGGCAGTTAAGCGCTCCGCAGGAGACTGCCAAGCCTTCCGCAGGCCCCATCAAATTCAGCATGACATGGGTGATTTACCTGATCATCGTTCTAGTGGCGGCCGTTAACATATATTTCCATTTAAAAAAGAAAAAGGAACAAGGCGCCGCCAAAACGTGATGAACCTTACGAAACGGCGAAATTCTAAAAATCAATAGGTGCGAAGGAGAGTGCATCGATGTTGAAAAAAACCGTTATCCTGCTGTTTGTTTTTGCGATGCTTTTATCTGTTTCGGCATTTACAGCCGGCGCCGCGGACAACCTCCTTCTAAACGGAGGCTTTGAAGAGGGCGACACGGCGCAGCCTTCCAATTGGACCCGGGAATTTTGGCAGCAAGGGGCCGTTCTCAGTCTAACTGATCAGAAGTCCTACCGGGGCAAATACTCTCTGATGCTTAAATCAGACAACCCCAACGATGTCAGGATGGTTCAAACGGTAAAAGTTAAACCCAACACGTGTTATAAGCTGTCGGGTTGGGTTTCCTATGAAAACGTCACATCCGGAAAAGTGGGGGCCAACCTTTGTGTAGTGATGAACGGTTTCAACCATAGCCCCACGTTGAACGGCACCGGTGATTGGACATACACGGAATTGAATTTTAGGACCCATGCCAGGCAGACAATGGCGGTCATCGGCGCAAGGCTTGGAATGTGGGGCAATGATGTGACCGGAACAGCCTATTTTGATGAATTGAGCCTGACGGAACTTGACTTCCAGCCTCCGGACTGCCAGCAATTGCTGGATGAAAAGGGGACTTCCGGATCCAAAAAGGGATCGTTCGGGGCAGGCGGACTCTGGTTGATAATCCTTCTGGTGGCAGTGGCGGCGGTGGTGTTTTACCGGAAAAAAATGAAACCCACCGCCCGGGGTTAAGCCATGATGACGCTAAAACATGGTAAAACCGCTTGTCTGGTTGTAGCGGCATTTGTGTGCGCGGCATGGGCTGCCGGACGCGCGCACGCCGGGAATAATGTTCTTTTAAACGGCGGCTTCGAACAGATCGATTCCAACAATAAACCGCAGCAATGGGATATTGACGCCTGGCAGCCGGGGTCCTTGTTTACCGTAACGAACACCAAGGTCCGCAGTGGTAAATATGCCGCGTTGCTCCAATCGGATACGGAAAATGACGCGCGGTTTATACAGACAATCAGGGTTAAGTCCGAAAAAGTTTACCGGCTGTCGGGATGGGTATGTACGGAAAATATCCCCTCAGGCACATTGGGCGCCAACCTGTGCGTCATGAACGGATTTGTACATTCCCAGGGGATTACCGGGAGCAGCGATTGGACTCCGCTGGAATTGATATTCCGGACTTACAGCGGGCAAAGGACCGTGATACTCGGCGCCCGGCTGGGTTTTTACGGTCAAACCTGCGCCGGCAAGGTTTATTTTGACGATCTGACCCTGGAGGAACTGCCCGGAGAATATTATAATTACCAGCAGATTGAAAGGCCCGGATCAAATCAGGCGCCGCCTCCTCCGGGAGCGGGCGCGAACATTTCCGGACAGCCGGGTCCGCTGTCAACTACCAGTATCTATGCCTTCTTAACAGTTTTGTTTTATATTCTAGCTTTGGGGGGATTATGGCTTTTGCTCAGAGGTAAGAGCAGACCACCGGGCCGCCCGGGCAAGAAGGTGGAGAGCCGTTTTGCGGCTTATCTTCCCTGGATTTTCCTGGCATTGGCCGCGGTAAGTTTTTTGGTCCGCATGCCTCTTTTTTCAGCGGTGCCTTTTACCAATGATATGGATTGTTTTAAAGCCTGGGCGCTGCGCATGGCGGATCTGGGACCGGAAAATTTTTACGCAGAAGGCTATTTCTGCGATTATCCGCCGGTTCCCCTTTACCTGCTCTGGATTCTGGGCTTTCTGGTCAAGGCCTTCTCCCTGGCGGGAAATCCGGTGCTATTCACTGCGCTCATTAAGCTGCCGGCCTTTTTCTTCGATGTGGGCACCGCCTGGCTGCTATTCATCATGCTCAGAAAAAAGAATGCGCTGATCGCCATCCTTCTTGCGGGCATGTATATGTTCATTCCCGCCGTAATATACAATTCCTCGTTCTGGGGCCAGGTTGACTCCTATTACGCCTTCCTGATGATGCTGGCCTTTTATTTGATCCTCCGGAATGAGCTGGAATTGGCATCAGTCTGTATTGTGGCTTCGCTTTTTACAAAGACGCAGACTATCGCCTTTTTCCCTATCCTGTTTTTTTATCTGGCCGTCAAGACGGATTACAAGAGAATGTTGGCAGTGCTCTGGACCGCCCTTACCACCCTGGTGGTGATCTGGTTCCCCTTTAATTGGGGAAGACCGTTGCTGATTCCGCTTATAACAGTCTTTTTACTTTATAGTTTGCTTCCGGATAAACAGAAGTATAAAAACTGGACGGTATGGATGGGAACCGCATTGGCCATCCTTGCCATTGTGTTCATTCCCATGGACTGGGGCAAGCCGCTGGACTGGATGCTGAATCATTACACCAAACAGGCCGCGCAATATCCGTATGCTTCCTTCAATGCCGCCAGTTTTCTTTCACTGCTGGGGGGCAATACGGTAAACGACAGCGAACTTACCGCTTTCGGCGTAAGCTACCGCGTGCTGGGCGCTTTTCTTTTCCTGGCCGCGGCGGTATGGTGCTGCTTCTATTACTGGCGCAAAAGGACAAAAGGCGCGCTTGCTTTGGCCTTCTTCATTTCCGCTCTGGCCTTCTTCATGTTCTTTCCGCGCATGCATGAGCGTTACATGTTCCCCATCCTGCCGTTCATGCTCTTAGCTGCGGGTTATTACAGGGATAAAATCCTCTATTATTGCTCAACTCTGTTGGGCCTCATCTATCTGCTGAATATGCACGCCGCCATTCTCATGCTGCAAAACACCCTGCAAAATCCGGTGTCAAGCCGAATCATCTATATCTTGTCCCTTTTGAACACCCTGTTACTCGCGGCGCTGCTGCTCCGGTACCATGCGCGCCTGCAGGGAAGGAAGCAATGGCTGCGGGGATTCTTGTCGCAAACATCCCAAGCCATGCATAATAAGCTTTCCGGTTCCCTAACGACCGCACCTTTCCCGCTGGGAAAAAAGGATTATATGATCCTGGGCGCGATCGTCCTGGCTTACACGGTATTAATCTTTGCAAGGCTGGGCACCACGCATACCCCTCAGACCGGATTGAATATGGCCAGTTCGTACGAAGGAGTGGAGGTGGTATTGGCCCAAAAGTCGGATATTTCCACAGTCGCATGGTACGACGCCGAGGATACGGGCGATTTGCAGGTGCAGGGATTCGACGGCGCCTCCTGGAGCAATATGACCGTCCTCAGTTGCAAGGATTATTACGCATTAAAAAAAGTGCCGTGTTCGGTCAATCAGGTGGAACGCATCAGGTTGATTCCTCAGGGTTCTGCCGGTCACATCAACGAGATAGCCTTCCTGGATCGCGCGAACAAGCTCATTCCCGTAAAATCCACCGTTTTTCTCATCAATAACCGGGAAATACCGGCCGAAAAAAGCCCTCTTTTTGATGAACAGGATACCATGCTTGCGGAACCATCCTATATGAACAGCACCTATTTCGACGAGATTTATCATGGCCGGACCGCTTACGAGTTTGTGAAGGGCACGCAGGTTTATGAGACCACCCATCCGCCTCTGGGCAAGGATATACTCAGCCTGGGCATCCTCATGTTCGGGATGAATCCGTTCGGCATGCGCTTTATGCATGCTTTGATGGGAGTCATCCTGATCATCACGTTGTTTTTCCTGGGCCGGCAGGTATTGGCCACGCGTTTCGGGGCTTACGCCGTTATGACCATGGGGGCGCTGGATTTTATGCCCTTCGTGCAAAGCAGGTATGCCACGATTGATACCACATCCACTGTTTTCATCGGCCTGACGTATCTTTTCGCATTGAAATATGCCCGGGAACAGGAACAGGGGAAGAAGGCCGTGGAATCTCTGCCTACGCTGGCACTGATGTTTTTCTTCTTCGCGCTGGCGGCGAGCGTAAAGTGGACCGCCATTTACGGCTTCAGCGGAGTAGCGCTTTTGCTCGCCATAGTCAAGATCAGGCAATATCTGGCTTACCGCCGTGAATATTGCAAAACTTTCCCTGCCGCAAAAGCCGCCCAAACCGGCAAGGGGAATAAAAAGAAAAGTCATGTCAAGACCGTATTCCAGCAGGAAGCGGGAAAAATATCCATGGATTTTTGGAGGAACAATTTTGGGCTGACCGTGGTGGCTGCCTTGCTCCTCTTTTTGTTGATCGTACCGGCGGTTTATTTTCTAACCTATATTCCATTCTTGAATTGCAAAAGCGTGGACGCGTTTTCCGATATGGGCGTGGAGGAAGTGAAGGCAAGCCAACGGGATATGTATAATTACCATTCCCAGTTGAAAGACTCTCATCCGTTTTCATCCCCCTGGTGGAGCTGGCCTTTTAACTTCAAACCGCTGTGGATTTATCCCGACAAGCAGGTTAATGTAAGACCCGGCTGCAAGGTTTCCATCGTCAGCATGGGCAATCCGCTGATATGGTTTATCGGGTTGTGCGCGGTTATCATATTCGTATACAAGTTGTTGACCATGCGCCGGTGGTCCATCATGCACTACGTCATGATCGGCATTTTGTCCCTTTACCTGCCCTGGGTGCTGGTGAGCAGGGTCACTTTCATCTACCATTTCTATCCCGTGCTGCCGTTAATTTATTTGATGGGCGCCCTTTTGCTGGAATCAATCTGGCATACGGACCAGGGCAGGAAGATTATTCCCGGAATATTGACGGCGGGATTCGTCTTGTTTATTCTGTTTTATCCGGTGCTGTCGGGATTGGAAGTCCCGCAGAGCTATGTGGACAGGCTGCGCTGGTTTCCGCAGGATTGGATCTTTTAGTTGGATGTTCACTGTTTTCCGCCGCCGTATCCCGGGGATCGATCCGGACCGGCGGCGGGTTTTAAGTCTTTTCTTAATCAAGGCAATTGCGTTGTTGTCTTAATGCCAGGTTGTGTATGGCTCCATTAGGCTATCGATATTTAGCGGTAAGACGGTAAAATTATCATAACAACGCAAATTGCTCCAATCCGGGGGTGTGGATCCATGAGTAATAATGCACATGCTGCGGGCGTTCTACGGGACGGCATCAGCCTGTTTTTTCCCGCTTATAACGAAGAATCCAACGTGGGGGCGGTAATCGAAAAGGCGACAGAGGTCCTTGCGCCATTGAACTGCAATTACGAAATCATTATTGTGGATGACGGAAGCAAGGACAATACCGCTAAAATTGTAAAAAGCCATGCAACCCGCCATAAAAATGTGGTTTTAAAGAGGCATGAGAAGAATCAAGGTTACGGGGCCGCTTTGCAGACCGGTTTTCGAAGCGCCACACTCGGTCTGGTGTTTTTTTCCGATTGCGACCGCCAGTTTGACCTGGGTGAGCTCTCTACATTCCTGGAAATGATGAACCAGGATCCGGAGATCGATGCGGTAGTGGGATATCGCATCAAAAGGGCGGATCCCTGGTTCAGGCGGCTGAACGCTTTCGGCTGGAAGCTTTGGTCCCGCGTCATGTTCGGATTAAAGGTCAGGGATGTGGACTGCGCCTTCAAGTTGTTCAAACGGGAAATGCTGAAAAACATCGTTATCGAATCCACCGGAGCCCTGATCAATATCGAGATCCTTTCAAAACTTAAGAATATGGGTGCGAAAATTGTGGAAAAAGGCGTCCGCCATTACCCGCGCACGGCCGGTTCCCAGACCGGGGCCAAGCTAAAGGTAATCCTCAAGGCTTTTTACGAATCATTTAAATTGTACGGGAAAATACGCCGTTTTAAAAAAGGCTTAAAATAGAGCGATTTGCATCGCAACTATATTTTTATGTCTTGCCACGAAATATCGATAGCTTAAATGTAGTTATGTACTATATTTAACGGTAAAACCTTGAATTAATGTAACAACGCAATTGCCTTAAATAAGAAAGGGCAGTATTTTCATGAATAACCGGGAAAGGCAACTCATCGGCCAGTTGTTTTTACAGAACGGCTGCATCAGTGCGGCTGATTTGGACATGGCCCTGGAGATGCAAAAAAGTAAAAAAATACCTATCGCCCAGATCCTGGTCCAGATGGGGGTAATAAATGAGAAGGATTTGGCGGATGTGCTTGCGCAGCAGTTGGGCTTGATGCGCTGGCGCCCGGATGCAGAGGAACCGGCCCGGGAAGCCCTGGAAATGATCAGTTACGATGTGGCGCAGCGCTATCGCGTGCTTCCCCTTTATATACAGGACGGCCAGCTGATGCTGGCGGTCAAGGATCCTTTTGACGGCAAAGTTATCGACGAACTGGGCATCCTGACCGGTTACGGTATTACACCTGTGATGGCTACGGATGACGAAATAGGGGATGCCATTGAAAAATATTACCGCACCGGAGCCCAATCGGTTTTAAACGTGTTAAAGGAGTTGCAGGAGCAAACTGAACCCGGATTGGATGAAAATTTGGCTGATCTGGCCTCCCTGGAGGAAATTGCCAATGAGGCGCCGGTGGTTCGCCTGGTCAACCTGATCATCATGGAGGCGGTCAAGGCGAGAGCCAGCGATATTCATCTGGAGCCGTTCGAGGATGAGGTGCAGGTGCGATACCGGATCGACGGTTTGCTTTACGCCACGAGCTCGCCTCCGAAAAGGCTTTATCCTGCCATTATATCCAGGATCAAGCTGATGGCAGGCATGGACATTGCCGAACGCCGCCTGCCGCAGGATGGAAGAATAACTATCAATGTGGGTGACGCCACCCTGGATCTGCGCGTGGCGGTCGCGCCCAGCAAACATGGAGAGTTTGCCGTGCTGCGCATTTTAAACCGGCAGAATTTCTTTATGGATCTTGAGCAGCTTGGTTTTGACGCCGGGATTCTCAAGGATTTTTTAGATCTCCTGCAACATCCTCACGGAGCGGTGCTGGTCACAGGCCCCACCGGCAGCGGAAAAACCACGACCCTGTATGCGGCTTTGTCCAAGCTGAATTCGCCCCAGCGAAAAATCATCACCATCGAAGACCCCATCGAATACGAAATGAAGGGCATCAACCAGATGCAGGTAAATCCGAAGATCGATTTTACCTTTGCCCGTGGTTTGCGCACCATCGTCAGGCACGATCCCGATGTCATTTTGGTAGGGGAGATCAGGGATTTGGAAACGGCGGAGGTTGCCATTCAATCTTCCCTTACGGGGCATCTGGTTTTTACCACGCTCCACACCAATGACGCGCCGGGAGCAATTACCCGTCTGCTGGATATGGGGGTGGAAGAATTCCTGGTGGCATCCACTGTCCGCGGCGTATTGGCGCAGCGATTGGTGAGGGTTATTTGCCCCAGTTGCAAAGATGCCCGGAAGCCGACCCGGCAGGAGAAGGCGGCTTTTGATCTGCCCGCCGGGGCCTTCGTATATTACGGAAAAGGCTGTGACGCATGCAATAACATCGGGTACCTGGGGCGTACCGGCATTTACGAGCTGATGTTGATGGATGAAGAGATCGAAGGCCTGATCATGGAGCGAAAAAACAGTTCCGTGATCAAGGCGAAGGCCGTGGAAAAGGGCATGATCACGCTTTTTCAGTCAGGCCGGGAGAAAATATTGCAGGGCGTTACGACCGTGGATGAAGTACTGATGAAGGTTACCGCCAGTTAGGGTGGAGGGGAATCGAATTGCCGCAATATTCATACCGGGCAAGCGATAGCCGGGGGGAAATCCGGACCGGCATAATCGGCGCAGATACCCGCCAGGAGGCCATGGCCAGTCTGCGTATCCAGGACCTTTTCCCCCTGGAGCTTTTGGAAACCACCCGGGAGAAAATGGAAGAAGAAGCTGTACGCCAAAGCGGCGGGGTGAAACGCAAGGAATTGCTTATTTTCACCCAGCAGCTTGCAAGCCTGTTGAAATCGGGCGTGCGGCTGGACCGCGCTCTGTTGATATGTGCGGAGCTTTTTAAGCAAAGAAGAATCGGGGCCATCATCGAGGAAATCTGGCAGGAAGTGCAAGCCGGGAAGGCTTTTTCCGACTCCCTTGCCATGCACCCTCATGTATTTCCCGTTTTTTTTCAGAACATGGTCAAAGCCGGGGAATTCAGCGGAGTGCTGCCCCTGGTATTGGAAAGGCTGGCCGCTTTTCTCGAGGAGGAATACGAATTGCGGCTTTTTTTATGGAGCAGCCTGCTGTATCCGGCCATGATCTCCCTGGTCAGCATGGGCGCGCTGGGGGTGGTGCTTTTTTTTGTGATTCCCAAATTTGAGCAGATATTCAAGATGATGCACAAGGATTTGCCGCTGATCACCCGGGTGGTTTTATGGTTATCCAATGTCTTGCAGGTATGGTGGTGGGTTCCCGTGATCATGCTGGCTGGAGCGGGTACGGCATTGTGCCTGTTCTGGAATTCCCCGCAGGGGAGGGAAAAGATCGACCGGTGGAGGCTTACGGCGCCTTTATTCGGGGATATCTACCTGAAAGTTCAAACCGCCCGCATGGCCAGGACCTTTGGGACCATGCTGTCCGGCGGTGTTCCCATTTTAAAGGCCCTTTCCATCCTGCAAGGGTCTATGAACAACATCATTTTGGCGGGAGCCGTGGGCGAGATTCACAGCAGTCTGCGGGAAGGGGGCAGCATTGCCAGAGAAATGAAGAAACAAAGGGTGTTTCCCACCATCGCCGTGCATATGCTGGCCATCGGGGAGGAGTCCAGCGATATTGAAGGAATGCTGGAAAAACTGGCGAAATTATATGATACGGAAGTAAAAAACACCCTGCGGGGATTACTCTCCATCCTCGAGCCGGCCGTCATCCTTTTCCTCGCCGTGGGTATTTTCTTGCTTTTGATTTCCATTCTCATACCTTTAATGCGTATGGGTAACATCTTATAGGAGGCGTGAAACAATGACCGGGATCCGGAATGAAAGCGGTTTCACATTGATCGAGATAGTGGTGGCTTTAATCCTTATTGCTATTGCGGCGACCATGGTCGGCCCTGCCGTTATGGATCAATGGAGTAAAGGCCAGCAAAGTGCGGCGCGGGCTCAAATAGGCCTTTTCATGAGCGCGCTGAAAACTTACCGTTTGGATGTGGGACACTATCCCACCACCAGCCAGGGTTTGGAGGCGTTACGCAAGAACCCCGGAGAGGATAACTGGAACGGCCCCTATCTTGATGACAAAGTACCCCTGGACCCCTGGAAGCGTAAATATGAATACATGAATCCGGGGGATCAAAACCCGGACGGGGTGGACATCTGGTCGTGGGGCGCAGACGGCAAAGAAGGCGGGGAAAAATATGATGCGGATGTGGGGAACTGGTAGAAATGAATGCCGCGGTTTCACCCTGCTGGAGGTCGTTGTGGCGCTTGTTTTAATCGCCCTGGCGGCGGCGTTGATGATGCCGGACCTGGGAAAGATGGAGAAAAAGCAAAAGCTGGAACAGATCAAAAACCAGTTGACCGAGGATCTGATTCTGCTGCGCAATGAAGCTGTAAGTAACAACGATGAAGCGCGGGTGGAATTTTTTCCGGACCGGAAATGCTATGTGTTTATCCTTGGCGAAGAACGGTTTGAACGCTCCCTGGAACCTTTTGCCATTGAATTGGTATTGCCCGCCGGAGACGAGGAGGAGAGCCGGCTCACTCCGCCGGAAGGTCCTCAAACCGAGGAACCTGATATAGAGGAAGCTGCCGGGGAAAATCCGGAGGAAGAGGAAGAGGAAGAGGAAGAGGTTGAAACGGAAGAACTTAATGCCGATGAGGAACCGGCGGAACCGGAAGAGAGTTTTCAAGGGGCGATTTTTTACGGCGATGGAACATGCAAAGGCTTGGCCGTCATTTTAATCTATGAAGACGCGCAAATAAAATGGACGTGCAGTATTGCCCCGGGAAACGGGCAGATAACCTGGGATGGGTGATGGGATGTCTACGCGGGGATTCACGTTGCTGGAAATTGTGGCGGCGCTGGCAATTCTGGGCGTTGCATTGGCCATACTGCTTTCCGGCATTTCCCAGGCCATGTTTGCCCACCGGGAGGCTTTGGAAAGAGGGCAGGCCATGGTCATCGCCGAAAGCCAGTTGCAGTCTTATTTGGCGGGCGATCAGGCGGCGCTGCAGGGAAGAATGACCGCCGGAGAGGGTCCGGAATACCGGTGGTACATCCGGACCGTCAGTGAGGGGGAAGGGTTGTCCGAAGTCATTGTAACAGTGGAGTGGACCGGATTAAGGGCCCGCCGTCGTCTGGAGATCTCGGCGCTCAAAGGAGAGGACCAATGACCCGGGAGGGCGGTTTTACCTTGATAGAGATCGTTATTGCCCTCGTGCTGTTTTCATTTTTAATTCTGATTCTATATCAGAGTCTGACCGTGGCCGTAAATATCTGGACCAGGGAAAACGATATGGGTTATCATGCCCAGGCCCGCAGGCTGCTCCTGTTGAGGGTGACGCGGGAGCTCAATAACATTTATTATTCGGGGAGCAGGCGATTCCCCCATTTCTTGGGAGAAGAGCATTCTCTTGCATTCTTGCAGGAGAAAAAGGGCGCAATCAGGGAATTTGCCCTGGCTTTTGATGCGGAGGAAGGCGTTTTATGCTGGAAGCAGGCGGATTGGGAAGGGGAACTGGATGGGGGAAAAAAGGAAATCTCCATATTATACGGCCTGGAGACCGTGGATTTTCGTTATTTTCATCCGGTGAAGAAGACATGGGATCGGAAATGGGAGGATCAGCAGGAAGGCATGGTCCCTTCCCTGGTTGAGATACGGCTGACCTGGAGGCGGGAGGGGAAAAGGGGCATAGCGGAGGAACCTCTGGTGGCGCCGATATTTTTAAGCCTATATTCGGGAGAGGGAATATGAACAGGAACCGGTATGCGACCGGGATCGGGGGAAAAAAACGCCGCCGCGGCTCAAGAATGCCGGGCAAGGATTGCCGGGGATCCGCCCTGGTCATGGTAATCGTGCTCACCGTGATTCTCAGCGGTATCCTGCTTTTTCTCTTATACCGGATGGAAATGGAAACCGCCCTGGTGCATAACCAGAGGGAGAGGCTACAGTTCCAACGGACCGCCATGGATATCCTGCAGCGGGAGATCAACCTGCTCAGGATCGATGAGACCAGATATGATGCAAAAGGGGAGGATGAATGGTGGCAGCCCGCCTTTACCGATGACAGCATTAAAAAAATAAAAGTCACCGTAACCGACGAATGCGGGAAGATCAACTTGAACAGCCTTACTTATCTCCAGGCGGTCGCTCTTTTTAAGAATGATATTTTATACGAACCATTGCTTGACTGGCGGGATCCTCCCGGGGAATCCTTTGCCAAGGGCGCTGAACTTCCTTATTACAAGAGCAAGGGGGAGGTTTATCCTGATTTTGACGGAATTTTTAGAAATATTAACGTGTTGGAGCGCATCAGAAATGCGGATAAATTTCCCAAGGATATCAAGGAATATACCACTGTCTATGGATACCTTAATCCCAATTTTATCGACGGAGCGACTTTTGTATCAGTTCTGGCGGATGCGGGCGTGGAAAAACACGTGGCGGAGCGGATGGACATGGAATTATCCATCTACCAGGTGACCAACAGGTATTTCAGGGATCTGGACGAATTGGAAAAACTGCCCAGCATGAACGTGGACATTCTGGCCAAGCTCAAAAACCTGTTGACCTTCGGCCCTGTTTATAATATCAATACCATAGATCCAAGGGCGCTTAGGGTACTGTGGCCCGGCGGGGAGGATGAGGACCAATTCAAGGCCTTTCTTAAGGAAAGGAAGAAAACGATCTTTAAAAAACAGGATGAGGTGGATGAATTCGTTTACAAATATGTCCCCGATAATATTAAGCAGGAAGTGGAGCAATGCAAGACGCAGGGAGGGCTGCACCTTAAGAAGGTGGCGGATGCTTTTTTAATCATCATAGATAACGGGAATGTATCGTATCAAAATCTATTGGGCGTGGAATCCAATTTTCTCACCGTTACCATGAAGTTTGAGCGGGAAAAAGGCCCCGCGCTGACGATTCGCACCACTCTGGAGCGTTATATGAAAATCACGGACACTCATTATAGAGTTCGCTTGCATACCTGGCAGATGGAGGATGAACGCCATGCCTAGGCGCTGGTGGAGGAAAAATCCCATCGTTCTGCAGTTTTCCAGCCGGGAGTTGCTGGCCGTGCAGGCCAGGTTAACCTCCACCGGTCTGCTGTTGGAAAAAACCGTTATGCGTCCCTTGCCCGACAAATGGGAGAATGACAGCGCCGTCCTGGGAGATTTTTTAAAAATTCTTTGGCTTGAGGAAGGGTTGAAAAGCAGGGATGTGCTGTGGATAGTACCACGGAGCCAGGTTTTTACCCGCGAAGTCGATCTTCCGTTTTTGCCGGATCAGGAGACCATGCTGGCAGTCCGGATGGCCGCGGAGGAAAATTTTGCGGCGCCCCTTGATGAACTGCTTGTTACATACCGCCGTTTGCCGGATCAGATGGGAAGAGTAGAAGTATTGGCCCATTCGATCCAAAAATGGCAACGGATGGACGAGGCCTGCCGCCTGGCCAAGCTTCGGCTGGTGGGAGCGCCGTTATCGTCATGGGTGGCGGGTCAGGCTGTTCTGTACAATATCCCGGAAGAAAGGACGGATCAGGACATTCTGATGATTCAGGCCGGTTTCCCGGATTTTGAGGTCAGCGCGTGGCGGAACGGGGAATATTATTTTCACAGGGCATGCAGAAGAGAGGAATACCGGAATAAAATGCCGCTGATCCTGGATGGTTTTGCGGCCAAACATGAGAAGCGCATGGATCATCTTTTTCTTGTGGGAAAATTTCCGGATGAACAGGAACTCATCGATCTGCTGGGGCAGATATTTCCGGACGGCGCACGGAATGCCCATTCCATTAAAGTATTCAATACCATAAGCTATCTGGCCACCGCGGACAAGAATGACGCCGGGTTACTCGCTCCGGTCATCGGAGCGGCCCTGGTCTGGTTCAACCTTTGCCCCAAGGGCGCGGATTTCTATTTCCCCGCGCCGTCCCGCAGGATGGCGGCTCTCATGCCTTACTTATCCGCGGGTATGGCCGCCGCCGGTGTGTTGTTGTGGACGGTGGGGCTTAATTATTACTCCGTGGTGACCCGGGAGAATGTCGTCCGCAGAATGCAGAATGAGCGCGAATTATTCGCCGACAAAATGGCTGGAATAACGGATGACAGGATTTTTCTCAACACCCAAATCGATGACCTGAAAGAAATAGTAGCGGAGCAGGTTTCCATATTGTCCGTCTGGAGCGAATTGGAGCGCGCCCTGCCTGCGGAAACTCGCATCACCAAATGGTTAATCCAGAACGGGGAGATCAAGGAGATCACCGGCACTTGTAAAAACATCCATGAATTGCTATATAACCTGAACCGGTCCAAAATTTTTTCGGATGTCCGGATGCTGGCTCCCATTATCCGGGATTGGGATGGATCCAGCAAATTTTCCATCCGAATTAAAATTCGTGCCGCGCAGAAAAAACCTGTTCAGAAAATCAATTGAAATTCGCTTTCTTGTTAATGCGTTTGAGAAAAAGGCAAGTTAAATTCATTGAATCGCAGATCTTCGTGGAGGAAAAATCCATGCCGCTTACTGAAAAAGATCGCAAAGTGCTGATATTTGGAGGCATAACGGCCCTGTGTCTCATATTGGTGGGATTAATATATCTGCCTACGGTCAGGAACTGGGATGATGCCAAGCAGGCGTTGCAGGCGGAACTCAAGGAATATGAAACATTCGTGCGGCTGCGTCCGCTGGCCGCTCCTTCTTATCAAAAAGAAATCAAACAGATTTCCCGGAGGCTGCAGGAACGTTTTTTCATGCGGGAAAGCCAGGAGGAAGTTTCCCTTAAACTCCTGGAAATCCTGGAAGAAAGCGGGTATGCGGAGGAAATCGTCTGGAATAAGGAAGAGATTTTACCGGTGAAAACAAGCCCCGGAACTTATCCTGTGATCATGGCGCATGTAAACGGGACTTGCCAGCCGGATCAATTGGCCCGTCTCATAGAACGCCTGGAAAACAACAAAAAGTTTCTATGGATCGACCAATTGTCCTACGAGAAAGACAGAGAGAATTCGTATAGCGTAGGGTTGACCCTGGCCACCATTCTCCCGCGGAAAACCCCGGATAAAGAGAAAGGAAGGATCAATTGATTATGAAGAAGCACCCCTGGATCTGGCTGTTACTTTCCTTTTCTTTTTTGGCGATGGCCATGGCGCATCTGCTGGTAATCCGGGGGGAAGCGGGAAAAGGATACCGGAAATATCACGAACTGTCGCGGCGGCGTGATGCGGTGTTAAAAAAAGGGGATATAGTTTCATTTTCCATGAAATCCCGAACCAGCGGGGGGCTGGGCGCCATGTTCGGGCTCGCCTCCGGCCCAAGCCCGTCCCCGCCGGCAAACGATGTAATGGGCACACAGTTCATTCTGGTGGGCGTGATCATCGGCAAAACCAATGTGGCTACCTTGGCCTTGGCCCGGGAGCCCGACCGCACCTTTAATGTTCAAACCGGAGATATCGTGGACAATGAGACGGTGAACCGCATCACGGCGCAAGGCGTGGAAATGGTCATGAGCGACGGAGTGACGAAGGTGTTTTTACCGCTGCCGGCGGAATAATCGGCTCATATTTTTTCGCTGAGCATAAAAGACGCCTGTTTGGCGTCTTTGTTTTTGTCCATGCCAACTTTCGCATTCAGTATAACTGGGCGACTATTGCGGCATAGGAGAGAGAGAAGGGTTCGGCACCGGCGTTGGAACCGGAATCGATGTCGGAACCGGAGCGGTTTCCGGCTTCGGCGTAGGCGAAGCCCCGGGGATGTCTCCTGTTCCGCCGGATTTCTCCTGCCCGGCTCCGGATTCCTGGATGGTCTTGTGCAGTTCGGACTGCAGCCCTTCCGTTTTAACGCCTTCCTTGAGAAGGCGCGGTGTAATGATGATCACGAATTCGTTTTCCATTTCCTGCAGGGTGGTATAACTGAAAATATAGCCCAGGATGGGGATGTCACCCAGGATGGGGACTTTGTTTTTGCGGTAATGATTGTTTCGCTGGATCAGTCCTCCCAGGATGAAAGTCTGCTTGTCTTTAACGCGTATGGTAGTTAGGAGCTTGCGCGTGTTGGAAGTGGCGGCATAGACGTTGACGCCCGAGGGGGAACCCAGGAATTCCGTGATGGAAGGGCTCAATTGCAGGGTGATGTCGTTGTTGTCGGACACCCAGGGTGTAAAGCGGATGCTTAAGCCCGTGTCCATGGACTGCAGGCTGGTGGTCTGCGTATTGGTCCCGGGGGTGGCCGAAGGATTGTTCTCCGGGATGCGGATCTGGTATTTGGTTGTGGAATCCAGCGTCGTTTCCACATTGTTGAGCGTGGAGATATTGGTACTGGTGATGACTTTGGCCTTGCCGGAATTGAGAAGGGCGTTAATCTTTACAATCAGGGTGTTGTTATCAAAGCTGGCGCTTACGCCCGAAATGGACTCCGTAGGATCCAGGCTTACGCTGGCTACGTAAAGGCCGTCCTGATAAGTTAATCCCTGCAGGCCGTAAGTGGATCCCTTTTCCCTGGAGATTTGCAGAACCGTGATGTCACAGGAGATGATGGGGATGGGAATGTCTATCATCGCTATAAATTTCTCCAGCGCTTGGATGTTGCCTTCCGTCCCCGTATACGACAAAGCGTTGATATCCTGGACCATCATAAGGTTGTTGCGCAGATCATTGGGTATCACATTGAAAGCGCTTTGGGCCTTGATATACTTCAACGGAATAACTTTGGTACGGTTGCCCTTTAAGGGAGTATCCCACTTTTCCTTATATTTTCTAAAGGCTTCGATCTGCTCCCTGGTGCCGAAAACCAGGATTGCGTTAAGCTCGCGGCTCATCACCATCGTGCTTCGGTTGAGAAAACCGGGCATCATGCTGTTAAAAAAGGTCTCCACCGGCAGATATGTGAAGTAGAAAGTCTCAAATTCCAGGATGTCCATGGCCTCCGAACCGGGATTCATGACGTTTGCTATGATGAATATATTTTCCTTTTTGATAAGTCGGTAGGGAGTTCCCTGCATGATGTATTTGCACGCTTCCTCGAAAGATACATTTTTGACCTGGAGGTATTTGATGCTGGCGCCCACGTTGCTGGAAATCAATATGTTCGCATCTATCTTTGTGGCCAGTTCCCGGAGCACTTGCGTCAGATCCGAATCCGTGATTTTGATATCGAAGTTGCCGTTGCCGCGCAGGCGGATGCTGATGTTGTTGTTTGTCTTGCGGCGCAGATGATATCCCTGTTCCCTGCGGTCCAGGGTCAAACCGTTGTTGTCGGCTATGGCGGCAAGCCCCTCGAGAAGCTCCAGGTTGTTGAATTCCGCGTTGATGGGGCCGGTTACATCCGGATCGCACGTCAAGGGGATGTTGCTTTGCGCCCGGAAGTGGCTGATGAAATCTTGAACGGAGCCCTGGGTGATTTTAGCGGACATGCGGCCATCGGCCATATTGACAATCATCTTGTTGGAGCCGGGGCTGCCGATGAAAAAATGATCGGGCCCGTAAGAAACGGACAGGCGGTTGATGGAGCCGAAAAAAAGCAGCAGCCCTTCCTGCAGCCCCATTTTTTGGATGGATCCGGAAACCTGCTGGGTCAATCCCGTTTCAACCTGGACGTTATATCCCGTTTTTTCGGAAATAATGCGGGCCAAAGTGTAAATATCGGCGCGGTCGGCTTCAATGCTCAGGCCGTCCTTGTCGTAAACCACCTTGATATTGTCGGTTTTGGCCGTGAAGATGTTTTTCTTGAATTCGTATACGGCGCCGTTTTTCTCGTAATACAGGTTGCCCTGGCGGGCGATGGCCGACATGGCTTCCTCCTCGCTCATGTCGTATAAATAGATGTGAATGCGGTCAATCCAGGAATTATCCCAGGAGATGTTCAGCTTCGCCTCCCGGACGACGGCGCTGAAAAGAGTGGTAAGGGGCGTGTTTTTAGCCTCGATGGTCAGCCGGTTATTCACCCATTTGATGACGGGCGGCCTAGGTACGATATAGTATATGTTATCCTGTTTGATGAACATGTAGTTATGCGGTTCCAGAATCTGGGTCAAACCGGTTTCAAAACTTACGTCGGCGATATTAAATGTTGTCTGGCCCTGGATTGCGGGATCAAGTATGATCGTCACTCCCAAGCTGGCTCCAAGGTTGGTAAGAAGATCCCTGATATCCGCGTTCCGGTATTGAAGGTTGGTGATGTTGCGCGTGTTTTTGGCCGCCAGCAGCGGGTGAGTATTTAATAAGACGTTTATTAAAGTCACGATGAGCGCCATGGAAACAAAAAACCGTTTCACCTTAAGACCCCTCCTAAAAAGCCGTCGACCGTTTCAGCGCCATTGCAAGGATTATTCCAATTTGAGTTATTACTGGTAAATATTCATTACTTCGGCATAAAACCATCGAATCCTCTTTGGATGCGCCATTTAATCGCCGGTTTTATAAATGCCGCTCAAGTATGGATGAGAAGGGAATTTAATAATAATGTCAAATATTTGATAGGTTGATTAATCGTTTTTGTGCTGCGTCTTTCATTGCAGGTGCCATCAAGGAGTTGTTAAATGGGACATTTTCTGCGGCGCTTATCCCGGATGTTCATAAATCCCGAGGACTTTTTGGCGGATATTATCGCCGAAAGGGAAAGCGGGAACAGCCTGTTCATTCTCGTTATCCTCGGATTCCTGATTGCCGCACAGGAGCGGTTTGATTTCGGGATGCGGCTTAAAATGGATAATCCGGCCTAGGAAATTCTATTTTTTATCCGGGATTTCCTTTTTACGCTTGGCGCTTTTTTTGCTCTTTACCTGTTGTTTACAGCCTTGTGGTCATCGGTGGGGTATTTATTCAGCGCGCGGAATAAATTCGCAGTGATGTTCCGGGTCTGGGCCTATACATACCCGATTACTTATTTTTGGTCGCTTGTCCTGCGCGCCCTTAATATCGCTAAAATTATGGCAGGCCCTGATGCGGCCAAGATTTTCCTTTTTATCCTGGCTTTATTTTTCACATGCCGGTATATTTATTTAAAAATAAGGGCCTATATCAGCATCCTTCAAGGGTTATGGAATTTGTCCTGGTGGCAGATAATAATGGGAAGCGTTATTGTCCTGCCCTTGTTCATCGCAGGTTATTTCCTTATATGGCTGCAGGGGTGGATCAGGATATGGATCTTTTGAAAATTCGCATGGAAAAGGCGCTGTCCATCCTGGGGGATAAGTATCCGGATGTGCTTACGGTTTTGCAGTATCAAACCCCGCTTGCGGGTTGCATCCTCCGGAAGCTGTGTCCCGCCGGCGGTAGCCTTAGTGAACGGTCGTATCCGGATTATTATCTTTAATCATTCCAAGGAGTGAATGCTGTGGATGGATTGTTGGTGCTTAACGGTTTTCAGCTTAAAAGATTATGGAAGATGATCGACGGCAAGGAACCCGGTTTGGCCGCTTCGATCATGCGGCAGATAGAAGATTACACCCCCGGGGCCGGCGCCGCCGGGGACAAGGAGAAGTTCTCCGAAGCCGCCCGCCTGTTGGTGCAAAAAAAATGGCTTTATGATGAACAATTCGAAACCGGGCACAGTTACCTCAATATGTGTATTGTGGCCCTGGCCTGGCTTATGCCGGACCTGCAGCCCATCACGGATGAGATCGAGGCGGATTTACTGCGGGAAATAATTCCGGTGCTCCCCCGATGCGGCGCGGAAAAGCACCTGCAGGAGTTATGGAAAGCTTTGATCAACGGCCGGTGGCTTTCCGCAGGCGAAGGGGTCGTACTGAACCCCCGCCGGCTGCTGAAAACGCCTTATTACGGTTATTTGACCGATGCCGAACTGGATTACTTCGTGCATAAGACCTCGGAGATCAAATCCGCCTTGATTGAGGCCATGGAGCCGGATTTCTCGGAAGCGCTGGAGGACGTCCTGTATGCCTGCGAGGAGGCCGTTTACGAGGAGCGGGATGTGATGAGCATTGTCAGTTGAGAGGAGCGCAATATTGTCCAACGAAGAGCTGGTAACTTTCAGGAATTATGTGCTGGATCATTTCCAGATTCAGGCGATCCGGGAATTGATGTCGGGAAAATCCGTCCTGGTATCCGCGCCAACCGGGGTCGGTAAAACCCTGATCGCCGATTACCTCATCGATCAGGCCAGGCGGAAAGGGGAGCGCATCATATATACAGCCCCGATCAAAGCCCTCTCCAACCAAAAATACAAGGAGTTCAAGGCCTGGCACGGCGGGGGACATGTTGGCATCATCACCGGGGACATCGTGATCAACCCTGATGCCCCGGTCTGCATCATGACCACGGAAATTTTCCGCAATATCCTTCATCAGGATTTAAAACGGCTTGATGGGGTGACGCATGTCATCTTTGATGAAATCCATTACCTTTCGGACGAAGAACGGGGCACGGTCTGGGAGGAATCCATTATCTTCATGCCCGGGCATATGAGGCTGCTGGGTTTGTCCGCCACCATCCCCAACGCCCAGGAACTGGCGGACTGGATCCGGGAGATCAAGAAGCACGAGGTTGCGGTAATCCGTAAATGGAAGCGGGCGGTGCCTCTCAGGCATTATTTGTTTGAAAAAAGGCTCGGCCGCACGGATCTTAAATCCGTGGCCGAATATAAAACCCGAAAAGAGCATGAGGCGGGCAAGGAAAACCGATACAGGCTTCAATACGAGTCTTCCACTCACCTGGATTTGCTCCGTTTTCTGGGGACCGGCTATCTGCCCTGCCTTTATTTTGTTTTTTCCCGCAAGTTGTGCGAGGATATGGCTTATGAACTGTCTCTGCAGAAGGATTATTTAAGCCCCGCGGAAAAGGATGAAGTGGAGCGGGCCGTGGACGGCATGATCGATGATTACGGCCTTTCCGACATCAAAATCGTGCATTACTTAAAAGGCCTTCTGCTGAAAGGGATCGCCTATCACCATGCCGGCCTGCTTCCCGGCGCCAAAGAGATCGTGGAATATCTGTTCGCCCGCAACCTGGTACGGGTCCTTTACGCCACGGAGACGTTCGCGGTAGGTATCAATTATCCCGTGCGTACCGTATGTTTTGATTCCCCCATGAAATTCGACGGTGTTTCCTTACGGACGCTGAAGACGCTGGAGTACTTCCAAATGGCCGGAAGGGCGGGCCGCAGGGGGATCGATGAGGTGGGCTATGTTTATATGCTGGCGGACTTGAACCGTTTTAAAAGCAATGAATACCCCAGCACGCGTCAGGAGGACATTGAAAGGCTGGAAAGTCAATTCGGTCTTTCCTATAATGCGGTTTTAAGCTTGAAAAGGAATTATTCCAATCCGGAAATCGCGGTCATCCTCAACCTTAATTTCGCCACCTTCCAGGCAAGGCTCCTAAGCCGCGGTTACCATGAAAAGTATGCGGCCATAAAGGAAGCGATTGACGCGCAAACCAAGGAATTCTGTCCGGATTTTACGGAGGCGAACTGTCCGGTTTATTACGACAAGCAGAAACTGCGCCTGAAAAAAAAGCAGCGCCGCTTGAACCGCCTCAAATCGGGTTTGGCCAGGGACGAACTGCGCGCTGAAATCGAAGAACTGCGCCGCGGGCTGGGGAAAATGCGCCTGAAGCGGTGCGACGCGGCCCTGCTTAAGAAATGCCGCAGGGCTTGGTCGAAGCGGAATGAATTAAGGGCGGTGGCTGAAGAATATGAGGATATTATCAGGAACATCAAGACCGAGAACCGCTTCACGAGCGATTTGGAGATGAAGGAGGAGATCCTGCGGCGCCTGGATTACCTCGCAGGGGATAAACTTCTGCCGCGCGGGGAATTCGCCGCGCAGATTTACGCGCAGGAGCTGCTTTTGACGGAGGCATATTTCACAGGCCTTTTCCACGAGTGGGATGAGGACCAGATCAATGCGTTTATCGTAAGCGTGGACTATGAACCCCGCCGCGGGGAGCGGATTCCCAGGGCGCTGCCGTTCAACTACCACGATGTGCGGAGGATCATACACCATTTGATGGTTTACGGCGTTAGTGAGGATGACGTGCGCTTCTACCCCAGTCTTTCCCCGTTGGCTTATAAATGGAGCCGGGGGTGTTCCTTTACGGAGCTGATCAGGGAAAGAGGCGATCTGCAGGAAGGGGACATCATCCTTGCCTTCAGAAGGGGCATCGACCTGCTCCGCCAGATCCGCGCCGCCTGCGCCGGGGATCAAGTTGTTACGGCAAAAATCTGCAGCTGCATCAAAAAGATGGACAGGGATTTGGTGGAAGTCAAATTGTAGGATCTCTTATCCCGAAAAGGTATGTACTTCCCGGAAAATAAAAATGATCGCTTAAAAACCTGTATGGCGGGAAGACATCAAGTGTTATCAATGCGCCGCATGTTTGAACTATTGTCCGGCGCAGTCGGTTCAAATCAAATCGTTTACCGGAAAAAACGGCAGATACCCTCATCCTTATGCAACTGCGGATGATATCGCCGGACAGAAATGACTGATAGCGCGAGCAGAGCGGGGGAGAGAAATCGCCTCAACCCATGGAATGATCCGGGGGAGTTTGATCATTATAATTAATTAACGACAAAGAAGGATTGTTGGTTTTTATGTAAAATTTATGTTAAAAAACAAGATATAGGGGGAAGAAAAATGTTAAAAAGAATCCTTTTCGTTGCGGCTGTATCGGTTATATTATGTGCAGGTTCACAGGCCGCCCCTGACAAGGGCAATATGGTGATCAATCCGTCTTTTGAGGAGGTTGCCGGGGACAAGCCCGCGGGCTGGAATGTTTATATAGCATATAAAGAACCGCCGCCGGTAGTAAAGGCGGAAAAAGGGCGCGGTCGTACGGGGCAATATTGCGCGGCCTTCCATAATCCTTCGGCAAACGACACCAGGTTCGTGCAGAGTATTCCCGTGGAGGCGAATTCATTTTATAAGCTTTCATGCTGGGTAAAAACAGAAAATGTAGGGATGGAGGCTAAAGGCGCCAATATCTCCATCGGATGCCAGTTGGAGATTTCCGAGGATATCAAGGGAACCAGCGGAGATTGGAAAAATATCGAGATGTATTTAAGGGTGGGTAAAGGGATTTCCGCGGTGGATCTGACGGTAGGGCTCGGGGGTTATTCCAGTTGCAACACGGGGAAGGCATATATCGATGACGTAAAGATGGAAAAAGTGAAACAAATACCGCCGGGTGTGAGAGTGGCCAATATGGGCCAAGAAGAACATGGGATTCAGAGCGGCGGACAAAACGATGGTTCCAAAGCCGTAAGCTGGGCGGGAAAATTTATCTTCTGGTCAGTGGTGGTTGTCTGTATAATCAGCGGCGTTATTCTGGCAAAAAGCCGTAAGAACGGCCAGGATGTTCCGGAAGAAGCAAATAAGGGATAGGTTTGGGAATTACGGCTCAGGGTTCGGAGGCTTATTTTGGCAGGTGTGAAACATGAAAAGGGTATGGGAAATCCGGAAAAGAACCGAAAACATTGATGCCGGCGCATCCCGCGGATTTTTCCCGCGGTTTCCGCCTCTATTGGCGGGGGAGCAGAAGGGGATTAAAAAAGTGCTCCGCTCCTTTTATCTCAAAGCTGCCGTCCTCATCATACTCGGGTTTATATTCTGCGCCAGGGTGGATCGGAGCATGCAGGACAGGCACGAGGTAATCCATTGGAACCATTACGTGCATCAAGCCGCGGCTTTTCTTAAAGGTAATGTGGATATACCTACGCTACTTCCCGACGGTGTTACGTTCAACGGCAAATATTATGTGGTTTATCCCCCGTTTCCCACATTTCTGCTCCTTCCCCTGGTGGCGCTTTTCGGGATAAACATCAATGTGGCTTTAATCAGCGTTATCCTGGCCGTGTGCAGTTGTCTGATCCTCATCCGGTTGCTTCAAAAAACCGGTCTGGAGAAAAGACACATACCATGGATGTTGGGCGCGTTTTTCTGGGGCACCCCTTACTGGCTTGCCTTGATTGGAAGCAACGGCGTGAGTCATTTTGCCCATATCGTGGCCGTCACGGCCCTGTTGATCGCCTTGAACGAAGCGCTGGGAAAAGGAAGGGGCATCTGGAGCGGTCTTTTCCTAGGATTTGCTTTTCTTACCCGGCAATTGAGCATTTATTTCACCGTTTTTTTTATCGCGGCCTTGTGGTTCAATGAAAATAAGAAGACCAGCCGGGATAAAATCCTCAATCTCCTGATGTTTGCGGGAAGCCTGGGCCTGTGCGTGGGGATATATTTATGCTATAACTGGCTCCGTTTTGGCAATATTCTCGATACCGGCTATTCCTATATCGAATTGATCGGTTTTTGCAAGGAACGGGTGGACAAATTCGGGGAGTTCAGTATTTATTATATACCGTTCAATTTTATTTACATGTTCCTGCAGGGTTTTCATATCAATTTCGGGGGGTTCGGCAATTTGCAAGCGGACGGTCTGGACTCCTTCGGCACGGCCATTACTTACGCCAGTCCTTTTATCATTTTCGCTTTTTGGGCGGGATGGGAAAAAAGCCTGTTATGGACGGCATGGATTTCCATAGGTTTGATCCTGTTGAACCAGTTGATGTATTATAACAACGGGTGGGTACAGATCAATGCCCAGCGTTTTACATTGGACTTTTTCCCCTTATTGATTTTGCTGGTGGCCATGGGCATCAAGCGGATTCCGGAGCCTGTTTGGAAGACCGTAATTGCCTTTGCGGTATTACAGAACGCCCTGGCCGTGATAATTTTCAGATGAATTCATCCGTCTTTTTTAATGGAAGGGTTTAATATCCCCGCCGAGACGATCAGCTTGACGCCTTCATCGATGGGTATGTCGAGGATAATGAGCTGTTTTCTGGGGACCATCAGAAGAAAACCGGTGGTGGGATTGGGGACGGTGGGCACGAAAACATTGACTAGAGTTTCGCCTGCGGCATTGCTGAAAAATTCGGTCTGATCGCTGGTGAGAAAACCGGGGACATAAACTCCATTTTCACATAACCGGAAAAGGACCACACGTTGAAAGGGCGGTTTATCCAGACTGCCGATGGCTTCAGCGATTTGTTTGATCATGGTGTAAAGATCCCCGACCAGGGGGAAACGGCCTATCCATTTATCAAAGGATAGGCGTACTTTTTGCACTACATAAAAAGAGGTGACCATGCCGATCAGGACAAGAAGAACCAATCCGCTTAAAATTCCCAGTCCAGGGAAATAAAATTCCAGTTGCATGCTTTTAAGCAGCCGCGCCAAAAATCCGTCCAGGTAGCCGAAAACCACCCAAAGAATGGAAAGGGTCACAAATAGAGGAGCCGCAACGATGATACCTGTGACCAGATATTTGCGCAGCCTGGACAGCATTTACGGATCACCTTCTCTCGGAAATCTGAAAGGACTTGATTGTTTCCATGATAAAGACAATGGATATGGAGGAAAGCCCTATCATCAGCCATCCGAAAGCGGAAGGCGGGGATACTTTGAAAACCCCTGCCAGAAATGGGACATATACCGCCGCCAGTTGCAGCAGCGCTGATACGGAAAATGACACCAGCATCGGCTTGCTGGAAAAAGGGCCTATTTTCCAGAGCGGCAGGCGTGAACGGACATTGAAAGCATGGAACAGTTGGCAAAAGCCGAGGGTTAAAAATGCCACGGTGCCTGCGGACTGTGCACCATCCAGGCGGTAGATAAAGGTATAAGCGAACATCGTAACCATGCCGATAAAAATGCCCTGCCACAGGATGGAAAAACCGAGGCCGTCGGAGAAAATACTTTGCTTGCTCCGGCGCGGCGGAAGCTGCATAATCCCCGGTTCCACGGGCTCCATCCCCAAAGCCAGAGCCGGAGCGCCGTCCGTGACCAGGTTTACCCAAAGGATCTGCAGGGCGGTCAACGGGCTGCCGAGACCGGCCATGATGGAGGCGAAAATCGTCACGATTTCGCCGGTATTACAGGAAAGCAGGTAATGAATGGACTTCCTGATATTGCCGAAAACCGTGCGACCTTCCTTGATGGCGGATATTATGGTGGCAAAATTGTCGTCCGTGATCACCATATCCGCCGCCTCCTTAGCTACATCCGTGCCGGATATCCCCATCGCCACCCCGATATCCGCATTTTTCAGCGCCGGAGCGTCATTCACGCCGTCCCCGGTCATGGCCACTACCTGTCCTTTGCTCTTCAAGGCTTTCACAATTCGCACCTTGTCTTCAGGGGAAACCCGGGCATATACATGGATGTTTTCCACTTTTTCCGCCAGGTCTTCATCGCCTGTTTCCTGCAGTTCCCTTCCGGTCATGGTCAGGGAGCCATGCTTCCAGATGCCGATGTCTTTGGCGATGGCAAGGGCGGTAACCTGATGATCGCCGGTGATCATCACCGGTACGATACCCGCGCGGCGGCATGTCGTAACGGCTTCCTTCACTTCCGGCCGGGGGGGGTCCATCATGCCTAAAAAGCCCAGGAGGCACAGGTTATGTTCCGCGTTATCCTCGGATAAAATCTCGGGGGCATCCGTAAGAGGCCGGTAAGCGATGGCCAGCACGCGTAAAGCGTTTTCGCCCATTCGTTGGTTTGCATCAAAGAGCCTTTTTTTTATTTTCGGGGTTAAAGGCTGTTCCCGCCCTTCCCAGAGGACTTTGTCGCAGTGGTGAATGATGATGTCCGGGGCGCCTTTGGTAAAAAGCAGGTATGAATTGCCCTGAGCCGCAGGGCATTTGTGAAGCGTACTCATCATCTTGCGCTCGGAGGAAAAAGGGATTTCCCCGACCCTCTGGCAGCCGATTTTCTTATCGATCCCCGCTTTCATGGCCGCCACCAGCAAAGCCCCCTCCGTGGGATCCCCGAGGATGGTCCACCCCTGGCCGTCGTTTTTCAACTGGGCGTCGTTGTTTAGAAAAGCGCCGGTGAGCAGAAGTTTGAAACCGGGGGATTCCGCAGAGAGTTGCCGCCCTTCCCAAAGGAAATCACCTTCCGGACGGTATCCCTCCCCGGTCACGCGGACAGTACGGCCGTTTACATATAATTCCCGTACGGTCATGGCATTTTGCGTAAGGGTGCCGGTTTTGTCGGAGCACACATAAGTGGCGGTTCCCAGAGTCTCCACGGCGGGCAGGCGCCGGATTACGGCCCGGCGGTGGCTCATGCGCTGCACGCCTAATGCAAGCACAACGGTAACTACGGCGGGCAGTCCTTCAGGTATGGCCGCCACCGCAAGGCTTATGGAGGTCATGAACATATCCTTCACGGGGAAATGGTGCCATATTCCCGCGCAGAATATCACCGTAACCAGTATCCCTGCGGCGGCGCCAAGCCATTTTCCCAGTTCTTCCATTTTTTTCTGAAGCGGGGTGCTTTCAAAAGCCACATTTTGCAAGCTGCCGGCGATTTTGCCTATTTCGGTCTCCATGCCGGTTTTCACCACCACGGCCTTGCCGCGGCCGTATGATACGGAAGTGCCGCTAAAAACAAGATTTTCCATGTCAGCCGGAGAGGAGACGTTTTCCGACATAGCGCCGGTTTTTTTGATGACAGGAACTGACTCCCCGGTCAAAGCCGATTCTTCCACCTGAAGGTTGTTCGTTTCAGTCAGGCGGGCATCCGTGGGAATTCTGTTGCCGGATTCAAGGATGATCAGATCCCCGGGTACGATTTCCGAGGCAGGTATTTCCATTACCTCCCCGTTCCTGATGACGCGGGCGGAAAGAGAGGTTATCTTTTTCAGCCCGTCCAGCGATCTTTCCGCTTTTTCCTCCTGTATGACTCCAAGGATGGCATTGATGGCCACAATGACCAATATGGCTATACTGTCGGTAAATTCCCCCAGAAAAACGGAGATCATGGCGGATAGGATCAAGATAATCACGAGTGTCTCTTTTAATTGATCCGCGATTTTTTGTGCAAAGGATCGTTTCGGGGCATCTTTCAGCACGTTGGGTCCATACTTCTTCAATCGCTCCGCCGCCTCCCCGGATGTAAGACCTTCCAATAGGGAAGTGCCTAAAGTCTCGGCCGTTTCCAGCGGAGTCATCAGGTGAAAACCGGATGTCTGATTTTTTTCCAAATTCAATGCCGTCCTTTTCCAATTTTAATAGACTTTAATAAGCCGGAACTGAAATTTTAAATCCCGGGGCAAGGATATTATATAGTTTTGCGGGAACCGATGCAATAGCCATAATTCAAAGCAATTTGCCTTGTAAAGACCGGGCCCCGTCTTTTCCTGAAAAGTAACCATTCAGCCACCGCCGGGCACTTCGACAAGCTCAGCGTCCGGCTAAGCCAAAAAAATAATTAATTTTGTCATTATAATGGTCATTGAACCCGTCGAAATGACGCTGAATTAGGCAGAGTAGTTACCCCCGAAAAAAGCGGGGGAGGGATTTGAAGGCGTGTGTCGAAATGTAATTGGCGATTGAATTTTGACCTGGAAGCGTGATGTTTTCATCGCGTTTTTCATAATTGTAGGCGCGCAAAGTTGAAAATTCAACGCCGGCAACGGGGTGAAAGGGATGGATTTCCGCGATTTTATCCATATGGCCCGGGAGTGCCTGCTTCGGATGGATGTGGAATTCAACGATTATTTGAAGGGCGGGCATGACCCCGGCCGATTGAAATGGCTGGCCGATGCCTCCCGCAATTTACGCAGCCAGGCCAAAGCATCGGGATTGAGCCATTTCAAGGATATCATTCATACCGTCGGCGATATCTTTTGTTTGGCGTTAAAAGGAAAGGTCCGGATCAACTGCCGGATCGCTTCACTGATCCGGGAAGCCATTAAAACGTTAAGTGAGCTTCTACACGAGATTGCCACCAATTATCAGGAGGAGCATTATCTCCATTGAAAGCGGATTGACAGGTGCGCGCCTGGTTTAAAAAGAGACGCAAGAAGCGACTTTTTTTTACGTGGATTACAACGATCTGCGGGCTTAGAAATTGCTACAATTTACCAGGATGCCGTATCCTTGCAGGATGCGGATCCGGGTTAAAATACCCGGGTATGGACGGTGAAAGGCGCTTTTTAACTGAACAGGAGGAAACTATGCCGGAAGACTATCTGGTTCATGCTGTCGGCAGGCGTTTCAATGTAAGGGGCTACGCCGCCTTAACCACGGAGCTTGTAAACAAACTGGGGGAGATCCACCGGATTTACCCTACCGCTCTGGCCGCGCTGGGCCGTCTGGCAACCGCCGGCGCAATGCTGGGCGCCATGCTCAAAGACAGCGAGCGGTTGAGCATACAGTTGAAGGGGGATGGTCCGGTCGGCCGTTTGATTGTGGATGCGGATCCCCAGGGACATGTCCGGGGATACATTCAGAATCCTCAAGTGCATCTGCCGCCGCAAAAACCCGGTAAACTGGATGTGGGAAGGGCGGTGGGCCGGGATGGCTTTCTAACAGTGGTCAAGGATCTGGGATTAAAGGAGCCGTATTATGGAAGTATCCCCCTGGTCACAGGCGAGGTTGCGGACGACTTGGCCGCGTATTTTCACAAATCGGAGCAGATTCCATCTGGAGTGGGCCTAGGGGTGTTGGTCAATCCGGACGGAAGCGTCCAGGCGGCGGGAGGTTTTATTGTTCAGACGCTGCCGGGATTTGCGGAGCAGGAAATCCGCAGACTGGAACAGGGCCTTTCGGCGGTCAAATCCGTTACGGAATTTCTTCGGACCGGCGTTAAACCTGAGAATTTGCTTGAAATGATTTATCCGGGGGAATTCGAAGTCACCGCAAGGCAGGAAATCATATTCCAATGCCGGTGCAACAAGGATAAACTGGCCGATGCCCTGGCAAGCCTGGGATATGAGGAGCTTCAATCCCTGGCGCAGGAAGGCAATGCCGAAATTATCTGCAATTTTTGCAACTCCAAATACCTTTTTTCCGCCGGAGAACTGGATGAGTTGCTGAAAAGAATGAAATTCAAAGAAGGAAATTAAATAAAGAGCCGTCGTTTGTGGGGGCAAGAATTTTTAGTTAGAGCAATTTGCGTTGTTATGATGATTTTACGTCTTCCCATACACTATATTTAGCGGCAAGACTTTGAATTAAGGCAACAACGCAATTGCCTTAGGTAAAAAGCGATAGTTTCGAAAAAAAGGTATATTTCCCCTCTGTTGCGGTTAATTTAAATCGGTAATGGAGGGGATTTTTTTATGCATAAAAAAACATACTGGATCGCAGCGCTGGCAATTGCGGGATTGTTGCTCATCAGCGGTTTGGAGTATTACAAAGAGAAGAACAACTGGCGGTTTTTCAGCGGAATTATGCCGCCGCAAAACGAGGGTTCGGAAAAGTCGCACCGCCAGCCGGCGATCATGGATTTGGCCAGCCTTTATCCGCAGTATATCATGCGGATGGGAAGCCCGAAATACCGAAGGGTGGCGCTAACCTTTGACGACGGTCCGGATAATAAATACACCCCCCAGATTTTAAACATTCTGAGAAAACATAAGGTAAAGGCGACATTTTTTCTTCTGGGGAGTAAAGCCTTGCGTTACGGGGCTGTAGTAAGAAGGATAGTGAACGAAGGTCATATCATCGGTAACCATGGCTATAATCATCTCAAAATATCGGCCTTGACCGCCGCTGGCATCCGGGATGAGCTCAGGAGGGCGGATGACGCTTTCTACAGGATATCCAGGCGGAGGAGCAAATTGTTCCGTCCTGCATACAGCGCTCTTGACCCGGCGTCCGTAGTGACAATCGGCAAGAACGGTTATAAGATCATCCTATGGAGCATCGATTCCCTCGACTGGCGGGGTATCTCCGAAAAAGCGGTGCTCAGCAATGTCCTGCCTTTTATTAAAAACGGCTCTGTTATTCTTCAGCACAGCGCCGGCGAACCCAGCCAGGATATGACCGGTTCCGTACGCGCATTGGAAAAAATCATCACTACATTAAAAAGCAAGGGCTATCAGTTTGTAACCATTCCGCAGATGCAGGTGAATAAGAACGCCGGTACCGGGTATCAGACCGGCTATCATACTGTCGCCGCAGGTGAAACCCTCTACCTTATCTCCAAGCAATACCATACCACCATCACCAATCTGCAAAAATGGAATCCCGGGCTTACGGCGACCAACCTGCGGATCGGGAAGCGCATCAGGGTGAAAGCTCCCGTGGTCCCTACCCGGACGATTACCGACATGATCTACACGGTAATGCCTGGAGATTCATTTACCGGCATAGCTGCATTTTTTGGATTGACGGAACCGGAGTTGACCGAATTAAATCCGGGCGTAAAGGCGGATCAACTTTTTGCCGGACAGAGCTTGAGAGTACGCCGGGGTATGGAAACCGGAACCGGCAAAGCCCGCCTGCATCTTGTCAGGCCGGATGAAACCCTGGCTGCGGTGGCGGAATTATATGGGGTGGACTGGCAGGTTATCGCCTCCGCCAATAAACTTGCCGACCCAGATCATATCTGTGCGGGCCAGATTTTGAAAATCCCGGACTAAATACGTCCCTGGCAAAAGGGGATTAGATGAGAACCCGCACCTGATGCGGGTTTTTTGCGCATTAAAGTATTGCCAAAACCGCGAAATTATAATAGAATTATGCCGTCGATATCTGGGAATAAAGTTTTGCGCTTTCCTTCTCCTAAGATAGAAGCAATCACCGGTAAAGGGTGGGAAAAATGATCATCGTCGGCGAAAAAATCAACAGCAGTATAAAAGAAGCCCGCTCCTTTATGGAGGGCGGGGATAAGGAAGCCCTGCAAAATTTGGCGAAAGCTCAAGCCGCGGCGGGAGCTGATTATATAGACATTAACGGGGGCTGCTTTCGGGAGAAAGAGCCTGAAATGCTCGTTTGGCTCTCGAAACTGGTGCGCGAGGCGGTAGACAAGCCCTTATGTCTGGATAGTCCCAACCCCGCCGCGGTTGCGCTTGCTCTAAAAAGCAGCGCCGGTGAAAAAACGCTGATCAATTCGATCAGTGCCGAAAAAGAGCGGTGGAACGGCATTCTTCCCCTGGTACTCGATTACCGCGCTTCCGTGATTGCATTATGCATGAATGATGACGGGATGCCGGAAACCGCAGAAGAACGCTTGCGCATCGCGGATTGGATGATAACGGAACTAACCGGGAAAGGAGTGCCCGCCAGCGATATTTTTATCGATCCCATGGTAAGACCGCTGGGTACGGGGACCCATTATGCGCTGGCCGCCCTGGAAACAATCCGGCGCGTGATGCGGGAATTCCCCGGCGTTCATACAATCTGCGGTTTGAGCAATATTTCTTTCGGGATGCCCGCACGGTATACCGTAAATCAAGCGTTTCTAGTCATGGGGATCCAGGCCGGGCTGGACAGCGCCATTTTGAATCCGCTGGATAAAAGGCTGACTTCCCTGCTTTATGCGGCGGAAGCCTTGCAGAATAAAGATCCTTATTGCTTGAACTTCATATCCGCGTTCCGCGCCGGAAAAATCGAGCCGTAAAATGCAGCCCGGCATAGGGGCTTCTTTTCGAAACGGTGTTTAATATATCTGACCGGTTTGTTAAGTTAGGAATAAACCAGTTCTAAATGCCGGCGTCATCCATAAAAATTTGATGAGGGCTTTCCGTCAGCGGTTGTTTTTATACCGTCGGATGATAGTCCCGGATACGTTGATTTCCGGGCTAAGGAGGAAAGGAGGTATTGCGCGGGTGCTGCGCATTGCATGGTATAGGCAACTGGGGGTGGCGCTGTTTTTTATCGCTTTTTTTGGGGCGTTTTCCGTTTTTCACGGAAAGATCGGCGCCAAACCTTTTGTTTATCTGAAACAGGCTTTAACAGCAGATCATAAAATCACCCCTGCCCGGTGGGCTGTCTGGAAACATCAAATCATGGAGGGCTGGGATGAAGCGTGCCGTGGACTGGCGGCTCGATAGCCTTTCTTCCGGGGGCAAACGGGTCAGGTTTATTCACGATGCCGGCCTGTGGTTTTTTTTTATTTTGGCTCTTTTTTACAGCCGGCCTGTTCAGGTCATTATATATATGGCCGCGGTATGCCTGCATGAATGCGCGCATATCGCAAGCGCCTGGGGATTCGGCTTCAAGGTGCGGGAAATGCGTCTGTTGCCCACAGGCGGTGTGGCGGTTTTTGAAGGAAGGCTGGAGGCCGAACCGTTTGTGCAAGCGATCGTAGCCTTGACCGGTCCTTTGCATAACTTTATTATGGCCGGGTTGTTGTGGGCGGCGCAACAGGAAAGTCTTATCGCCGGCGAAGGGTGGCGGATTTTGATCCGGGCGAATCTGGCCCTGGGAGTCCTTAACTTGCTTCCGGTGATACCGCTCGATGGCGGGAAAGTCCTGCACATGTTTCTGGCGATGCGTATCGGATGGCAGGAGGGTAAAAAATACGCTTTCTGGATCGGGCGGATGGTGCTGGGAATGGCTGCGGCCTTTATTTTCATCGGTTTTTTATATGGATTCTGGAATTTCACCGGACTCGGCTGGATTTTTTATCTCTGGTGGGCGTTGGAACAGGAAAGGTTGGCGCAGTTTTATCAGCTTCTTCGGATTGTAACATTTAAAAAAGAGCAGTTGCGCCGCCAGGGCGTGCTGCCCGTATATTCTCTGGCGGTCAGCGGGGATGAAAGGCTGATTAACATATGCCGGCGGCTGCCGCCCAAACGATACCATCTTCTGGTGATGCTGGATGGCAGGGCGGAAGCGGTCCGCGGCATGATCACCGAAATGGAGGCGGTCAACATGCTTTGCGTGCGGGGAACGGGTTTAACCATGGCTGAAGCGGTTATACTCCGGAAAAAGGAGAATACTATCCATAACCGTTTTTATAGAGCCGGCGAATAAATATACCGAAATAGAGCAATTTGCGTCGTTATGATAATTTTACGTCTTGCCACGCTTCTAAATATCGATAGCCTAATGGCAGCTATAACTATATTAGTGGCAAGACCTTGCATAAGGCAACAACGCAATTGCCTTAAATAATAAACCATGCAGGATTGGTCATAAAACGTGTCGAAGAGAAACCAAACAAAAGGCGTAATTCAGAGGAATATGGAAAGAAACAATTCTGCCATAAAAATTGTCGATCCGCAGGTCCTGGGACGGATCCTGCCCGAGGTGGAAAAACCCGCGCGGTACACCGGCGGAGAGTGGGGACAGTTGAAAAAAGACTGGGATTCCGCGCTGGTCAAAACCGCGCTGCTTTTTCCGGATATATACGAGATCGGCCATTCCCACCTAGGATTGAAGATTTTATATGATCTGGTGAACAAGGAGGACGGGTTGCTGGCAGAGAGGGCTTACGCGCCATGGCCTGATTTCGGGACGCTCCTGGCTGACCGTGGGATTCCCCTTTATACCCTTGAATCGGGACGCTGCATCAAGGACTTCGACCTAGTGGGATTTTCCTTGCAATACGAGTTAAGTTATACCAATGTCCTGTATATGCTGGATTTGGCCCGGATTCCACTTGCCGCATCTAAACGCACGGAAGAAGATCCCCTGGTGATCGGCGGCGGTACATGCGCCTTTAATCCCGAACCCCTCGCGGATTTTTTCGATCTTTTCGTGCTGGGTGAAGGGGAGGAAGTGCTGTTGGAAATAATCCGGGTATACCGGGATTTGAAAATAAAAAACGGGAGGCGCAAGGAAATCCTCAGAGCGCTTGCGGACTTGAAAGGCGTTTATGTCCCCGGCCTTTACCGGATTCATTACCTTGCGCACGGCGGCGTCGAATTCATCGAGCCGGGAGATTCCACCGTGCCTGCGGTTGTGGGAAAAAGGTTTGTCCCTGATCTGAACAGTTCCCCTTATCCGGAGTGCTTTGTGGTGCCCTTCATCGAGATCGTGCACGACCGGGCCATGGTCGAGATCATGCGGGGCTGCACCCACGGATGCCGGTTCTGCCAGGCGGGAATGATTTACCGGCCGCTTAGGGAAAAGAACCCCGAGCTTGTATACAAGCAGGCGGCGCGGTTATTGGAGAACACCGGTTATGATGAGATTTCCCTGAGTTCTTTGAGCGCCAGCGATTACAGTGGAGTTCAATCCGTAGTGGAACAACTGCTGGCCGTTTATTCACCTGCAGTAACACTCTCGCTGCCCTCATTGCGCGTAAATGATTTATCCGTCAGTCTGGCCCGGAAAATGCAGGGCGGGCGTAAAACCACCCTTACGTTGGCGCCGGAAGCGGGGACGCAGCGGCTGCGGAACATCATTAATAAACGCATCACGGAAGACGACCTGTTTTCTGCGGCGGAGCGGGCTGCGGAAGCGGGCTGGCAGCAGATCAAACTATATTTTATGATCGGACTGCCCTTTGAGGAAAGGGAGGACCTGGAGGGGACGACGGATCTGATCCGGAGATTAGCCGGTTTTTTAAAGAACAAGGGCGTAAAAAAAAGAATTAACGTTTCCGCCAGTGTCTCCACGTTTGTGCCGAAAGCCCATACGCCTTTCCAATGGTATGGGCAGGACGGCCTTGCACGGATAAAAGAGAAGCAGCAATTGATTCAGGAAAGGATGCGCGGATCAAGAGTGGATCTCCATTGGCATGACGCGGAAATGAGTTTTCTGGAGGGAGTTTTTTCCCGGGGTGACAGAAGGCTGGGCGGGGTCCTCCGTCTGGCATACGAGAAAGGATGCCGTTTTGACGCCTGGAAGGAATACTTCCGGTTTGATCTCTGGCTTCAGGCTTTCAAGGAGGCGGGTATGGATCCTGAAAACTACAGCCAGCGTCAAATCCCCCGGGAGGAAAGGCTGCCGTGGGAACACCTCAGCGCCGGGGTTTCCAAGGATTTTCTCTGGAGGGAAAAGGAAAAAGCGGAGCAGGGCGCCTTAACCCCGAACTGCCGGACCGACAAATGTTCCGGATGCGGGGCATGCATGTCAGTAGACAGTAATTAGTGATCAGGATCATGAGTCAGGAGGTTATGGCCATGTTCTTCCGGGCCAGGCTTGCCAAGACCAGGGAAGTGATGTTTGTTTCTCATCTTGATTATATGAGGACGCTGGAGAGGGCGGTGCGGCGCGCGCATATTCCGGTCAGGCTGACGGAAGGATTCAACGTGCATCCCAGAATATCTTACGGCCCGCCATTAAGTTTAGGTATAACCAGTGAAGCGGAATACATAGATATGGAGATGGAGAAAGAGATAACGCTATCCTCGTTTATCAGGGATTTAAATTCTGCGCTGCCCAGGGGATTTGCGGTACTGGAGGCCAAAAAATACGGACGGAAACCGGCCCCGGTCATGTCGGTGGCCAACCGGGAGGACTATACTCTTGTAATAACTTCGAGGGGTTCGACGGATCACATCGTGGATGAAGTCGGCCGTCTTTTGGAAAGAGAACGCATCGTCGTCCTGCGCATGAGCCCGAAAGGAAATAAATTCGTGGACATCAGGCCTTTTTTGGAAACTGTGGACATTATGGAGAAGGCGGCACAAGGCATCAAAGTCTTTATGCGCACCGTCACCGGGCCAAACGGTGCTTTCCGCCCGAAGGATTTATCTTTCATTTGGCCGGATTTCCTTATGCAGGCTCAGCACCGTCGGGCTTTATGGATTTACGGAGAGAACCGGTTGAGTGAACCGTGGTAGTAGGACTTACTGACAGAGCAATTTGCGTTGTTATGATGATTTCACGTCTTGCCACAAATATCGATAGCCTAATGGTAGCTGTACACTATATTTAGCGGCAGGACCCCGCATTAAGGTAACAACACAATTGCCTTCGATAAGGAGGGGAGCTTTGAGTCATTATCTTGCCGTCACCAGACTGGCCGGAGAAACTCTGGTCGCCGTCCTTGACGGAGATAGACTGCTTGAACTGCACAGGGAAAAGGGCGAAGCGGATAATCTGGTGGGGAATATTTATTTGAGCCGCGTGGATCAAATTCTTTCCGGTATGGACGCGGCTTTTGTTGACCTAGGCCTTCAGGAACGGCAGGGGTATCTTTCGTCCAAACAATACGGGCCATTCGGAGGGAACACGGTCCGTCCCTGGGCAGGCTTGAAAAAAGGGCAGCCGTTGCTGGTGCAGGTTGTCAAGGATCCCGGTCCGGAAAAGGGATTGACGGTTACCACAGGGATCAACCTCCCCGGCCGTTCGCTGGTGTTTTTGCCTTATGGGAATAAAGTGATGACTTCGCGTAAAATAGAAGATCTGGAAGGTATATCAAGGCTGCAGCATTGGGTGAAGCGGTATTTGCCCGATGAAACCGGCGCCATCATTCGTACCGCAGCTTGGGACGCCACCGAGGATGAGATCAGGAGGGAAATCGGTTATTTATGTGAATTATGGCGTTTAATCCGGGAAAAGTCGGCGGAGCTCCAGCCTCCGTCCCTTTTATACTGCGAAACCGATCTTGTGGATAGGATTTTCCGGGACTTCATCCGTCCGGAGATAAGCGAGATCCTGGTGGATGATTCCGAACTTTTTCGTCAATTTTTCGCTTATAACCGCGAATCGGCGGCCGGAAGAAAAATAGAGATAAGACTCTGGCGGGAGGATGAGCCGTTGTTTTCCGCCGGACAGATCATGGGCCAGTTGAATGAAGCGTTGCGCAAAAAAATTTGGCTGCCTAGCGGCGGTTATCTGATCATCGAGGAGATGGAAACATTGACCGCCATCGATGTCAACACCGGGAAAAACATCAAACGGCGCAACCTTTCCCAGACTCTTTCAGAAGTTAATCTGGAGGCTGTGAAGGAAGTGGCAAGGCAGATACGCCTTCGTAATATAGGCGGGATTATCGTTATCGATTTTGGAGGGATTCCGGATGTAAGCGAGCAGGCCGTACTGGTGGAAGCGCTGAAACAGGCTGCTGCAGGTGATCCGCAGTACATTAAAATTATCGGGTTTACTCCCCTTGGCCTGATGGAATTGACGCGCCGGAAAAGGTATCCCTCGCTGAGCCGGATGTGGCTGGCAGACTGTCCCTGCTGCCAGGGGAAAGGCCGGGTATTACCGGCAGCAGCCCAGGCGCTGACGGTGGAGGATTTGTTGACCCGGAAAGCCGCCGCTTTAGATGGTGAAGCCTTGGGATTTGCAGTCAATCCCAAAATGGCAGCGGCGCTTACGGGGAAAGGAGGTTCGGGATTGGAGCGCATTTCGGCCAGGACAGGCAAGGAGATTTTTTTGGCGCCGGATGAAAAAATGGCTTTAGATGAAATATCTCTACTTGCCAGTGGAAACAGGCAGGAGGTTTGGGAAAGACTGTATCCTTTTCAAATAGGAACGGAGCTCGAAGTCCGGATCACGGAAAGGCACAAGGAGAGAAAGAACTGCGGGATCGCCAGGCCCGGCGGCTTCCTCATCGAAGTGCCCGGGGCCGCTGATCGTATTAATAAAATAACCCGTGTTCGCATCAAGGAATTATACCGTACTTACGGCATTGCAGAGATTATCACCGCGGATGCCGGGGACGGGCTGTAATTTCATATAAGGTAATTGAATTGTTACCTTAATTCAAGATCTTGCCGCTAAATATAGTCTATGGCCACCATTAGGCCATCGATATTGTAGTGGCAAGACGTAAAATCATCATAACAACGTATTGTTCAAAACCGCGGGTTGATTTGTGGAAGCGTTAGTGGTATAATATTTTGAAACTTTATTGACTAGTGGAATTTCATTTTATAAATTTCCAGGTGGAAAAATGGGCGGACAATACAGCCAACCGTCAAAAATCGCTGTCATCGGCGTTGGAGCCGTGGGCGCCACTTTGGCTTATGCATTGCTGATCAACGGCTCAGCGGAGGAAATCATCCTGTTGGATACCAACCAGGATAGGGTAATGGGCGAGGTTATGGATTTAAACCATGCCATACCCTTTGCTAATCCCGTAAAAATAAAGGCAGGCTCCCTGGATGATTGCGCGGGCGCACAGGTGGTTGTATTCACCGCCGGAGCCAAGCAGCGTCCCAGAGAGACCAGATTGGATCTTTTAAAGCGCAACGCGGATATGTTTCATCAGATTGTGCCAAAAGTGGCTGCTGTAGCCCCGGAAGCTATTTTTCTAATCGCCACGAATCCGGTGGATATCCTCTCTTATGTTGCATGGCGGGAAAGCGGCTTTCCCAAGGAGAGAGTGATCGGATCCGGCACTATTTTGGATACTGCGCGCCTCAGATACCTGCTTGGGGAGAAATACAAGGTCGATCCGCGCAGCGTGCACGCTTATGTCATTGGGGAGCACGGCGACAGCGAATTGGCGGTCTGGAGTTCCGCAACCATCGGCGGGGTGAAACTGTCGAACTTCCCTGATCTTGCTGAAAGCAGCGGAGATATTTTCTGCCGGGTAAAGAACGCCGCATATGAGATCATCCAGCGCAAAGGCGCTACATATTACGCCATAGGACTCGGATTGAAAAGGATCATCGAAAGCATCATCAATAATCAAAATAGTGTTATGTCCGTATCCGTTCATGTGGATGGTTTGTATGGCATCAGTGATGTATATTTGGGATTGCCGGCCATAATCGGCAGGGAGGGAATTCAGGGGATTCTTCCGCTCCAGCTTGACACATGGGAAGAACAAGCCTTGCGCTTGTCAGCCGATTTATTGAAACGTGCCATCAAAAAACTATATACAAAGGATGAAAAGGATTGAAAATAACAGCGGAATGGACTATCGGCGAGATTATCCGCATATATCCCGGAGCGGAACAAATTCTGGCATGTCATGGCCTGCGCTGTCTGGGATGCCCGGCCGCCGACGGTGAAAGCCTCTTAACTGCAGCGGTTTCCCACGGCCTTTCCCTGGATGGTATTCTGGCGGAGTTGAACAATTTGAAGGCTGATTAAAAACAAACTATCATAACAGGAGGTGAAAAAATGGCCCATTTTATCGGAGAAGAATGCATCAGTTGCGGCAGTTGCGCCAGTCAATGCCCCGCCGAATGCATCAGTGAAGGTACCGATAGATATACCATTGATTCAGCAGTTTGTACGGACTGCGGTTCGTGCGCCCAGGTTTGCCCCGTAGAAGCGATCGCTAAAAAATAACACGGGCGGAAAAGATGGGGTTGTCCATGATGCCGTTTACCGGAATGAAGATGCAAAATGGATAACTCCTTTTTTATTTCCATGATTATCCCCTTTTTTTTCATAATTAAACATGCGATAATTAGATATGCGGGTTTCCGTATTGCGGTCCCCGGATCATGAAATTCCTTGTTGCGATCATCTATCCGAGGCAATTGCGTTGTTGCCTTAATTCAAGGTCTTGCCGCTAAATATAGTGTATGGCTGTCATTCGGCTATCCATATTTAGTGGCAAGACATAAAATTATCATAACAACGCAAATTGCTCTATCCCACTCGGCTTGACTGATTATGACCTTGCTGCCGAGCTAAATCGACCTGCGACAGTTGGGTCCGGGCTAACATGCGATGCAAAGAGGGGTTAACATGGCCGTGCAGGAAAATTTGGTCTGCAAATGTCTGTTAAACGCCCCGGTTTGGGCTAAGAGATCCGTATTTTACCAGATCTTTCCGGACCGTTTCTTCAACGGGGATATCACCAACGATCCCTTCCCCACCGCAACCTGGGGAAGTGCGCCGAAAACAGACAATTTTTTCGGCGGCGATTTGAAGGGAATTGTCAATAAAATTCCCTACTTGAAATCCCTCGGAATTTCCGCCCTTTATCTGAATCCGATTTTTAAGGCGAAATCCAATCATAAATACAATACCCAGGATTACCTCCGGATTGATCCCGCCTTCGGAGATCTTGACTCCTTCAGGGATTTGGTTTCTCAATTGCATCGAAACGGGATGAAGATTATCCTGGACGGTGTCTTTAACCATACAGGCATCAATTTTTGGGCGTTTCAGGATGTCGTTGCCAAAGGCGGCGCCTCCAAATTTGTCGACTGGTATTATCTGAAGGAGTTCCCCGTACAGATGAATCCGCCGAATTACCAATGCTGGTGGAATATTAGCGATCTGCCCAAGCTGAACGTGGCCAATCCGGCAGTGCGTAATTATTTGAAACGGGTAATCGCATACTGGACGCGCCGGGAGATCGACGGCTGGCGCCTGGACGTGCCCAATGAAATTGAAATGTCATTCTGGCGGGAATTTCGTACGCTGGTCAAAAGCATTAATCCGGAAGCTTATCTGGTTGGCGAAATATGGCAAGACGGGACCCCCTGGCTGAAAGGGGACCAATTTGATGCGGTGATGAACTACCGTTGGCGCGACCTGGTCATCGAGTACCTGGTAAATCCGGGTTTCAGTACAGCCGCATTTTCCCATGGGCTGACGGAAATTATGAAGCCCCTTTCCCTGGAAACAAACCTGCTGATGCTGAACCTGCTGGGGAGTCACGATACGCCGCGGATTTTAACCATGCTTAAAGGGCGGATCAGTCTGGTAAAACTGGCGGTGGCTTTGCAGATGACTTATCCGGGTGTCCCATGCATTTATTACGGCGACGAAGTGGGGCTGTGGGGTGAAAAAGATCCCGACTGCCGGCGCACCATGCCGTGGGATCTCCGCTGCAACAATCAGGATTTGCTCCAGTACTACCAGAAAATAATCAAAATACGCCAGAGCCACTCCTGTTTCCAGGAAGGTTTATACTATCCGCTGATTTTATGGGAGAATCAGGAATTTTTCGGATTCTTGCGCGTGGGGCAGCAGGAGAGCGGCCTGGTACTGATAAACCGTACTGTGAAATCCATATCCTTTTCCATACCTGCTGATATTATCCTGGGATTGATAGCAAAAGGCCATTTGTTGTTAAATCTGACCCAAGAGCCGCATTGGAAGGTTGAATTGAAGCCCCACCGGCAGATCGAATTTCATCTTAAACCCCATGGCAGCGCTATATGGCTGATCACGTAAAACCGAATCCATGGAAATTGCCGGAGTTTTTCGATAAATTGCGAATATTTAAGATGGATTCCCGCCCTTCAGGAATGATATAATTAAAATCATTTCTACGGGGAGGTTTGACAGGGAATTGGTGATCGGGGACAGGCAAATAGAAACATTCCAGCTTATCAACCATCAGGGGGCCGAACGCATACGGTTTTCGCTGGCTGAATTTACCGGTGAAAAGGTGGCGATTAATCCGATTAAGGTTTGCGTGCAGTCGCTGGACGGCTTTTCCAGGGATGTGGCGGATAGGCGCCGGAAAACCATGGCCATCCATGTCAAGGTGAACGGGGACATCGAGGGGGAAATCCTTTTCATCCTTTCCCGGCGTTCCGCGGTACGGTTCGCCAGAGAAATGCTGAAAGATCACGCGGGATTCAACATTCACCTGCGACCGTTGGAACAGTCCGCACTTTGCGAGGTCGCTAATATTTTGTCCAATGCGTATATTTTAGCCTTTGCTGACTGCACCGCCTTGAGTTGGAAAGTGACGGTACCCCATCTATGCACAAATTTAAATAAGTTTTTTGAACTATCCGGGCGCCTTTTCAATCTTTCATCCGTGGTACTTTCCGCCGAAATGCACTTTTTAGAAAAAGACATTCAATGCACTTTCGCTTTGATAGCCAGAAAGGAAAGCTTTGGGCGCCTGTTGGAAGGCTTGGGGGGCATGCATTGATCTTTTATGGACCTCTGGCTTTAGGCAGGATTTTTTGTTGTCCGGAAACGATGTTTTTTAAAGGCGATTGCCTGTTGTTACTACCCTATTCCAGGTCTTGCCACTAAATATAGTGTATGGCTACCATTAGGTTATCGACATTTACTGGCAGGACGTAAAATTATCATAACAACGCAAATTGCTCTTTTATCATTTCTTGTTTCGTCGATGGGATTTTCCGCGAAACTAACCGAAAAATCACGACACTGCCGGGATTATTAAACCGGCGATTAACTTTAAAGATCGCAAGGGCGGTTTTTTTTAAGCCGGGCAGGAAAAATGAATTGCTTCGCGAAATGTGTTTATACTTCATGCAGCCGGTGGAATCCCGGCGTACGTTAAGGAGGAGGAGAGTAAGTTGAGCGAAGCGACGAAAATTTTATTAGAGGAGAAAGAGATTCCAAAGCAATGGTATAATATTCAAGCTGACATGCCCAATCTACCGCCGCCGGGTTTAAACCCTCAAACGATGAAACCTTTGACGCCTGATGACTTGAAGGCTATTTTCCCGATGGATCTGATTTTGCAGGAGGTCAGCCAGGACCGCTGGATCCCCATTCCGGAGGAAGTTTTGGATATTTACCGGCTATGGCGCCCAAGCCCTTTGTATAGAGCGCACAAGTTGGAAAAAGCCCTGGGCACACCGGCGAAAATTTATTACAAATATGAAGGGGTCAGCCCGGCGGGAAGCCATAAACCGAATACGGCAATTCCCCAGGCTTACTATAATAAAAAAGCGGGCATCAAAAGATTGGCTACGGAAACAGGTGCCGGACAATGGGGGAGCGCCCTAAGCCTTGCCTGTACTTTATTCGGATTGAAATGCACGGTCTATATGGTTAAAATAAGTTATCAGCAAAAACCATACCGCCGCTCCGTCATGCAGGTTTGGGGTTCGGAAGTGATCCCCAGTCCCAGCAACAAAACGTCTTCCGGGCGCTCCATTCTGGAGCGGGATCCACAATCCCTGGGCAGCCTTGGTATTGCCATCAGCGAAGCGGTGGAAGACGCTGCAACCCACGATGACACCAATTACGCCCTGGGCAGTGTGTTGAATCACGTTATGCTCCACCAAACCATCATCGGCCAGGAAGCAAAAATACAGTTGGCGAAGGTCGGAGCATATCCTGATGTAATCATCGGATGCTGCGGTGGCGGCAGTAATTTTGCCGGACTTTCCTTCCCGTTTGTCGCTGATAAAATCGCAGGGAAGAAAATGCGCATAGTCGCAGTGGAACCCGCCTCCTGTCCGACTTTGACCAAAGGGCCTTTTGCATACGATTACGGCGATACGGCGAAGGTTGCCCCCATTGTAAAGATGTACACATTGGGGCATGATTTTGTGCCGCCGGGGATTCATGCGGGAGGCCTTCGTTATCACGGCGATTCTCCGCTGGTCAGTCAACTGGTTCATGACGGCATTATCGAAGCCGAAGCTTATCAGCAGAATGAAATTTTTGCCGCCGCCGTTCTTTTTGCCCGGACGGAAGGTATTTTAATCGCTCCGGAAACGGCGCATGCGGTCAAAAGCGTGGTGGATGAGGCCAACAGGTGCAAAGACACCAAAGAACCGAAAACAATCCTATTTAATCTTAGCGGACATGGACATTTCGATCTTGCCGCATATGATTCGTATCTGGCAGGGCAATTGGAAGATTATGATTACCCCAAGGAGAAAATTGAAGAATCCTTGAAAAAATTGCCGCAAGTGGGCTGATTAAAGGGATAAGGCAAGGAGAGATGGGGATGACATATGCCAATATACTGACTCTGGTCAGGTTGTTTTTGGCTCCTTGCATCGCCTATCTCTTCTTTTTGCCCGGCCTCCCGCATACCGTGGCGGGAGGTATCCTTTTATTGGCCTCGGCCTTTACGGATGTCGCTGACGGGTACCTGGCCCGAAAAAGGGGGGAAATAACCCTTTTCGGCCAGATAATGGACCCCATAGCGGATAAAGCGGTAATTTTTTGCAGCCTGGCGGCATTAAGCCTGCGATACGGCTTACCGTGGTTTATTCCGGGTTTTTACCTCGCCAAGGAAATAGTCCAGGTTACAGCGGGCGCCTTTTTTCTGAGAAGACGGCATTGCGTAATCTCCGCGAACTGGCTTGGGAAGGGCGCTACCAGCGGTTTTTACGGCGGTATTCTTTGTTTCCTTTTTCCCTTGACGCGCAGGCTGAAAATCTTATGGTTCGTTTTATTCGTTCTTTCATTATGCTTGTCCCTGCTGGCGGGTATAAGTTATGCAAGACAAATCCGAAAGAGGCCGGGATAATGGCAGGTGAGCAAGTAATTGTATTCCGCTGTCCGCGCTGCGGGAAATATTGGGGCTTTGTCGAGCAGTTCAGCCATACCGAGGATGATGTGCTGAGAAAGGAAACCCGGCTGGAGTCAAAGCAATGCCCGGATTGCGCGGGATAAAATCCAGGGAAGTTTTAAATCCAGGATCAAAAAGTATTTGGCGCAATACGGTAAGGCCGGGCTGATTTTTTTTTAGAAACGAAGTGATCCGGGATAAAATATGAATATATTTTATCAAAGGAGGTTGATAGGGATGAAGGTGGAGGTGGACCAGGAACTTTGCATTAGTTGCGGCCTTTGTGTGGACACCTGCCCGGAAGTTTTCGGCTGGAATGATGATGAAAAGGCTTATTCCATGGTGGACAGCGTGCCTGAACCCAGCAAGAGTTGCGCCATGGAGGCTTTGGACAATTGTCCGACCGAAGCTATCAAAGCGAAATAGACGCGCTTTATTTATTAAAAACTCAACTTTCGTATGTCAATTTTGCCCGGCTCAACGTAATTGTCTTCCCTAAATAATATTGATTTTGCCGCATTAAAATCAAGGTGCGAAAGTTGAGTTGAAAAAGGAAACACTGCCTGAAAGCAGTGTTTTTTCTTCCCCAACCTTCGCGTTAATTTGACAAATTCCGGTAAAACAGGTTAAATGAAGTTTTTTTGTTGGATAGTGATGAGTATAAATACAGGACAAGGTGGAAAATTATTATAGAAGATTCGTACATAGCCGGGATTTGCTTCGCGTTTTCCAAAGCGGAAGCGTGAAACAATGGAACGGCCATGCGCAAAATTAGAAGGGAGAATAACCCCGATGACTGTTGGTCTTATTGTTTTGTCCATTCTGGCGATCCTGACGCTTTTCGGATTTCTGCACAGGGTTTTTGACAGGATGCGGCTTACCGACTCCCAGGCCTTGTTGTTCATCATACTTATCATCATCGGCAGCTTCATCAATTTGCCATTAATTAAGGGGCCCCGTGAGGTTTCGCTTAATATCGGCGGCGGAGTCCTTCCGGTGGCCCTGGCCGTGTATGTGCTTGCCAAAGCGGATACTTCCCGGGAAAAATGGCGGGCCGTGATCACCGTGATTATTACCGCCGCCCTCCTGTATGGACTCAACCGGCTGATGGCCAATTTCGGCCACGGGCGCGATCTCATTGATCCGTTGTATCTTTATGGGTTGGCGGGCGGTCTTATCGCCTATCTGGTCAGCAGATCCAGACGGCTGGCGTTTATTACCGCCACATTAAGCGTACTGGCGCTGGATTTCATTCATTTGGGAGAGCTTTATCTGCGGAGAATGCCGGGGCAGGCGATGATAGGCGGGGCGGGAGCGTTCGACGCCATTGTGATCTCGGGGTTGATCGCCACTCTTCTCGCGGAAACGGTGGGAGAAACCCGGGAAAGGCTGTCCGGAGGCCCGGACAGCGGGGATGAGCTGACTGAAGGGATAAACGGACAAAGGGGGGAAAAGTAATGAAAAAAAAATGGTGGTTATTATTGTGCCTGCTTATTTTATGCCTGGCTATGATGATTTCCGAAGCCAAAATACCGTGGCCGAAGGAAAACGTCGCCTTGATAACCTCTCGCGGCGTCCGGCCGCAGGGACATGTTCCGGGAACGGTTTATATGATTTACGATCAGAAAGGCAATCTTCTGACGAAAATGTCTTTTCCGGTGTCAATCGGTGATTATCTTGTCACTTCTGGCAATAAAGGATTTATTGTCGGAGAGATGCGCGGTCAAAAAGCCGTCGCCCGTTATGATGGGAGCGTAAACCTTTTGGACGGCGCCGGTATAAGACTGCAGGCCGGGAGGAGTACCGGACCTGTCTGCATCTACCATTCACATAGTGACGAGTCGTATGTACCCAACAGCGGGACGCCGAATGAGCAGTGGGGAGACATATATAAGGTAGGCGACGCCATGGCAAATCAATTGAGGCAAAGGGGAATCAAAGTAATCCATTCTTACAACAACCATAATCCCCATGATGCGGCTTCTTATATGCGCTCCAGGCGAACGGTAGCGCAAATGCTCAAATCCCGTCCTTCTTTGCTGTTGGATATTCACCGTGACGCCATATCTGACGCCGGTTATTACCGCAAGTACGTCCACCAGATGGAAATAGCGTCCGTGCGCCTGGTGGTGGGAAAACAGAATGCCAACAGATCCGTAAACTTTGATTTTGCCAAAGCCTTAAAGGCGAAGGCTGATGTGGAATATCCGGGACTTGTAAAGGAAATATTCTGGGCCCGCGGCAACTACAACCAGGATGTCGCCCCCCGCACAATCCTTTGCGAATTCGGTACCCATACCAATACGTTGCAGGACTGTGAGAAAGGCGCGCGCTTGATGGCCAACGTCATTGCGGATACACTGGGAGCCACGGGAGCCGGAACGGGGAGCATGAACCGTTCAAGTTGGGGAACGGCCGGGTGGATCATCCTCCTCTTGCTGGGAGGCGCCGGGGCTTTTCTGCTGCTTAATGCCGGAAGCTGGAGCAAGATAAAGGAAATGGTATCCAAGGAAATGACCGGATCCATGGGAGATGAGGATAGCGAGAAAAAACCGGAGCCGGCTCAGGATCAAAACGATGACGGGGGCGGAAAATGACGGAAAAATTACGTGTTGGTGTTATCGGAACCGGCATGGCTTTTGAACGCTTGCATTATCCGGCCTTCGTGAAGCTTGCCGACAAATATGAAATAGCCGCCGTATGCGATCCGGATCGGTTTAAAGCCGAGAAATGGGCGAATAAGCTGGGCCTAGATAAAATCGACGTTTACGCCCATTTCCTTGAAATGACGAAACGGGAGGATATAGACGTATTCGATATCATCGTACCCATCGAGTTGAATTATGAGATTACCAGGGCGGTGGCTGAGGCAATTGCTGGAAAAAACAAGGGTATTATTTGTGAAAAACCGCTGGCGCCCAATGCGGAGGAAGCCGAGTTTCACCGGGAACTGCCGAAAGAATTCCGGATACCGGTGATGATTGCGGAGAATTACCGCTATAGCGAAGAAATGAATATACTCCGGGATATCATCCGCCAAGGCAAAATCGGCGCGGTTAACTTTTTCCTTTTGTTGCGCGCCTTTGATTTCAAGGATGAGATGGGCGACAACAATTTCGCGGCGCGGGATTGGAGGCAACATCCGGAGTTCGAAGGCGGGATTTTCCTGGATGCGTCCGTGCACGACATGGCAGCTCTCCGGCATATTTTCGGCGCCATTTCCAAAGTCCAGGCGTTTGGTCAGAGAAAGCAGGACATCGGCGGCCAATGGGGCGTGATCAACCTGAATATTCTGTTTCAAAGCGGCATGACCGGACAGTATACTTTTTATGCCGCGGGAAAGCAGCCCCAATATCCTCCGGTCGGCTTGAGAATTTTCGGGGAAAAGGGCCTGATTTATCTGGAGGATGCCTCGGCGGGTCTAATCAATGTTTTTTATAACGACGGCGGTACGGAACAGATGCATTATGAACCCGGCAAGGGATATTTCAACGAATTGCTTAATTTTTACCGGGCTTTACAGGGGAAGGAACCGCTGTACGTCTCCCCGGAAATGGAATACGGCGATGCTAAAACAATATTTGCCGCCTTGCGTTCCATCGCCGGGGAGGAAATTGTCCCCGTGGATGTGTCATCCCGCTATGAACAGGATGCCCGTAAAACAGGGGAGGATGCGGAAAGGGTTTTATGATGAACGGATGTATGTGCAAAGGCGCCTTGCTTGAAAGAGAAAGGCGCCTTTTAAGGAGATTTACTGTTGGTTAAAACCAGGAATATTATTTAAATTGCTGGGACCACCCTGAAAATAGGACTGCTGATTTTGATTCTGATTCTGATTCTGCTGGGTGCTGATGTTCATAGGATTGACGGTGGAGCGGAAAGAAGCGCTCACTTGGTTCGCTGCCTGGCCTGCTAGCGTTTGTTCGGCGGCTTCGATCATCCTTTTTACCATATTGCCGCCGACTGCGCCGCAGTCTCTGGCTGTCATGTATCCCCAATAGCCCCCCTGGATCGGAGTAGTGTTGATATTAAGCTCCTGGGCCACTTCCCACTTCAGCTTATCCAACGCCTGACCAGCCTGTTTGACTATGGGGGTATTTCTTTGCTGTCCGGTACCCATAAAATTTCACCTCCTTCTGATGTTATTTTGAGACAAACAGGCCTTATTCATGATAGAACTTCAATGGAAATAAAGGAAAAGTCCAAAGGAAAAGGGCATTCATGCAGAAAAAAGTCCGCGCCGCTGTTTATTTTTCAAATCCGTATAAAAACATAATTTCACCGGATTGTCATAACAATATAAAAGGTCGAACGTCACGCCAACTATTATTCATAAAATTCGTCAAAAATGGGAATAACATTGACTATTATATCCCGGCGCCCATTTCGCATGCAGCCGCGGATTGATGGAGGAGCGCGTTTTTATGAAGGGATTATTGCGACAATGAACATACGAAACGAGTTGAATGATCTGGCCGGCAACGAATGGCTTTACTGGACGGATACCCTGTATCTCACGCATTTCCCTCCGGACAGCACGCATCATTTGAGAAAAATGCACGGGGCCATCAAACCGCCGCAATTGATGGCGGACATCATCCGCTTTTTCACCAAACGGGATCAATTGATACTTGATCCGTTCGCAGGGGTGGGCAGTACGCTTCTTGGCGCCGCGCTTTGCGGACGTAAGGCGGTGGGTTTTGAAATAAATGAAACTTGGGTTCGGATCTATCAAAAAATCTGCAGGAACTATGTTGTGGCGGAAAAAGGATTGGCCCCCAGGGACATGCCCGGCTCGCAGGAATGCGGTCCAATCGATTGTCCCATGTTGAACGGCGACTGCCTGCAATTGTTCGGACTATTTCAGGATGAATCGGTCGATGCGGTGATCACGGATCCGCCTTACGGATGTCATCATGGGTGCAAGGGGTTTCGCGGTGAAACCAATTTCAACATGAAAAACGATCAGCCCGGAGATCTTGGGAACGCCGCCGACTTCGAGATATATTTGAAAAATATGGAAAAAGTCGGGCGGGAGGTCAGACGCCTGCTTAAACCCGGAAGATATTTTGTCCTGCTGGTTGGAGACAGATATTTTCACGGAGAATATGTTCCCTTGGGGATGCAGACGGCGGTTCGATTGCAAGCCGCGGGTTTCAAACTAAAGGGGATCAAAATTTGGTCCAACCGGGCGACCGTCCGTCCGTTAAGACCATACGGCATATACCGTTGTTTTGTGCCAAATATCACGCACCAGAATATCATTATTTTACAGAAAGGCGTTTGATGATTCGCTTGATGGCGATTCATTATTTTCTGCATCGTGGAAATAACTTTCACATATTGACACCCCCCCCCGGAAGTGCCACAAAATTTTATCAGCCGTATTTTAAAAAAACCTCATTATGATTTTTCATCGAAAACGTTCATTTCCCGTTAAGAGCAATTTGCGTTGTTATGACAATTTGCGTCTTGCCACTAAATATCGATAGCCTAATGGTAGCCATGCACTATATCGAGTGGCAAGACCTGGAATTTAGGTAACAACGCAATTGCTTTGTTAATGATCATATTGCGCATCAAAGTTCCCGTTTTCCTCCGGGAACCCGGAAAAGCGGTTCCCGGCAATCCGGATTTGGACAAGCATGGGCAGAATAAGCAGAGTTGGTCAGGTTCAAGATGCCGCACCCATTTTTATTTTTTCCATGCCCGGATGTTAAATACAATCTTGACAAGGGGAGGAAGTTTAGATATTATTATAATGTGAAATTTTATTTCACGATGCGAAAAAGAAAGGAGCAATTTTTGCATGTCTTACGTATCGGATTTATTCGCCCGCGTAAAAGAGAAGAATCCTCATGAACCGGAATTTTTGCAGGCAGTGGAAGAAGTTCTCCAATCACTTGAACCGGTAGTGAAAAAAAGGCCCGAGTATGTCAAAGCCGGACTTTTGGACCGCATTGTGGAACCGGAACGTCAGGTGATTTTCCGCGTGCCCTGGGTTGATGACAGCGGTAAAGTGCAAGTCAACCGCGGTTTCCGGGTGCAGTTTAACAGCGCCATCGGCCCGTACAAGGGCGGTTTAAGGTTTCACCCCTCCGTCAATCTCGGCATCATCAAATTTTTAGGCTTTGAGCAGATTTTTAAAAATTCCTTGACCGGGCAGCCCATCGGCGGCGGTAAGGGCGGGAGTGACTTTGATCCCAAGGGAAAGTCCGACAACGAGGTAATGCGCTTTTGCCAGAGCTTTATGAACGAGCTGTTCCGCTATATCGGCGCCGATACCGATGTGCCGGCGGGGGACATCGGCGTCGGCGGTCGCGAAATCGGATATATGTTCGGTCAATATAAAAAACTCCGCAACCTTTACGAAGGCGTGCTTACCGGAAAAGGTTTGACTTGGGGCGGCAGCCTGGTGCGCACCGAAGCAACCGGTTACGGTTTGTGCTATTTCGTGGATGAAATGATCAGGACCAAGGGCAAATCTTTTAAGGGCGCTACGGTGGTCGTTTCCGGCTCCGGCAACGTGGCCATCTATGCCGCGGAAAAAGTCCGTCAACTGGGCGGAAAAGTGGTAGCCGTGAGTGATTCCGACGGTTACATTTACGATCCTAACGGGATCAACGTGGAGACCGTAAAACGCCTCAAAGAAGTGGAACGGAAAAGGATCAAGGAATATGTCAATTTACATCCGAGCGCGAAATATCAGGAGGGTTGCGCGGGGATATGGGGCATAAAATGCGACATTGCGCTTCCCAGCGCCACGCAGAACGAGATCGACGAAAAGGCAGCCAAAATCCTGGTGTCTAACGGCTGCTTCGCGGTGGGCGAAGGCGCGAACATGCCCTCCACTCCGGAAGCAATCAAGGTTTTTTTGGAGAATAAAGTCCTATTCGGGCCGGCCAAAGCCGCCAATGCAGGCGGCGTAGCCACTTCGGCTCTGGAGATGTGCCAGAACAGCATGAGGCTTTCCTGGACATTCGAAGAAGTGGATGCGAAGTTGAAGCAAATTATGGTCAATATTTTCAAAAACGCCAGCAGGGCGGCAAAAGAATTCGGTATGGAAGACAACTACGTGGCGGGCGCCAACATCGCCGGATTTCTGAAAGTGGCCGACGCCATGATGAGCCAGGGGATTGTCTGACGGAGGCGTCAAATCCATAAAAAAAGAGCTTATTTGTCTCTAAGCTCTTTTTTTATAATGGTTCTTATCGGCACAGCTTTCGCGGATCAATTCATCTTTGTTTTTCTTGATGAAACCTGTTATAATGAGGCTGTTATTTGATACATCATTTCAATTTTTAAGGAAGGATGCATCTATGGAAATCCTTGAAAAAAAACCACTGGCGCCTCAAATTATGAAGTTCGTGGTGAAGGCGCCTCTGGTGGCTTTCAAAGCCCGGCCCGGTCATTTTGTGATTGTGCGGGCTAATGAGAAAGCGGAACGAATTCCGCTGACTATATCCGATTTCGATCGCGCCGGCGGAACCATAACTTTGGTATGCCAGGAAGTAGGGCGCAGCACCGGAGAAATCAATCGCATGGAGGCCGGGGAAGCATTTTTAGACATCATGGGACCGTTGGGGATGGCATATCCTGTGGAGAAAATCGGGACCGTTTTATGCGTCGCCGGCGGCCTGGGTGTGGCGCCCCTTTATCCCAAAGCCAAGGCGTTGCATGAAAAGGGAAATACGATTCTCACCGTCATGGGGGCAAGGACCAGGGAAATGTTGGTTATGGCCGGGGAAATGGAGGGCATCAGTAGGGAGGTTTTTTATTCCACCGACGACGGAAGCTTCGGACATCGGGGTTTTGTTACGGATCTGGTTAGGGAGGTCCTTTTGAATAATCAAGTCGACGAAGTTATAGCCATCGGCCCGGTTCCCATGATGAATGCGGTTTGCCAGCTCACCAGACCGATGGGCAAAAGGACCCTGGTCAGTTTGAATGCGGTGATGGTGGACGGTTCCGGAATGTGCGGCGGGTGCAGGGTGAGCGTAAACGGAAAAACGAGGTTCTGTTGCGTGGATGGGCCCGCTTTTGACGGACACGCCGTGGATTTCAAGGAATTGATGAACCGGCAGCGGTATTACGTCGATCAGGAAAAACAGGCGTATCAAATCTGGCGGGAGGGGTGCGCATGCGGCAAGTGATGCCGAAACAATCCCCGGAAGCCCGGCGAAGAAATTTTTCCGAGGTGGCGCTTGGTTTTTCCGAGAAGGCGGCCTTGGCTGAGGCTTCCCGCTGCGTTCAGTGCAAAAAACCTTTCTGCATGGAAGGATGCCCGGTGGAAATTGATATTCCGGCTTTCATCAGGCGGATCAAGGGCGGGGACTTTCAAGCCGCCATCTCCAAAATCAAGGAAAAAAACAGCCTGCCGGCGATTTGCGGCAGGGTTTGCCCGCAGGAAACCCAGTGCGAGGAAAAATGTATTTTGTATAAAAAGGGAGCGCCTCTGGCCATCGGAGCCCTGGAACGCTTTGCCGCAGATTGGGAGCGAAGCCTTGCCAAGAATACGCCCCCTCTTTCAATCCGTAAGAACCGCCGTAAAATAGCCGTAATCGGCGCCGGCCCTGCCGGATTAACCTGCGCTGCGGAGATGGCTCTTAGAGGTTATGATGTTTCCGTCTTCGAATCCTTGCATGCGCCCGGGGGCGTGCTGCAATACGGCATCCCCGAATTCCGGCTTCCCAAGGAAATCGTCCGGGCGGAAGTGGAATATATAAAGAGTTTGGGGGTGCAGTTTCATTGCAGCGTTCCTATCGGGCAGACGTTGAGCATTGAGGAGCTTTTTAAGCTGGGGTATGAAGGGATTTTTATCGGCACCGGCGCCGGCCTGCCTTATTTCATGAACATTCCCGGCGAGAATTTAAACGGCGTTTATTCCGCTAACGAGTTTTTAACTCGGGTAAATCTGATGAAAGCCTATCTCTTTCCGGACTACGGAACCCCGGTAAAGATCGGTAAAACGGTGGCGGTGGTGGGAGGAGGCAACGTGGCTATGGATGCGGCGCGCACTTCGCTGCGCCTGGGGGCGGACGAAGTTTACATCGTTTACCGCCGTTCGCGCCGGGAAATGCCGGCGCGCTTGGAGGAATTGGAGAATGCGGAAGAAGAGGGAATAATTTTTAATTTGTTATGCAGCCCCATACGTTTGCTGGGCGATGAAAGCAACAACCTTAAGGCCATGGAATGCATCCGTATGGAATTAGGGGAACCGGATGACAGCGGCCGCCGGAGGCCGGTTGAAATGCCGGGTTCCGAATTTATTCTGGAAGTGGACGCGGCGGTGATCGCCATCGGGCAGGGCCCCAATCCAATCCTTCTGCGAAATACGCCGGGTTTGGCATTAAACAAACAAGGTTATATAGAAACGGATCCGGAAACCCTGGCCACAAGTATCCCGGGAGTTTATGCCGGGGGTGATATTGTAACAGGGGCCGCCACGGTAATTGCCGCCATGGGCGCGGGTAAGAAAGCCGCTCAAAGCATGGATGATTTTCTTTGCAATTAAGCAATTTGCGTTGTCATGATAATTTTACGTCTGTCACTTGATTTAAAAATCCGAGATCAAACGGGGCCCTTTGGCAATAATCCTTGAAGGGTCTTTTTTTTACGTTTTCTGTCAATTAATGATGTATTTTCGATTAATTTTTCGAGAGGATTTTATACTATTCAAAAGAAAAATCCGGTTTGGAAATGTTTCAATGGAACCGGGTGACGATCTGCCGCAACGGCGTGCTGGTCTACGGGATCGGCCATGAATTTGATAAGCCTATAATGAAAGGGGGTAACTTTTAAAATAACTGTTAAAAAAAAGAGGGGGATAGTAGATGAAAAGGAGTATGTGTTTCGCGGCATTGAGTTTACTGGTATCGGCATTTTTTTGATGAATATCTTTACAGCCAGCGCAGCTTATAATTATGGAGAAGCCTTGCAGAAATCGATCTTCTTCTATGAATGCCAGCGTTCCGGAAACTTGGATGAATCAACCTTGCGCATGAACTGGCGGGGCGATTCCGGGATGAGGGATGGCAGCGATGTCGGCCTGGATTTGACCGGCGGATGGTATGATGCCGGCGACCATGTCAAATTCGGCCTGCCCATGGCGTATACCGCCACGCAACTGGGGTGGGCGGTATACGAATACAGGAGCGCATTTGAAAACAGCGGCCAGTTGAATTACATCCTGGAAAACATCAAATGGGCCACCGACTATATGATAAAATGCCATCCCAGCCCTAACGTTTTTTATTACCAGGTAGGCAGCGGCAGCGCCGACCATGCCTGGTGGGGGCCTGCCGAGGTAATGCAGATGGCGCGGCCGTCATACAAAGTTGATACCGCCAATCCGGGCTCCGCGGTGGTGGGTGAAACTGCGGCCGCTCTAGCCTGCGCATCCGTTATTTTTAAAACGACAAATCCCACTTATTCCGCAACTTGTCTTGCGCATGCGAAAGACCTTTTTGCCTTTGCGGACGCCACACGCAGCGACGCGGGGTATACGGCGGCCAGCGGTTATTATAATTCCTGGAGCGGATGGTGGGATGAATTGTCATGGGCGGCCACCTGGCTCTATCTTGCGACCAACGACGCCGGTTACCTAGCCAAAGCGGAATCATACGTGGCAAACTGGGGCAAGGAACCTCAAACTACAACCATCGCTTATAAATGGGGGCATGCCTGGGATGATGTCCATTACGGGGCGGAATTGCTTCTTGCCAAAATAACCGATAAGCAAATTTATAAAGACGCCATTGAAATGCATCTCGATTACTGGACTACGGGATACAACGGAACACGGATCAACTACACCCCCGGCGGACTCGCCTATCTGGACACGTGGGGAAGTTTGAGGTATGCCACCACTACCGCTTTTTTGGCCTGCGTCTATTCTGACTGGCCGGGCCGGAATATCAGCAAGGGGACCACTTATCTGAATTTTGCCAAGAGCCAAGTAGATTATGCCTTAGGAAGCAATCCCCGCAACAGCAGTTATGTGGTGGGTTTCGGCGCTAATCCCCCGCAGCATCCTCATCATCGGACTGCGCATAGCTCCTGGGCAGACAGCCAGAGCGTACCCGCTTATCATCGCCATGTCTTATATGGCGCCCTGGTGGGAGGGCCCAATAGCACCGATGCATACAACGACAGCATCAGCGATTACGTTTGCAACGAGGTTGCTACGGATTATAACGCCGGTTTTACCGGGGCGCTGGCGAAGATGTATGCATTATACGGCGGTGCCCCCATCGCCAACTTCAAATCCATTGAGGCGAAAAGCAATGACGAGTACTTTGTGGAAGCAGGCGTTAACTCCTCGGGTACGAATTATACCGAAATAAAAGCATTGCTGAACAACAGATCGGGTTGGCCGGCTAAAGTCGGGGATAAGCTGTTCTTCCGCTATTTTATGGATTTTACGGAAGTATTCAATGCCGGATACACGGTAAACGATCTCCGGATAAGCACCAACTACAACCAGGGCGCCATCGTATCCGCCCCGCGGCAGTGGAGCGGCAATATCTATTACGTGGTGGTAGACTTTACGGGAACGCCTATTTATCCCGGAGGACAATCGGCGTACAGGAAAGAGGTACAATTCAGAATTTCCGCTCCTGATCAAACGTCTTTCTGGAATCCGAACAATGATTATTCCTATCAGGGGTTAACCGGCGGAGGGAGCGCTGTGCAGACAGTTTACATCCCGGTTTACGACAACGGCGTCAGAGTATACGGCAGCGAGCCCGGCAACGGGATGCCGCCGCCGCCCCCCACCTCCACTCCGACTGCCACTCCGACGGTGACGAGTTCCACTGCCGTTACGCCCACGAACACCGCAACGGCAACAATAACGGCAACTCCTATCAATTCCCCTACGGCATCGGCAACCGTAATACCGACGGCATCTGGAGGATCTGTGGTTACAGCCAAAAAGACTTTGCTCAGTCTGACCGTGGATGGGAATTTGAGCGAAACCGTTTGGAGCATCAATACCGGCATCGCCAAGGCCATCATCGGAACGCCCAATAATACGGCTTCTTTCGGGGCGTTATGGGACGCCTCCAATCTTTATGTGGGCGTGAAAGTGACTGATTCCAGCCTCAGGAACGACTCCGCCAACGCCTGGGACGACGATTCGGTGGAGATATACATAGACGCCAATCATAACCACGGCGCGAGTTACGACACTTATGACCGCCAGTACGTCAAAGGCTGGAACGACAGCGGTGTCTGGGAGAAGAGCGGAAAGACCGCCGGTGTCCTGCACGGATGGGCGGCGGTGACCGGAGGATACAGCGTGGAAGCGTCGGTTCCCTGGAGCAACCTGGAAATCACGGCCGCAGCCGGAGCGACCATCGGTCTGGATATAGGCATTAATGACGATGACAACGGTTCGGGCCGGGAAAGCCAGAGCATGTGGGCGGGCGCCAACAACAACTGGACGGACACCTCGGCTTTCGGGGACTGTTACTTGTCCGGGGAAACAGTGGGAGGCGGAACTCCCACGCCCACGGCAACGCCGACCAACACGCCTACTTCTAGCATAGTCTCGACCAATACTCCGACCGCCAGCATCATACCGACCAATACGCCGACGGCGACACCCACGGCCACACCCAGTTCCTCACCGGCGGGGGGAATGAGCCTGAAATACCGGTGCGGGGATCCGAGTTCGCCCGGGGATAACCAGATCAAACCTCATTTCATGATTGTAAACGTGAGCGGGGCGCCGGTTCCGATGAGCGAATTGAAGATCCGCTATTGGTATACCATAGATAGCGACAAACCGCAGAATTTCTGGGTGGATTACGCCACAAAGGGAAACGGGAATGTGGCGGGCGCTTTTGTAAAGCTTGGTACAGCGAGGACGGGAGCTGATTACTATCTGGAGGTCAGTTTTGCGGCTGCGGCGGGGAGTATCGCCGACAACAGCGACAGCGGAGAGATCCAGACCAGGTTCGCGAAAAACGATTGGAGCAGCTATAACGAGACCGGAGATCACTCTTACGATCCGGCCAAGACAGGTTACTCCGCCTGGAACCGGGTGACGCTCTACCGCAACGGCGTGCTGGTCTATGGAATCGAGCCCTAAAACTGACAGAATGAAAGGGAGGCCTTCGGGCCTCTTTTCTTTTTTTCCGGGTTGCATAAAATTTAACTATCATGCCAAAATAAGCAAGGGATGATAATGGAAAGGTTAATTGAGAATGGCCGGGAAGAAAAAAGGTATTTTAAAAAGTTTTATATCCCTAATTACATATAAAGATTTCGAAGAAAAAGAGCCCTTTGTCTTAGAGGAAATCGAAAAAGGGGATCCGTTTCAAAAAAAATCGCCTTCTCAGCCTTCGCAGAAACGGAAACGTAATGAACAACCTCCTCAGAAGCCTCCGGAAAGCAGGCAAAAAGAAAAACAAACCCGCAAACCGCTGTCTGTAGAGCAATATAAAAACAAGCGGGAAGAAAAAAAGCATAAAAAAACCGCTCTGGAATGCGGGGAAATGCAGCCCGGCTTGAAAGTCGCCAATTACCTGGAAAACAATGAGGCCATCCTCAAAGATCTGTATTGCCTTCCGGACAATAAGGACATCGTACTTCGTCCGTTTCGATTGGGAACAGAGCAGCCGGTCAAGGCTCTGGCAGTCTATATGCAGGGACTGGCGGATAAACAATCCATTGTGGAGCATGTAATCAAGCCCCTGATGCTTTTTGCCGGTTTCGCCAGACAGGAACCCGCTGATGGCGATCTAATCGAATACATCATGGAATACATCCTTCCGGGGCAGGAAATAACGAAAACGAATGATTTCGTCAAGGTTGTGGACGACATAAATTACGGCAACACGGTTTTGTTTATCGACAATCAGGCGGAAGCCATAAGTATCGACACTAGGGGTTGGGAGCACCGCGGCATTGAACGCCCCGCAACGGAACAGGTGGTCCGGGGGCCCCAGGAGGGTTTTGCCGAGGTTCTTCGGAGCAATTTGGCCTTGATCAGAAAGATTATGAAAAACAACGGCCTGATCACGGAATTATTCCAAATCGGGGAGCGGAACAGGGTTTATTGCGCGGTGCTCTACCTCAATGACCTGGCGAATCCCGATCTGGTTGCAGAAGTTAAAAGGAGGGTAGCCAGCATCAAGTTGGATTTTTTAAACGGCAGTTGTATGCTGGAGCAGATGATTCAAGATCATCCTCTAATTCCCATTCCCACAATCCTTTCCACCGAACGCCCGGACCGCGTGGCCTCTTATCTGGCGGAAGGGAAGGTCGCCATATTGGTGGACGGTTCACCTTTTACCCTGGTAGTGCCCGCCACTTTCTTTAGCATGGTGCATGCGGCGGAAGATTCCTATTATCCCTGGCCTTTCGGAACTTTTTTGCGCCTCGTCAGAGTCGTCTCCATTTTCGTGACCCTGTTGCTTCCGGCCATCTATCTGGCTGTAATCTATTACCACCAGGAAATGCTCCCCACCGACCTTCTCTTGGCAATTGCCGGGGCGAGGGAGCGGGTGCCCTTTCCGTCCCTGGTGGAAGTTCTGCTGATGGAAACCTCTTTTGAATTGGTGCGGGAGGCGGGGGTCAGAGTCCCGGGTGTAATCGGCACGACCATCGGTATCGTAGGAGCCCTGCTTTTAGGCCAGGCGGCGGTGGCCGCCAACCTTGTCAGCCCTATCCTGATTATCATCGTGGCGGTAACCGGTCTGGCCAGTTTTGCCATTCCCAATTACACATTGAGTTTCTCTTTCCGCCTGCTAAGGTTTGCATATATATTTATCGCTGTAATGGCGGGACTTTATGGAGTCGGGCTGGCGCTGTTCATCAATCTGGTTTCGGCCAGCGCCCTGAAAAGTTTCGGCATGCCGTACCTTTCCCCGGTAGGGCCTAAAACTTTTCACGGCAAGGATGTAATCCATCGCATGCCGCTTTGGGAAATAGAAAAAAGGCCCGATTATTTGAATCCCCAGGATGCCACGAGACAGCCCAAGGTCAGCAGAGGCTGGGTGAATGGAAAAAAGGAGAGCGACGATGCTTAAAGAAGGGAAGTTCGGGCTTTCGGAAGCCGTCACCCTCACCACCGTGCTTATTACCAGCAAGATCTTTGTCGATACGCCCCGCCGCATTCTTCAATCCGGTAAAACCGGAGCCTGGCTGATACCTTTGATCTCGATGGCAATCGCCCTCGCGGGATTTTTATTCATTGCGTTGTTCATGAAACGATTTCCGGGTTTGACATGGGTTGAGGCGGTGAATGGCGCAGCGGGGCCTGTAGCCGGCAATGCCATGAATTACCTGTATCTGGCTTTCTTTTTTACTCTTTTATCCTTGACCATTAGGCAGTTCGGGGAAACCATCATCCTTTTCGCCCTGCCGTATTTCCCCATCAGTGTAATTATATTTTTCTTCCTGGTAACGATAATTATCGCGGTATTACTGGGGCTCGAACCCATCGCCCGGAGCCTTTTCATTGCGAGTCCGTTCATGCTGGCGGCGTTTTTTCTGGTTCTGCTCTTGCTGTTTCCCTATTATAACATCCATAATCTTTTTCCCCTTCTGGGCAAGCCGCTGGATATTGCGGTCGGAGGGCTTGCGGGATGCTCCCTCTACCAGGAAATTCTATTTTTAGCGCTTATCATGCCCGTTCTTCAAGGATGGAGGTTTTTTATCCGGGCGGGGATCACTTCCATTGTTTTATCCGGAATTATCTATATGGTATTTATTCTCATTTATCTGCTGGTATTCCCTTATGAAGTCGGTGTGGAATTGACGAGCCCTTATTACTCCATGGCCCGCACCGTTTACCTGGGACGTTTTTTCCAGCGGCTGGAGAGTTTATTCCTGGTGATTTGGGTCATCATCGGAGTGGGCAAACTCAGCCTCCTTTTTTATGCATGTCTTTCTACGGCCGCGCGCATCTGGAAACTGAAAAGCTATAAACCCCTGGTGCCGTGTTTTACCGTATTCACCTTTGCTTCCGCCATGTTAAGTCCCAATATGCAAGTGGTTTCCTACCTTTTGCAGCATATTATTTTTCTTTTCGGGGGGATCCCGGTTTTTATGGCGCCGTTGGGTTTGTGGCTGGCGGCGCTGGTTTTCAAGAGAGGAAAAACGAAGGCATGAGGCGCGCGATATCTGTGGGTCTGGTCCTTTGTCTTTCGATCCTGAACGGCTGTTACGGATCGCTGGAAACGGATGAACTGGCGTATGTTTTAGCCATTGGAGTAGATGAAGTCAAGGATGATCTCATTAAACTTACGATACAGATCGCAAACCCCCGGAGAATCGGCGGCGGAGACCAGGGCGCGATGGGGCAGAGGAAGGACGGGGGGGGGCAAGAGGCTTCGGTAGTATTTTCGGTGGAGGCGTCCACTATTTTCGGAGGGATTGATTTGCTGGAATCCGTAATCGACAGGCAGCTTTCCCTCATGCACGCCAAGGCTATTATCTTCTCCGAGAAAACGGCCAGGAAAGGACTTAAACGGTTTATTCACGCCTTCCGCCGCTACAGGGAGTTCCGCGCCACCGTGCTGGTTTTTGTATCCCGCGGCGAAGCCGGTGAGTTTTTACAAAAAAACAGCCCCCTTTTGGAAGCGAATCCCTCCAAACAATTTGAACTGACGCAGCTCACCCAGACGACCACCGGGATGATCCCCTACCAACAGTTCACCCACTTCTATAATTCCATGAAGACTCATGGCCGGCAAGCGATCTGCACTCTGGTGGACATTAATAAACAAGAGGAAAAAAAGCAGCAGGAGCGGCAAAAACAGCAGGAGGGCATGAACGGAACCCAAGCAGGGGGATCCGGAGAGGATCAGGACGGCCCGCCAAAAGAGCAGGGACAACAGGAGCAACAGGAAGGGGAAACCCAAAAGGAAGGGCAGAAGCAGAAAAAGAAGCGTCCCGAATACCGCAACGAGGGAATCCATATCGCCGGCACAATTCCCCGCGAGGGGGGAAATCCCGCGGAATTTCTGGGCGCCGCGGTTTTCAGGGCCGACAAGATGGCGGGCACTCTGGACGGGGAGGAAACCCGGGTGATGCAGATGGTCCGGGGAGAATTCAGGCGGACGATGCTTTCCATCAAAGACCCCAGGCGCCCGGCTTACATGATTGTTCTGGATCTGAGGCAGTCCAAACCGCCGGCAGTCGAAATAAAACTCGCAGGTGGGCGCCCCCGCATAGAGACAATTGTCAACCTGGAATTCGACTATGTGGCGATCCAGAGCGGGGAGGACTACCAGCGGTTAGGTAAATACGCCATTGTGGAAAAAGCGGTGGTCAAGTATCTCTCCCGGATCTGCCGCCAAATAATCGGGAAAAGCAAAAAATGGCGCAGCGATTTTTTGGGGTTCGGGGAGTATGCCGCGACTCAATTCTGGACTTGGGATGAATGGATCAAGTTTGATTGGCATAAGCAGTTTGCGCAAGCCTCCATAAAAGTCCGTTTTAACGCCAGGCTGCGCAGGGTGGGGATTATTCAAAGCTCCTCCAAGATTACCCGTTAGCAGGTGATGCTCCGTGGATAAAATGCTGGCGATGGTATTGGTTTCCGGCGTTTCTTATTATACATTGACATTTGCCCTCTTCAACTGGAAAAGGAAAAACCGGCACGCCGCCATAGGCATTGCCGTTTTCGCCATTTTGACATGGGGGCTTTCTTTTTTCGGTCTTTATTTGAAGCCGTTTTGATGCTGCAGTGATTGATAAGTTTAATCACAGGTATAAGTTGATGCTGCAGTTTCCTTGACAAACCGGGCAAACGCCGCTAAACTGGTAATTACAGCAAGCGGCACGATTTTTTTTAAAGCCCGTGAAAAGGAGTGGAACCATGGAATTCGAGAAATATCAAGGCCTTGGCAATGACTTCATCCTTTTTGACGGAAGGGAACCGTTAAATGGCGAAGATTATGCCGGATTGGCCCGCAGGATTTGCCACCGTAATTTAGGAGCAGGAGCGGACGGCCTCGTGGTTGTATTGCCCTCCGCCAATGCGGATTGGACGATGCGCATCTTCAATCCGGACGGCAGCGAAGCGGAGATGTGCGGCAACGGGATCAGGTGTTTCGCCAGGTATCTCGTGGATCACGGACTGAATAAAGGCAAGGAGATAAAGGTGGATACCCTTGCCGGGGTAAAAACCGTCGAAATCATCGGACAGGCGGATAATTTTTTATTCGAAGTGGATATGGGAGAACCTATCCTGGAAACCGGCCGGATTCCTGTTGCACTCGAGGTGAAGACCGTTATAAATGAACCTTTCCGAATAGACGGCGAGCTGTTTGCCGTCACCTGCGTTTCCATGGGAAACCCTCATTGCGTGATTTTTGTGCCGGATGCGGAAAAATTTCCGGTGGCGACTTGGGGGCCCAGGATTGAAAGGGCGGTAATATTCCCGCATAAGACCAATGTCGAATTTGTCGAAATCTATGACCGGCAAAGGATTCGTATGAGGGTATGGGAAAGGGGGGCGGGCGTCACGTTGGCCTGCGGCACCGGCGCCTGCGCTTCGGTGGCAGCCGGTGTTTTAAACGGCAAATCGGACCGGAAAGTATCGGTACGGCTGGATGGCGGAGATCTGGAGATTTTGTGGGACGAAACTGACAACAGGATCCGTATGACCGGCCCGGCGGAAAGAGTGTTTACCGGAAGATTTCCGGTGTAGTTTATTTCATAAAGCTATTTTGCACCGAAGGCATGAAAATTGTGCCGGCAGGCACAATTTTTTGTTTTTAAACGCACCTTTTCAGGGATTATTTCCCTACCCGACTTTATTTTTCTGCATTGTGGAACTAAATTTCAGTTTTTGAATACCAACTGATATTATTTCCATGTATACATGAAACACAAGAAATACGCGACAATACTGTTAAAAAATCATTTATATCCTTGACATTACTTTTTTGATGCGGTAAAATAATATCATAATATGGAATATAATACCGCAATGTGGAAACATGTAAAATGAGTAAAACAAGAGCTGATATTCTAAAAGAGGCCGAGGAGCGGAATATCACTTCCGTGCGGCTGCAATTCGCGGATATTTTCGGCATCGTAAAAAACATGACGGTGCCCGCAAGCCAGCTTGAAAGGGCCCTGGACGGGGAGCTGATGTTTGATGGGTCTTCTATTGACGGGTTTGTCCGGGTGGAGGAATCCGACATGTATTTCAGGCCGGATTACAGTACATTTACGGTTTTACCCTGGCTGGGCAGGGAGGGAACCGTGGCCCGGCTTATCTGCGATGTCTCCAAGAGCGACGGGACGCCTTTCGTAGGCTGCCCCAGGCACAATCTCAAAAGGATCCTGAATGAAGCGGAAAAAATGAACTATCACATAAAAACCGCCACGGAATCTGAATTTTTCTTCTTCCTGTCCGACGAACATAATCGTCCCAAGGTTGTTTCCCACGATGAGGCCGGATATTTCGATCTGGATCTGGCGGACAAAGGGGCTGACGCGCGACGCGAGATCATGCAAGTCCTGGGCCAGATGGGCTACGAAGTGGAGGCTTCCCATCATGAAGTGGCAGTCGGCCAGCATGAAATTACTTTTAAATATGCCGATGCCTTGACAACAGCCGACGCCACTTTGACCTTCAAATGGGTCGTCAAGGCGGTGGCGAAAAAAAACGGCCTGCATGCCACGTTTATGCCAAAGCCGTTTGCAGGCAAGAGCGGTTCCGGTATGCATACCAACCAGTCACTGTTTAAGGGCGAAACGAACATTTTTTATGATGAAAAGGATCCGTTTCAGCTCTCCGGGGAAGCATATCACTATATCGCCGGCCTGTTAAAAAACGCGCGTTCCTTCTCTGCCGTAACCAACCCGCTGGTTAATTCATACAAGCGGCTGGTACCGGGATATGAAGCGCCTGTATATATTTCCTGGTCCGCTGCGAACCGCAGCGCCTTGATTCGTATTCCGGTGCAGCGGGGCCTGGCGACCAGGATTGAACTGCGCTGCCCGGATCCCGCCGCCAATCCTTATCTGGCCTTTGCGGCGATGATAAAAGCCGGCATGCAGGGGATCATCAATCAAACACCATGCCCGAGGCCAATCGAGGAGAATATCTACGAGATGTCGGCGACCCAGAAAAGACGTTCGGGAGTCGGGAACCTGCCCAGGGATCTGGGAGAAGCGGTGGATTTGCTGAAAAAAAGCAGATTGATGCGCGAAGCCCTGGGGGAACATATATATTCGCAGTATATCAAGGCCAAGGAAAAGGAATGGGAACGCTATTGCCGGGCGGTTCACCAGTGGGAGTATGACGCGTATCTGGCCAAATACTAGCCTCAGCGGCATATGGGAAGCGGGAGGTAAGGAGGGGAAGCCGGCATAGTATTCGGACTAACTGGGAAGCAAAGAAGTGCATTTGAACCGGGATTAAGGGGAGGGATCTTAAATGGAAACGGAATACAGGCAGAAGAAAGTTCAGGCCGTGGAACGCACCCTTCTGATTTTGGCGGCTCTGGCCAAGGAAAACGAACCTATGACATTGAGCGATATCAGCCGCAAGACGCGCTTAAATATCAGCACCACCCATCGTCTGTTGAATACTTTGGTTCAAAACAGTTTTGCAGAGCAGGATATCACCACCGGGAAATACAAACTGGGTCTGAAATTTTTCGAAATCGGCAATTCCGCTTTATACAGCCTGGACATCCGGAACATAAGCCGGCCGTACCTCTATGACTTGGTGCAAAGATACAGGGAAACGGCAAATCTGTATATCCAAAACCACGGGGAGATTACCCTCATCGATCAGGTTGAGTCTCCAGGCAAGTTTAAAATGGCCCTCCAGATCGGAGCAAGTTTTCCCATCAATTGTCTGAGCGCCGGAAAGATATTTCTGGCAGAGTTGGGGGACTATGAGGTCAACAGGATTTTTCGCATACACCCATTGCACAAGTATACGGCGCGCACGATTACCGATTTTCCCGCGCTGCAAAGAGAACTGGCGGATGTACGGAAAAGGCAATATGCGGAAAGCAAGGACGAAATGGAGGAAGGAATCGGATGCTTGGCGGCGCCGATTCGCACACGCCAGGGAAAAGTGGTTGCCGCCTTGAGCATCCTGGGACCGACCCACCGCATTCACGATCCCATCAGCAAACCGAAAATGGTCCGGGGATTAAAGGAAGCAGGAGAACAGATCTCCCTCAAACTGGGTTACAGCAGTCATTTTTTCCGTGATCAGCTGAAGTTTTCGGCCCAATAGGGTTTTTTCATACCCGGCAAGCTGCTACCGCACTTTGATTGGAGGATTACGGCGATGGAAAAATATATGCCCACAGGACAAGGCTTATACGATCCGCATTTCGAGCATGAGGCATGCGGTATAGGATTTGTGGTAAACATCAACGGAGTTAAATCGCATATCATGATCCGCCGGGGCCTGGATATATTGAAAAACCTTGATCACCGCGGTGCAAGAGGCGCCGATCCCGATACCGGAGACGGGGCGGGGATTATGATGCAGATTCCGCATGAGTTTTTTTGCAGGGAATGCGCCATGCTGGGCTTTATGCTTCCGAAGCCGTTGGATTATGCGGCCGGCATGTTTTTCTTCCCGCAGGATCCCGGGCAGCGCGCAGAATGTGAAAGAAAACTGGCCGGTTTCATCGAAAAGGAAGGCCAGGTCTTGCTGGGCTGGCGTACCGTGCCCGTAAACGACGGCGTCTTAAGCGCTTCCGCCTTGGCGACAAAACCTTTTATCCGGCAGGTTTTTATTGCCAGAAACCCTGGTTGTGATTTGCCGGCGTTCGAAAGAAAATTATATGTAATCCGCAAACAGGCGGAGCATGCCATGCCTTACGCCAAAGGGAGCGGCATAGAGGGGCTTTATGCGGTCAGCCTGTCCGCCCGGACTATTGTCTACAAAGGAATGTTGACCCCGGGGCAGCTTGCGGACTTCTATACGGATTTTTCAAAGCCGGACATGGAAAGCGCTATGGCTCTTGTGCATTCCCGTTTTAGCACCAATACTTTTCCGAGTTGGGAAAGGGCGCATCCCAACCGCTATATCGTCCACAACGGCGAGATCAATACCCTCCGCGGCAATGTCAACTGGATGTATGCCCGGGAGCCGGCACTCCAGTCCGGATTATTCGGCGGGGATATCGGCAAGACCATACCCGTGATCAGCCCGGATGGAAGCGATTCAGCCATATTCGACGAATGCTTGGAATTCCTGACGCTGACCGGACGCTCTCTGCCGCATGCGGTTATGATGATGATACCCGAATCATGGTCCAAACATGAAGGCATGAGCCCGGAGATGAAGTCGTTTTATGAGTATCATAGCTGCCTGATGGAGCCCTGGGACGGACCTGCTGCTATCGCCTTCTCGGACGGCGTTGTGGTGGGGGCTGTGCTGGACCGCAATGGATTGCGACCTGCGCGGTATTACATCACCAAAGATGATCTGGTCATTCTCGCCTCCGAGGTGGGAGTCTTGGAGATCCCCCCCGAGCAGGTGGCATATAAAGGCCGCTTGCAATCCGGGCGTATGCTGCTCATTGATACCGAAAAAAAACAAATCATCCATGATGAGCAGATAAAAGGCGGATTGGCTGCTGCGCATCCCTACGGCCGGTGGCTGGAAGAGCAAATGGTCAAACTGGAGGAACTTGCCCCGGCACCGGAACTCCATGAAAAAAATCCCGGTGTATTGCTGCACCGGCAAAAAGTCTTCGGTTATACTTATGAGGAACAGCGCCTGATTCTGGCGCCGATGGCGAGGGATGCGGAGGAACCGGTGGGCGCCATGGGCATGGATGCGCCCCTGGCGGTGCTTTCAAGACAGCCGCAGCTTTTATTCAATTATTTCAAACAGCTTTTTGCGCAGGTAACCAACCCGCCCATCGATGCCATCCGGGAGGAAATAGTTATCAGCACCGAAAATTACCTTGGCTCCGAAGGGAACTTGTTGGAACCGAAACCGGAAAGCTGCCGCCGGTTGAAGATAAACGCCCCGATCCTTTCCAGCGGCGAACTGGCGAAAGTCAGGCAATTAAACATGTCGGGGCTGCATGCAGCCACAATTCCCATTCTATTTAGGGCAAAGGACGGGGGAGCCGGGCTGGAAAAGGCCATGGATTCACTATATGACGCAGTCCGGCAGGAGATCCGGGCAGGGGCCGGCATCATCATTCTTTCTGATCGCGGCGTCACCGATGAAATGGCGCCGATACCTTCGTTGCTCGCAGTGTCGGGCCTTCATCACTATCTCATCAGGGAAAAGATTAGGACCAGGGTAAGCCTGATATTGGAGTCCGGGGAACCCCGGGAAACGCATCATTTCGCATTACTTCTGGGTTACGGCGCATCCGCCGTCAACCCTTATCTAGTGTTTGACATCCTGGAATGCATGGTGGAAAACGGTGCCATCAAGGAACTCGATTACGAGCATGCAGAAAAAAATTATCGAAAGGCCGCCGTAAAGGGTATTGTGAAAATCCTTTCCAAAATGGGCATTTCCACGATACAAAGTTACCAGGGGGCGCAGATTTTCGAAGCTGTGGGATTGAATCACAGTGTTATAGACAGGTACTTTACGTGGACTCCGTCACGTATCGGCGGCATAGGCATGGAAGAAATCGCCCGGGAAACAGTCTTGCGGCATTTTCGGGCATACTTTCAAAGGCCGGCGGGGACGGCATTGGATTCGGGAGGGGTTTTCCAATGGAGGGCCGAAGGCGAGGATCACCTGTACAATCCGGAAACGATTTATTTTTTACAGCAGGCCTGCCGGAATAACGATTATGGATTATATAAGAACTATGCCGGATTAATCAATGATCAGACAAAAAAACATTATACCCTGAGAGGGCTGCTGGACTTTAAAGCCGCCCGGAGGATACCGCTGGCCGAGGTGGAACCGGTGGAGTCCATTTGCCGCCGTTTCAAAACGGGAGCGATGTCCTTCGGATCCATCAGCCGGGAAGCTCATGAATGTCTTGCCGTCGCTATGAACAGACTTGGGGGTAAAAGCAACACCGGGGAAGGCGGAGAGGATCCCGATCGCTTTGTCGTACCGGCCGGCGGGGATTCAAAATGCAGCGCCATCAAGCAGGTGGCTTCCGGAAGGTTTGGCGTAACCAGCGCATATCTGGCCAGCGCCAGTGAGATTCAGATCAAGATAGCCCAGGGCGCCAAGCCGGGAGAGGGCGGACAGCTCCCGGGCCGCAAGGTCTACCCCTGGATCGCCATGGTAAGGCATTCCACCCCGGGCGTTGGACTTATTTCGCCTCCCCCGCACCATGATATATATTCCATTGAGGATCTGGCCGAGTTGATCCATGATTTGAAAAATGCCAATCCCGGCGCACGGATCAGTGTTAAACTGGTTTCCGAGGTGGGGGTGGGCACTGTTGCCGCCGGAGTTGCCAAAGGGCGGGCTGATGTAATTCTCATCAGCGGTTATGACGGAGGTACCGGCGCTTCGCCTCGCACCAGCATTAGGCATGCGGGGCTTCCCTGGGAACTCGGGCTTGCGGAAACCCATCAAACCTTGCTGCTCAATAATTTACGAGGCCGCGTAATCCTGGAGACCGACGGAAAGCTTATGACAGGCAGGGATATTATTATTGCGGCAATGTTGGGAGCGGAAGAGTTCGGCTTTTCCACGCTACCGCTGGTGTCGATGGGTTGCGTGATGATGCGCGCCTGCAACCTGGATACCTGCCCGGTGGGGATCGCCACTCAAAATCCCGAATTGCGTTGCAGATTTTCGGGAAAACCGGAGCATGTGATCAATCTGATGCATTTTTTGGCTGAAGAAATGCGGGAGATAATGGCGGAATTGGGATTCCGCATGGTGGATGAGGTAATCGGCAGGACCGATATGCTGGAGCCGCAAAAGAACATATCCCATTGGAAGGCAAAAACTATTGATCTTTCCGGTATTCTTTTCCAACCGATAGTTACACCCGGGACGGCAGGCCGTTATAATATAACGCGGCAACATCATTCGACGGACTCCCCGGACAGCTGGATTCTGCTTGATTTATGCCGGCCGGCCTTGGAGAAGCGGCAACCGGTTCACGCCATTCTGCCAATTCGGAACATCAACAGGGCTGTAGGAACTACACTCGGGTATGAAATAACCAAACGCTATGGATCCGGGGGGCTGCCGGTTGACACCATCCGGCTGCATTTTACCGGATCAGCGGGGCAGAGCTTCGGGGCTTTTATTCCCAAGGGAATGACCCTGATCTTGGAAGGGGATGCCAACGACTATATCGGCAAGGGATTGTCCGGCGGCAGGATCGTCGTTTATCCTCCGGCAAAGTCGTCATTCAAATCCGGGGAAAACGTCGTCATCGGAAATGTGGCGTTTTATGGGGCAACTAGCGGCGAGGCATTTGTCAACGGGATGGCCGGGGAACGTTTCTGCGTAAGAAATAGCGGGATCAATGCAGTGGTGGAGGCGGTGGGGGATCATGGATGCGAGTACATGACCGGGGGAAGGGTGATAGTACTGGGATCCACAGGAAGAAACTTTGCGGCCGGGATGTCGGGGGGTATTGCTTTTGTCTTTGACGAGAAGGGTTTATTTCCCGAGCATTGCAATCTGGAGATGGTGGATCTGGAAGCTCTGGCGGACGGGGACGAAATCGCGGAGGTTAAGGACCTGATTCGCCGCCACGCAGAGTATACCGGCAGTGAAAAGGCAAAGCAAGTGTTATCGTGTTGGATGAAAGCGCTGCCATACTTTGTCAAAGTCATACCCAGCGACTACAAGCGGGCGCTTAACGCCATGAAAAAATCGGAAAAAAGCGGCATGAGCACTTGCGAAGTTGAATTGATAACTGATAATCAAAACATGGGGGCTTGATCATGGGCAAACCTATGGGCTTTCTGCAATATAATCGCGAGTTGCCGGAAGACCGGCCGGTTCGTGAACGCATTGCCGACTGGGAGGAATTCCACGGGAAACTCCCCGAGGAACGCTGCAGAAACCAGGGAGCACGCTGTATGGACTGCGGCACCCCGTTTTGCCATACGGGGATGATGCTCGCCGGAATGGTTTCAGGCTGTCCGCTGCATAATTTGATTCCGGAATGGAATGACCTTGTTTACAAGGGTTTATACCGGGAGGCCTTAGTCCGTCTGGTTCATACCAACAATTTTCCGGAGTTCACAGGCCGTGTCTGCCCTGCCCCATGCGAGGGGGCCTGCGCACTTGGTATCAATGAACCGCCTGTTACCATTAAAAACAACGAGCGTGCGATTATCGATTATGCGTTCAAAAAAGGCTGGATGGGCCCATCTCCTCCGGCCAGTCGCACGGGAAAAAAAGTGGCGATCGTGGGATCGGGCCCGGCCGGACTCGCCTGCGCGGATCAATTGAACAAGGCCGGCCATTGGGTTACTGTCTTCGAGAGGGATGACCGTATCGGCGGGCTTTTGATGTATGGCATCCCTAACATGAAACTGGATAAAAAGGTTGTACGGCGCAGAATAAACATCATGACTGACGAATGCGTCAATTTTATTGTAAATACGGAGGTGGGAAAGGATTTTTCCGCGCAAAAGCTCCGGGAAGACTTCGACGCGGCGGTATTATGCGGAGGGGCTGTCATGCCCCGGGATTTAATTGTGGAAGGCCGCGGTCTGAGGGGGATATATTTTGCGATGGAATTTTTAAAAGCCAATACCAGAAGCCTGTTGGATTCGGGTTTGAAGGATGGAAGATTCCTGTCCGCCGCGGGCAAAGATGTAGTTGTCATAGGCGGAGGGGATACAGGTACGGATTGCGTTGCCACTGCCTTGCGCCACGGCTGTAAAACCGTGGCGCAACTGGAAATAGTACCTAAACCATCTCTTGTCCGGGATATAAGCAATCCCTGGCCGCAGTGGCCGAAAATCTTCCGTATCGATTACGGGCAGGAAGAAGCCATGGGAATACAGGGCAGGGATCCCCGGAATTACTGCATATCCACCCGACGGTTTGTCGGTAACGGAAGCGGATATGTGACAGGCGTCCAAACCGTTCGAGTCAAGTGGAATAGGGATGCTCACGGCCGTTTTTTCCCGGAGGAAATTCAGGGGACAGAAAAAATCTGGCCTGCGCAGTTGGTTTTGCTGGCTATGGGCTTCAAGGGACCGGAAGAAACCCTTTTGAATCAGTTGGGTATTGAAAGGGACAGCCGCACCAATGTGATGACCCCGGAAGGCGGATACGCAACAAATGTCAGGGGGATTTTTGCCGCGGGAGATATGCGCCGCGGACAAAGCCTGGTAGTATGGGCAATCCATGAAGGCAGGGAAGCGGCCAAGGCCTGTGATGAATATTTGATGGGCAGCAGCGGTTTATAAACGGCAAATGCGGTTTTTCTGCACATTGGCCGAATGCTCACGGGCTATCCGTGGACGGTCTCCATGATCCGCTTGCTTTTTATACTGACAATGCGTTATGATATATGTATAGAGCAATTTGCGTTGTTATGACAATTTACGTCTTGCCACTAATATCGATAGCCAAGTGGTAGCTCTATACTATATTCAGTGGCAAGACCTTGAATTAAGGTAACAACGCAGTTGCCTCGTATAGAGGATTTTTGATTGATATGTTTATTCCTCCATATAATTTGGCCTAAAAACCATAAACAAGCGGAGAATAATGCATACATTAGAGATTGACAAAACATCACCCATCGGTGTGTTCGATTCCGGCGTGGGCGGCATCAGCGTACTTGCGGAATTGATCAAAATCATGCCCCGGGAAAAATACCTCTATTTCGGGGATTCAGGGAATGCTCCATACGGCACCAGGCCTTCTGAAGAAATTAAAGGACTTGCAATCAAAGCCGTCCGCTTTTTACGTGATCTGAATATCAAAGCCTTGGTAGTGGCCTGCAATACCGCCACCAGCGTTGCCATAGGGGATTTGCGACGGGAATTTCCGATCCCGGTTGTGGGAATGGAACCTGCGATCAAACCTGCGGTGGCGCTGGGGAAGCAGGGGCAAATCGTGGTGATGGCTACTCCCGCCACCTTAAACCTGGAGAAATTCCATCACCTTGTGGAGCAATTTCACGAAAAGGAAGAGATTATACCGCTACCGTGCCCGGGGTTGGCAGACCTGATCGAAAAAGGCGACTGGGACGGGGCCGCAGTTTCCGTTTACCTGGACGGGCTTTTTACTGCGCTGGACATAAATCGGGTATCGGCTGTGGTGCTGGGCTGCACGCATTACGCCTTTATCCGCCCGCAGATCGCCGTAAGGCTGAAGCCGGGGGTTGCCATTATCGATGGTAATTCCGGCACAGCCAGGCAGTTACAAAGAGTTTTAGATCGGTATAATCTGTCCGTTCCTGAAAATGACACGGAAACCTGGCCGTATCCCCCCGTGCGTTTTTATTCCTCCGGCCATCCCGACATGGCGGCTTTTTACGAGGAGATATTATTAAAGGCGCTGTAAGGGATGGGAAAAGATTTAGGCCATTTGAGCTGTTTGTGTTGTTAATGATGAATTTACGTCTTGCCGCTAAATATAGCTTAATGGTAGCCATACACTATATTTAGTGGCAAGACTTGGCATTAAGGCAACAACGCAATTGCCTTAAAAAAACAAGCGGGAGCCCAAACGCCCCCGCTTAATTTTATTATTTTTTATTATGGCGCCGGTACACAAACCGGCGTGCACCTGAAGCTGATGTTTCCGCCCAGATCCTTGGCGGCTATGGCATATCGCCAACTACCCTGATACGCGTCTCCGGGGCTGGGATTGAGATGGTCGTATGATATGGAACCTGCCGGGATTTCAGCCAAGAGCATGTAACGCCCCTCGCTGTTTGCATGATAGAGCAAATAGCACGCCAAATCCGGTTCCGTATTTGAATCCCACGAAAGGTGCGTGGCGCCGTTTGCATAAACTGCGGCCAGGCCGGAAGGGACTGACGGGGAAGGATCAGGGGTGCATCCTACCTGAAGGTATCCGTCGGCGTCTAATAAGATATCCATAGTCCGGCCGGGGCAGACATTCACAATAAAAACCGGACTTTCATAGATCCGCAGGGATTCGTTATAAATAAAAATTTTGGCGTCGTAGGTTTGCGGCGGCAAAGGCCGGCTTGACCCCACCAGCATGCTGCTATCGAATTCCATGGTGGTGTATGTATACCCGTCGTCCTTGTATACGTATAGTTTTCCGGAAGTCACGGTCAGCCCCTGGGAGATCAGAAAACCCGTATTGGCTGTAGCTCTGATAAAGCCGGGCGCCGGCTGCAGGATCAGTGCTTCGGCGGTGGTTGTCTGGCTGACGATGATCACCGTTTTGGTGCCGACATAGATATATATACCGTTATCACCGGCCAGCCCGCCCCACAGGGACCAGCTTCCGGGATAGATCCCGTCGACGGTGATCGTTACGACTTGCCCTGTTTCCACAGTGGTTTTCCGGGTAACGGTAACGGAATCTTTCACCAATTGTAAGGTGAACGTATAAACTGAGGTTCTGTGCAAAGCCAGGTCGCGGAGATCCACGGACAATTCCAGGCTGCCGCTGGGTGCTTCGCTCCGTTTCGGCATACAACCGTTTGATAAAATAATGAATAAGCACAGCGCGATGATACGGCGCATCATTTTCCTCCTTTTATCGGTGATTTATTTATATGAAAGATAGAAAAGGTACCAAACCTCTAATCCGAAAGGCACCACTCCTTTCAATCTGGATTTTCTCATTCACGGCTGGCTGGTTTCATGTTGTGGGAAACATATTGAAAAACGTGGAAGAATCCGGAAGAGCAGGAGAGAAGCGAAATTTGAAGGATTCTTTCTAAAACAGGAGGAATGGAGCTCTCTCAATCGAACTCCTGTTCTATATAATGATAACTTAATTTTGGAATCTTGTCCAGAATTTTTTGTAAAATTTTTTTATCGTTGTTTTTATATGTTATTTACACGTTTTTTTGCGATCTTAATTAATAAATTGAGTATTCCGCATTAAAAAACGTTTAAAATCCGTTCCCGATAAGGGAAAATACCGAATTATAACGGATATCACTGTATAATGCTTAGAGGACAAGGCATAAGTATGGCGAACGTATTACGTAATTCTATATACCATTAAATAACCTTTTTTCGTATTATATTCTTTACAGCTGTGCAGGCATATCCGTTTCGGCCGAACGGCGAAATTAAAATCGAATGGGAGGGATAAACGTGAGTATTACAGGTGTCCGGGGGCTTGACTACGGTTTGGTATTGAGTGAAAAACCCAGTAAACAGTACTCCATAATATTCGATGGATGCAGTCTTGACGGCAATACAAGTTCCTGCAAAATACCTGTAAAAAATCGCAGAGAGGTCGAATTGTTCCTCTTAAGTCTGGGTCAGGAAGCGGACGTTGTCATGGATGATAAGGCGCGCAGCTTATATCCGGATGTATGGAACTGGTTGCATGGGCGGACGTATTCTGATGTCTTTTCCGAATTGGATTGGTCGTACCGGGAAGAGGATGAAGTTATCGACATCATTGGGCGCATACCTTTACCTATTTCTTTAAACAATAGCTTTATTAAAATCCGTATTGACGATCCGGATCCGGAACGGATAAATCAAGGATATGTCCATAAAAAGAATCAAAACAATGTCCTTATATCCAAACCCTACCAATGTGGAAAACTGTTTTATTTCAACGGATTTAACGAATCATCGGAATTTAATATTGATCATTCCTCCGACCATTTGGAAGGGATATTTATTTTTGAAATCGCCCGCCAAGCCGGAATTGCCTCAGCGCATTTAGTAGGAATACCATTTTCCGCCCCCATTATAATTTTAAAATCAACAATCCGATATAAAAAATACGTTGAGTGCCGTGAACCATATATAGTTCGCACAATACCTATTGTCAGGCCCCGCGGAGGTTGCAGCATCGTCGTTTATGATGTTATTCAAAAAGGTCATTCCTGTGTGACAGGTTATTTAACAGGTATTATATATAAAACAAAAGAAACTTATCAAAGATTTAGACACATGCATATTGCCGAACCAATGAACGAAAAGGCAAATACTATCGTGGATTTACCGTATGTTGCGAGCAGTGAAATAAGCAGCGAGGCAATCACGGAATGAACACAGGAATAACCGGCGGGACAAGCGGCCTTGGGAAAAGATTGACGGAATATTTGATTTCCAAAGGTCATCATATCAAAGCGCTTGTGCGAAAAACAAGCCGGGTTGAGGATTTGCAAAAATGGGGGGCAGAACTTATATACGGTGATATTAACGATCCGGATTCCCTGGAAGCGCTGGTCAGGGGTGTTGATATTTGCTACCACCTTGCCGCTCAGGTCTCTTCCGCCGCCAGGGAGCGGCTCTGGAAGGTCAATGTGGAAGGGACGGAGAATATCTGCGAGGCGGTCCGTAAATATAATCCCCATTGCAGAATGGTATTTTGCTCCTCTATCGTTGTCAAGGGGGTTCGTTTTTATAACAAGGCTTTCTTGTCGGATTACACCATCAGCAAGTATGAAGCGGAAAATATAGTAACCCGGTATATGAAAGAACATCATTTAAATGCCGTCGTGATTTATCCCGGGTATATTTATGGTCCGTATGACCGGAATTTTATGCCTTCAATCCTTAAGATGCTGAAACACGGCGTAAAATTTCTGATCAGGGGCGGGGAGAAAAACGCGCCCGTAGTCTATGTCGATGATCTTTGCGAATTGTTTCATCTGGCGGGGATCAAAGATATCGCCCTGGGGAAAAAATATGTGAGTTTAAAAAGAAGCGACATCGGCATTCACGGTTTTCTAAAACTGGTGGCCGGCAAAATGAATTGCCCTTTGCCGGATAAAATCTTACCCAAATTTCCGCTGGTGGTATTGGCTTTTATATTGGACAAATGCCACAAGATTTTTGGCGCCAAATCCGCGCCGAAATTGAACATGAGGTTGATCGGAGCACTTTCGAACCGGGCGAAGTATTTCCATGAAGCGGCGCAAGAGGAGTTGGGATGGGACCAAAAGGTCAATATTCCGGAAGGGATTGACAGGGCGCTGGCGTGGCAGATGGAAAATATGTCGGTTTAACCGGGAGAAAACTATGGAAGTCATTTTTCTAAAAAACGACGGCCGCTGTAAATGGCTGGGCAATAAGGTGTTAAAAAGGCTGCTGCCGGAAATGGTGAATGCCGCGCTGGATCCGGGTAAAAAAAAGATGTACCTGATTGAGGACTGGATGAGCAACAGCGGCGGGAAGGTCGGCGTGGATATACAATGGTTGAAACGAATGGGGATACCGGTACTCAAATCCTGTAAGGATCTGCCTGAAGGGAATGATTATATAATCGTCAATACCGGATATGACGCAGTGGTCGAAGAGGAAAAGTTGGTTTTGGATAAAGGCGTTGATTATCTCGATGAGCCTTGCCCATATGTCCGCAAGGTTAGAAAAATTTTTGAAAATTCGGACGGGAATTTTCAATATGTACTCTTATGTGAGCCGGATCACATCATCATTAAGAATTTCAAGTCTATATTCCCCGAAGATATGATTCTGGTGCAAATGAGTAATTATCAGGAAAAAATAATAAGCCAGCAAAACGGTAAACCGTTAAGACTTTTGTCCCATGCCACCTTTTTGCCCTCCAATGTCAAACGGATACTAAATTTTATCAATGGGAAATTCCCGGAAAGACCCAATGACATGTTAAATACCAGTTGCCTGTGGGTTTCAAGCCCTTCCAGTCCTGTTTTAGAGATCAACAATATGGAAGAGAAAGAGCTTAAAGGTGTGAAGGATGCGCTTTTGGTAACCACTCCCGGTACGACCAACAAATCCGCGGTCTCTTTGATTGAAACCCTGGAAAATAAAGGTTTAAATGTGGTTATTATTTCAAATTTAAAAGAATTCTTGAATTATGAAAAGAAGAATCGCAATAGCAGAGTGCTGTTGGTAAGGACTCCTATACCCAATAATGCCGAAAAGCCAATTATAACATATATCAAAAACGGTCTGCCCGCGACCTATTATACGATAATAAAAGAGTTTATAGAACTAAGGTACAGGATATTCTTTCTAAGGTTGCTTTATCGGATGAAGTATATATTTAAAGGATTATTCGACAGGGAAAAAGTAGGGTCCCAGTAAAAACCATTCAATAATAAAAAATTAATAAAGGGGGGTCTGGCATGATAAAAATTGATCAAAAAGGCATCCAGTTATTTCCATATTTATTTAAATCTTTAAAAATTAGAAATGTATCGATCCCAAACCGCATCTTTTTTCCTCCTTGGGTTGTTAATTGGGCCAATAAAGATGGTTCTGTTTCAGATAAACTATACAACCTTTATGTAGATTTGGCGGAAAACGGCAATGGAATAATTTATACCGGAGCGGCTGGAGTATCGCCTGATTCGATTCGATTTGAACGTGCTATGGCTATTTATGACATAAAGCATATCGAAAGCAACAAAAAGCTTTGTAAGGGAATCGAGGCTAGAGGCGCTGTTCCGGCCATTCAATTAATACATTATGGCAGACAGGCGTTGACTACTTATACAGGCAAACCGATTCTGGCGCCGAGCAATGTCCCATGCCGTGTAACCTCCCTCGTAGACCCAAATTATAAAATAAAAGAGATGACCATCGAGGATATTCAACGTGTAGTACAAGATTTTGTAAAAGGCGCCGTTTTGGCTGTAGAAGCCGGATATAAAATAGTACAGGTCAATGCGGCGCACGGCTACCTATTATGCAGCTTCTTATCGCCGCATACTAACAGGCGAAATGATGAATATGGCGGTTCAACCGAAAAAAGATGCCGGATAGTGGTGGAAATTGTTGAAGGCATACGTAAAAAACTCGGCAATGATGTTATAATCGATGTACGTTTCACAGTCGATGAGTTAATCGATGGCGGAATAGTACCTGAACATTTTGATGTGATTACAACGATGGTGGAAAAGGCCGGGGCGGATATGATGAATGCAAGTGTATCCAATTTTGAATCTGCGCTAAAATTTTTCCTTGCCAAATTAAATCCGGAAGGAAGGTATGCCTATACTGCTGAAACGCTGAAAAAGCATACATCCCTTCCGGTAGGTCACGCCGGTTTTATCGGTTCGCTGGTAAAAGGTGATGAATTAATTCGGGATCAAAAAGTAGATTTTGCCGGCTATGGAAGAATGCAAATAGCGGATGGCGAATTCGTTAGAAAATCAGTGATGGGTGGGAAAATCAATAAATGTGCCTGGTGCGGCAAGTGCCTAGGCGATTTATTCGATTGCGAACTGGGTTTTTCCGTACATTGTACTGTTAATGAAAAATATAAAAGGCCCCAAAATGCAATGTTTAATATCCGGCGGCTTTACCGTGAGGGTTCATTTATGGCAAGAAAGCTTGTGAAAGATTTAACAGGTTGATATAAAACATGCCCCGTCATAAAACGATAAAAACAACTCAATATATGGCTAGGGGGTATCCTTTTAATCCTTTACAAGCCATTCTTTTGCCTCTAATTCCGTATTAAATATTCTAAACTTGGTATTCATCGTTAAACCGACAATAAAGTTATAAGCTACTTTTATTAGCCCGCTTACGCCTATAACCGCGACCTTTTTTTCGTATGCCTCGCATTCATTTTGGGATTTTCGAAAAACGGATACAACATCCATATCAAAGAAAAAACTTTCTGCATTTATTATTGCTAATACAGATCTTAAAGGAAATTTTTTAAAAGTATCCGTACCGCTCTGTATTAATGCAATGGTTTTTTCTTTGCTTTTTAATTTTCCGGGGATAGAATAATCGACATAAACAATGGTTTTACCTTTGTAAGTAATCAATGAAAGTCCTTCCACCGACATTACCTCCTTTTCTTTTTTAAAAGAGCTGTTTTTGTTTCATTAATATTTACTGCCGATATAAAGAATTTTAGTATAAAAATGGTAAAATCTTATCTTGTTTTTTATATCGACATTCTGGGAAAAGTCTTTAGAGCATATTCGTTAAAAAACGGCAGAATCGACTCAATTGTTTGCAAAATCCAATACATTTCAGAAATTGGAATAAGAGAAGGACATATTAAAACAGCTGCCTTCAACTGTTATAAAGGCAGCTGTTTTAACTGATACCGATTAACTCAGCACGGCGGGCAGGGGACATTTATCCAATCAGGCCCGTAATTGTCGCCTGTCCCCGCCGCCAGGACTTCCTGACCGGTGAAGAGATTGCGCGCATAGATGTTTCTGGGCGTGGTCGGAGTATAGAATTCCTCTCCCGGTTGCAGGGAAACCGTGAAAATGATCCAATCAGCCGCGGGGCTCCAATCGGTGACGGGATAGTAATTCCTGTCGAACCTTTGCAGGAGGGCGCCTTGCGGGTTGGCGATCTTGATTTCTCCGGCTCCTGCCGCACTGATAATCGTGCTGTAAACAAGGCGGGCGGAATCGGGCGCCCAACCACCCAGGAAACTGATATTCCGGACGACCCCGGGGCTTACTTCGACTTCCAAACCCGGAAGGGTTGAAAGATTTCCGGTATTGAAATCGTAAATATACACGGTGGAAAACACGCCGAACGCGAACCCCCGGAAGAACTGGGTTGCTGCGTATCTGCCGTTTGAAGACAATTTGACAATGCGGGCCGGCACGGATTCTATAATTCTGAAATTCGCCCCGGTGGCATCAACAGTTGCAAGACGGGCGGTTCTTATTTCGTCTGTTTCCGGGACTGATCCCGCCAGCCCTGTATCGCCTGGAAACCAGACGGGATTGTCGAGGGTATCGGCGATTTTCCGGGCATTGCCGGCCAGATCCGTGATGAATGTTCCTTCCGGGTTGGAGAAAGCGATCCTGGTGCTGTCGTGGGACCAGGAAAAGCTGTTTGCGTTTGGCGCAAGCAGCGCAGGCATTCTACCGCAGGGATCGATGACAAAAAGTCCGCCTACCGCCAGATACCCGATGAACCTGCCGTTCGGAGCCCACTGGGGATTTGAGACCGGCTGCTCCGTTGTACCGGACTCTCTTGTGATCTGGACAGCTCCCTGGCCTGAAGCACTGCTGCGCCATAGCTCAGGACGGCCGGAACGGGTGGATACATAAACAATACATCCGGAAGGCCCTGCGGAAATTGGGGCGGGAACTTGAATCCGTTGGCCGGGAAAGATCCGGGCGGAATTGGTGATCTGCGGATTTAAACGGAGAAGCGTTTCGACGGCCGTGTTAAAACGTCTGGCGATAAGATACAGGGTATCTCCCGGTTGTATGATATAGGTTATGGTTGAAGGGGGCGGAGGGGCGGCAGCGGGAATGAGGATGCGCTGGCCCGTGAAAATGAGGTCGGCGTTGGTTATCTGCGGATTCGCCGCCAGCAATTGTCCCAGGGTAATGCCGAAACGTTGCGCGATCCTGATTAAAGTATCGCCGGCCTGCACAATGTATGCCTGTGAAGGCGGAGTGACGACAGGAATCCGGATCCTTTGGCCGGGAAATATCACTGCCGGATTTGTTATCTGCGGGTTTGCGGCCAGCAGTCGCTCCAGGGTGATCCCAAAACGCCGGGCGACCGCGAAAAGGGTGTCGCCCGGTCTGATGATATATTCCATCGGAATTCACCTCGCATGTATGCATTCATCATACTAGTTTATTGCCGGAGCGGCATATTCGTTACTTTAATTTCCCGATCCGGGCATTGACTGATACGGAAAGGTAGGGTATATTAAAAATCGTGGCATGAAATCCTGATGTTTCATTTTTATGCGCTGAAAATAGAATAGATCGAAAGGCGCAATATTACGACTTGAATTAAGAACGGAGAGAACCATGCTGGTAACATCGATATTGCAGTGTATCGGAAACACCCCCCTGGTTTCACTGGAAAAATCTACCGGTGCGGCGATTTTCGCCAAAGCCGAATTTTTAAATCCCGGAGGCAGTATCAAAGACCGCATCGCTTTGTTCATGCTGGAAGAGGCGGAGCGGAGAGGGGCTTTGGCTCCCGGCATGACCGTCGTGGAGCCCACCTCCGGAAACACCGGCATCGGGCTTACTCTGGCGGGCGTGCAAAAAGGGTACCGCGTCCTCATCGTGATGCCTGAAAACATGAGCGAGGAAAGAAAGAAGATCATCCACGCCCTGGGCGGGGAACTGGTCCTGACGCCGGCCGCGGAAGGCATTGAGGGATGCCTCAGGAAGGTACGGGAGTTGAAGGAGTCGGACCCGAAAGTTTTTGTGCCGCAGCAGTTTGAAAATCCTGACAATCCCAAGATCCATTATCTCACCACCGGTCCGGAAATTCTGCATGACCTTAAAGCCGTGGATATCTTTGTTTCAGGCCTGGGCAGCGGCGGTACGCTGGCCGGGGTGGGTAAATTTCTTAAGGAGAAAAATCCCGGAGCAAGGATCGTGGCTGTGGAGCCTAAAAACGTTTCCGCTTTGCTTGGGCATGAACCCGGACTTCATAAAATACAAGGCATTGGAGACGGTTTTATCCCGGAGGTTCTCGATCCGAGGATTGTTGACGAAGTCGTGGAAGTTGCCGACAATGACGCGGTGGAAACCGCGCGGTGGCTCGCGAAAAGCGAGGGGCTTCTGGTGGGGACCTCCGCGGGCGCAAACATTTGGGCGGCGCGGGAAATAGCCGCCAGATGGGGAAAGAACCGGATAATTGCCACGATCCTTCCCGATCGCGCGGAGCGATACTTCAGTACCGCATTGATATAACCGGACGGTGTGGACATTTCTAACTCAGCGGACCCTTATTCGGGATCGGTGTTCGTTATCAATCACATGTTCCGCGAGTTTAAATTAACAAGAAATGGACTATGAAAAACCGCCCCTGCATAAGTTATTGCAGGGGGTTTTTCTATGGCGGAAAAAAACAAGGGTTCAGGTTTTTGGGGCGGGGGAAAGTATAGGGCTATTACCTGGAGTGCATGGGCGGTTCTGCTTTTTATTTTTGCGGGCGGGGCGGCGCCCTCCTATCCCAGGATTTACTGGGATATGACGGACAACACGGGGGACGAATACGGTCCGGGGACGTACCAGTACCCCTTGAATCAGGCTTTCGAACCTTATAAGGGGCTTTTTGATCTGGCGTCTTTCCGCGTGTGGTCGGAAGATAAAGAATCCGTTTATTTCGACTTGAAATTCGCCTGTATCACCAATCCATGGTCTGCGCCGGAGGGATTTATCCATCCGGTGATCCGGATTTACATCGACCATAAACCCGGCGGCTTCGTCCTGCCGCTGGAAAAAGGGGACAGAATCGCATTTTCCCGCCGTTATCCATGGGATTCCGCCGTGTTCGGCATTGGCTGGGAAGGCAGCAAGGTATATACTCAAGGTAAAGGCGGCAAACTGCGCCGGCTGAGCATCAATGCATCTCTGCAGGGAAACGGCAGGACCGTAAGGTTGGTCGTTCCTAGAACGGCCATGGGGGAACCGGGCCGGAATTGGAATTATTATGTATTGATCAGCTCCTACGATGGTTTTGCCCCGAGTTGCATCAGGCCTGTCATGAAAAAGAGGGGGAACTGGGTTTTCGGCGGAGGCCGCGATGATGAATGGGATCCCAATATCATCGACATGCTGGCGTATGGAAAGAACCAGGAAAAAATGCTGTCAAGCTTTAATCCGCGTGCCGGAAAACCGGCCTGCCTTTCTCCCGTAGGTTATGAGATTAAAAACGCCGGGATCATCCGGATGCTCTGGGCAGCCTGGGCCGTGCTGGGCGCTTTTTTAATCTGGCTTTGGAGATATCTTGGAAGAAGGTGTATGCTGCCGACATTCTGCCACTGGTATGCCGGGAAAAAAGAGTAATTTGAAATGTATCTTTACTTCTAATTTTATCCATATTATGTCTCCTTATATTTTTAATAAGTTGCGTTTAAAACGCAACTTATTTTTTGTCGCCGCCTGCAGGTTTTAAAATCGGGATGTCGAAAAATTGCCTTGAAAAGGAGAATTCAGATGAATTTCATCCACCTGCATGTCCACACCCAGTACTCCCTTCTGGACGGAGCCGCGGAGATCGAGCGAGCGGTTTCCCGCGCTGCGGAGCTGGGAATGCCCGCTATGGCCGTCACTGACCACGGAGTGATGTACGGCGCTTTGAAATTTTACCAGGCGGCCAAAAAAACGGGGATTAAGCCCATAATGGGATGTGAAACGTATGTCGCCAGGCGCAGCCGGTTCGATAAAACAGCCAGAATGGACGATGATCCGTATCATCTGGTGCTGCTTGCCATGAACGGGCAGGGATACCGGAACTTGCTCAAATTGGTTTCCATGGCGCACCTGGAGGGTTTTTATTACAAACCCAGGATCGACCGGGAAATTCTTGCCAGGTATAGCGAAGGACTGATTGCTTCATCGGCGTGCCTGGCGGGGGAGATTCCCCGCATGCTTCTGGCCGGCGACGAAAAGGGGCTGCAGGATGCGGTTAATTTTTACCGGGAGCTTTTTCCGGGGCGCTTTTACCTGGAAGTGCAGGATCAGGGCCTGGCGGACCAGCAGAAACTGAATAGAATGCTTTTCGCGCTGGGTAAGGACTCCGGCCTGCCCTTGGTGGCTACCAACGATGTACATTACTTGGAAAAGGAAGATGCCCGGGTGCAGGACATCCTGCTATGCATTCAGACCGGCAAGACCTTGCAAGATCCGGGCAGGCTCCGCTTCGCCACGGACGAATTCTATTTGAAAAGCGCGGAGCAGATGCTGATGGTATTCGGCGAAAGGCCGGAAGTGTTGGAAAACACTTTAAAAATCGCCGAGCAATGCAATCTCTCTATTCCGCTCGGTGAGCACCATTTGCCGGAGTATAATCCTCCCGAAGGATATACCCTGGATGATTACCTGGCGCGCCTTTGCCGGGAGAACCTGTCCCGTCATTATCCTTCAGGGGATTCTGCAGTTGAGGAGCGTTTGCAGTTCGAACTGGAGACTATCAAGAAAATGGGTTTCGCCGGATATTTCCTAATCGTCTGGGATCTCATACGGGAGTCCCGATCCCGGGGCATTGCGGTGGGACCAGGCAGGGGTTCCGCCGCTGGCAGCCTGGTTTCTTATCTTCTGGGCATCACTCAGCTTGATCCAATAAAATACGGCCTGCTGTTTGAACGGTTCCTGAATCCGGAAAGGGTGAGCATGCCGGATATCGATATTGATTTTTGCTTTGAACGGCGGGGAGAGGTGTTGGATTATGTCAAGGGAAAATATGGGGAAGAGAGAGTGGCGCAAATTATCACTTTCGGTACCATGGCCGCGCGCGCGGCCATCCGCGATGTAGGAAGGGTGATGGGCCTGCCTTACGGTGAGGTGGATCGCTTGGCAAAACTGGTTCCCTATGAATTTGGTATTGACCTAGAACGTGCTCTGGCGATAAGCCCTGATTTGAAAACGATATGCGAGGAAAACGTCACATACCGCGATTTGATGGATATCGCCCAAAAAATCGAGGGTTTTCCGCGCCATGCTTCGGTACACGCCGCGGGGGTGGTCATCTCGAAGGATCCCCTGACCGCCTATCTTCCCTTGACCAGGACCAGCGAGGGTGAAATCGCGACACAGTTCCCCATGGAGGACGTAGAGAAAATCGGGCTTTTAAAAATGGACTTTCTGGGTTTGCGCACGCTCACCGTAATCCGGGATACTTTGGCCCTTTTACGGCAGTCCGATGCGGAAATAGATCTGGAGAAAATCCCCCTGGATGACGCGGATACTTTCCGGATGTTTCAAACCGGGCAGACGCTGGGGGTGTTTCAGTTTGAAAGCGCGGGCATGCAGCGGATGCTGGCGGATTTCCGCCCGGACAAGCTGGGGGATTTGATTCTGCTTAACGCTGCTTACCGGCCCGGGCCCATGGCCATGATCCCCACCATCATCGAGATTAAGCATGGCAGGAAGAAACCGGAATACCTCCATCCGCTTATGGAGCCGGTCCTGGCCGAAACATACGGCGTCATCGTATACCAGGAACAGGTCATGCAGCTTGTACAAAGATTGGCCAATTTTACCCTGGCCAGGGCGGACTTGCTTCGCAGGGCTATGGGCAAGAAGAAAGAGGAGATCATGCGTGCGGAACGGGAAAGCTTTCTGGCCGGCTGCAAGTCCAACGGCATCGCTGGAGAGACCGCGCACCGCATCTACGACCTGATCGCGGAATTCGCCAATTACGGTTTCAATAAATCCCATTCAGCGGCTTATGCCCTGGTCGCATACTGGACCGCGTACTTGAAGGTCCACTATCCCCAAGCTTTTCTGGCCGCCCTTATTACAAGCGTCATGGGGAACAGCGATAAAACTTCCCTTTACGCTGAAGAAACCCGGCGGTTGGGGGTATGTGTCCTGCCGCCGGATATCAATAAAAGCACCGCCCATTTCACGGCGGAAGGAAAAAACATCCGCTTCGGCTTACTCGCCATCAAAAACCTGGGGGAAGGGGCCATCCGGGCTATTGTGGAGGAAAGGGGAAAAGGCGGCAGTTTTACTTCCATTTATGATTTCTGCCGCAGGATGGAGAGCAGCGTCATCAACCGACGCGCGCTGGAAAGCCTGATCAAGGCCGGCGCTTTCGATTCGCTGGGGCGCTCACGCCGTGCCATGCTGGAGGTGATGGAGATCGCCATTCAACAGGCCGTAAAAAACGCTCCGGGAAACCAGTTGTCCTTTTTCGATCTGGTGGACAAGGCAGGCGATCTCGCGCCGCAGACGGAGGTTTGGCCTGAGGTGCCGGAATTTATACAGGAGGAACTTCTCCGGCAGGAGCGGGAATATGTGGGGATGTATATTTCCGGGCACCCTCTCGATCCCTGGCGGGAGAAGCTCTCCCATCCCAAATTGGTCCCGCTGGCACGCATCACTGAGGAAATGGACGGGCAGCAGGCATTGGTCGCGGGGATTCTTCATGAATGCCGTCGACTGGTAACGAAAAGCGGGAATCAAATGGCTACTTTCAAGCTGGAGGATCTGACCGGGTCCATGCCAGTGGTGGTCTTTCCCCAACTTTATCAACAGATCGGCCTTCAGCTTGCCAACGACAGGATCATCGCCGTGAAGGCCAAAATCGACTGGCACGAGGAGGAACAGAAGCTTCTGGCAGAGGAAATCAGATTTATGAATAACGGGGATGCTTAAACGCACTCCCTCTCTTTGAGGAGTAACGCCGGCCTTCGAAGAAAAGGAGCGCAAGCAAGGCGATGGACATGAAAGCCTATAAGCGGAGAGAACCATCTGAAAAATACCTTCCCCGTACCCCTTGACGCTGGCGACGCGAAAGGATAAGATATGCAGGGGAATATCCTTCCGGTAGGGGAATTTTTTGTTTATTCAACTTTCGCATGTCATTTAGCCCGGAATGGCAGAATTACCATAACAACGCAAATTGCTTTAAACAAAATAGAAAAACCGCCGAGGGCAGGTAAGAGACATAAGGAGGCAAACCATGGGGCTACGGGAAGAGGCGCTGGCGCTGCATAAAGAACACCAGGGGAAGTTAAGCATCGTAAGCAAGGTAGCGGTAAAGGACCAGAAGGATCTAAGCCTGGCATATTCCCCGGGAGTAGCGGAGCCGTGTTTGGAGATTAAAAAAAATCCGTCCGCTGCTTACGAATATACCAACAAGGGGAATTTTGTAGCCGTGGTAAGTGACGGCAGCGCGGTGCTTGGATTAGGGGACATTGGACCGGTGGCGGCGCTTCCCGTGATGGAAGGGAAGGCGATTTTATTCAAGGCTTTCGCGGGAGTGGACGCTTTTCCCATCTGTCTTGCCACCAAGGATGTGGATGAGGTGGTGGATACGGTGGCACGCATGGCCCCAACATTCGGCGGCGTGAATCTGGAAGACATCTCCGGACCGCGCTGTTTTGAAATAGAAAGAAAGTTGAAAGCAAGAATAAATATTCCGGTATTTCATGACGATCAGCACGGTACGGCCGTGGTATGCCTGGCCGGCCTGATCAACGCCCTTAAAGTATCCGGCAAGTCTTTGGAAAATGTTTCCATTGTAATCAATGGCGCGGGGGCGGCGGGTGACTCTATTACCAGGCTTTTACGCCGGATGGGGTGCCGGAAAATAATGATCTGCGACCAGAAAGGAATTATCCATAAAGGACGCAGGGAAGGGATGACTACCTATAAGGAGCAATTGGCGGAGATGACAAATCCCGAAGACAGGCGCGGCGGTTTAAAGGACGCCGTACAGGGAGCCGATGTATTTATAGGGGTTTCCGTGGCCAATATTGCCACCCCGGACATGGTCCGTTCCATGAACGACAAGCCGATGATTTTCGCCCTGGCCAATCCTGTTCCGGAGATTATGCCGGAGGAAGCCCGCAAAGCGGGAGCGGCGATCATCGCCACAGGCAGATCGGATTATCCCAATCAGGTCAATAATGTACTGGGCTTTCCCGGGATTTTCCGCGGTGCGCTGGATGTAAGAGCTAAGTGCATCAATGAGGAAATGAAAATTGCGGCCGTATACGCCATCGCCAATTTAATTGTTCAGGATGAACTGGCTCCTGATTATATCATCCCCAAGCCCTTTGACAAGCGGGTGGTTCCCGCGGTGGCGGAAGCGGTGGCGCTGGCTGCCATGGAGACGAAAGTAGCCCAAAAATTCTTAAAAATTGAGGAACTGCGACGTACAATTTTCCGTAATATCGGCGTTTGAACCAGTGATCAAATTGATCATTGCCATCACCGGGGTGATAAGGAAAATGAATAAAACTGACCGGTTTATCCGGGAGTGTTTTTAGTTTCTCTTTACGTGCTGGCGCTGGAGGTTAAGTGCGGGTGAGCCATGAAAAAAGAAATGTGGAATCTCTTGGGGAGCGGATATTTTCCGCCTGGGACAATTTCGGGTATGTTGCCGTGCATAAGAAACCGAACGGCTCATGGGTGGCCACCGCGGATTACACCTGCTTCACGTATTTGTATCCTGTGGGAAAATCAAAAAACTTCGTCTTACCGGTATATTTTAAGCGCTCATTACTACCCTTTTGAGCGACACTGAGCTTCGACCTTCCATAGACGACCGGCCTTTCTTTTTCCAGCATGTCAAGGCGGACGCCCGGGAATTCACCCGGGGGGTGCATAAGGTGCGGGAGTTTTATCCGCAGCCGTTCTTGTTGATCGCTTCGGGGATTGGGAGTTTTGCCTCGCAGATCATACGGAACTGGCACTGAGAGATTGATGGGGCGCTGTTGATCATCGGTTTAACACATGAAATCCCGCGGCTGCATAAAGAGAGCGGGATTTTTAATTTAAAAATCCCGCGCCCATGGGGCTCTTGAACATCGAGTTTTTCAATAACGCAGAATCCCCGTCCTGATCGAAAAAATTTCAAAAGATGAATATCCGTTATATACGGACGTCTATTTAAATATTGAAAATGATTATGCGGGAGGATTGTTATATGTGTAAGAAGATGATTTGGTGGTTCATGCTGGCGTTGGCGGGAATTCACATCTCCGGATGTATGAGGCCGGCGGGATCCAGCGGGGATGGCACTGTCACCGTGGTGTTTATGGCTCCGCCGGACGGCCTTCCCCAAGGGAGGTATATACCATCCCAAACTGATGGATTTATGGTCTCCATTAAAAGCATTGGAGGAGCCGCGATGATTCAGGAGGCAGTTCCGGACTCCGGAGCTACAAGTAGAAATTATACTTTGCCCGCGGGTAACTATAGCGTGGCGGTGGCTTCGTATGCCGAAGTTTACAGCAATGCGGGAGAAAAACAAGTGGCTGTTTTGACCATGGACGAGAATCCTGTCTCTGTTTTATCAGGGCAGAACTCCATAATCACTCTCACTTTGCGGTCGCCGTATTTCACGCTTGATGCTCCGTCCGCGGCAAATCCCGGAGAGACCCTTTATATCCTTTTGGACGTCACCAACACCGATTATGCTCTTTTGGCGCAGGAAACCGGACACTTGTATTACGACGTCACAGGTGACTATGATTATCTGGCGGAGTTGTGGGGAAACGAGAGTCCCCTATATTATTTTGGCGGAATATTTACGGTTTCATGGCATGTTGATGCGCCGCAGAATCCGGGAACTTATTACTGGCAGGCTGAAATTCTGCTTGACCGTTTCACGGGGGTTCCGGACGGCAGCGGCAACCACTACAGCGGGCGGTTATTTTTTCCCTGCCGGGCCTTTAACGAAGTATTGAGTGCCCTGACCGTAGGCGATGCCGGCGGTGTTGGAATTATAATCCAGAGCGAAAAAACAAGAAAAAGATAACCGGAAATTGAAATCCGCATAAAAATGGAATTTTATGTTCCATTTTTTTCTTTAAAATGGCGTTTTTTTCATTTTTTTAATATTTTTTCTTTAAAAAGGAGGAATTTATCCAAATAAATTTAATATAATAATTATGAAACATTTTTTACCATTTTTACGGGAAGCTTAAACTACATCGAAAGTTGCATTTAATGAAAGCGCCATACGGCCGTCTTTACCGCCTTATTTAAATTAATGATTTAAATGGGGGGCTCGTTAAATTGATATATCTAGAAAAAGGGGAACGGATATTGAAAGAGGGAATGGCGTCTTACATGAAGGGGCTGTTCTCTCTCAACGGTAAATTATACCTCACGGATCAACGGTTGGTATTTCAATCTCATTCCGCATATGACCATACGGATGCGGGGAATATAGATCTCCACAAAATCTCATATATTAAACCCAGCCATACCCGTCTTGTGATTCCCAACGGATTATCGGTGACCCTGGACACAGGGAAAATCGAAACATTCGCAGTTAACAACCCTAAGGACTGGTTGGCGAAAATACAGAAGCTGCGCAAGGCCAATTCAAGAAATTAGTTTATGTCTCCTATTCGGTTTTCATATGAGGCATTTCATCGTTACCTTAATTCAAGGTCTTGCCACTAAATATAGTATATGGCTACCATAGGCTATCGATATTTAGTGGCAAGGCGTAAATTGTCGTAACAACGCAAATTGCTCAATATAGAGCCGGTGTTTAAATACATCTAAGCGATTCTGAAAATCACGATGTTTAAACGCGTTTACCGAAATCGTAGTTTAAATTTCGCCTTCAATTGTTGAAGGTTTTTTTATTTAGAACGCAATTGCGTTGTTACCTTAGTGCTCGGTTTTATCGCTAAATATGGTGCATGGCGACCATTAGGCTTACTTAGCGGTAGTGATGTAAATTGTCACGACAACGCATATTGCTATTTTAACCGGCATTTCGCGGCTTATATATTCACATCGGACAGCGGTCATCCATAAACTAATAATAAGCGTTCATCGATTATTTGGAGGGTAAAATGAGCAAACTGCTGACAGAGGACGATTTAAAGATACTGGAGGACACGAGGGGCAAGCTTTCAGAAAGCGCTCAAAGCATCCTGCAGGTGTTGATCCAGTTGAACAATTCTCCAGAAGTGCTGGATGTAGTGAAGAATTTATTTGACGGGAAAAAGATGGGATTGATCAGTTCCCTGCTCGGAGGCAGAAAATAAGTGATTGCTCATGATAACTGCCGTTGTCGCAAGCGAAGTAGAGAATTAGGCTATTATAAATCAACAGGCGCCGTTGGCCTATTTTATTAAAAGTTTTAAGAGGGGATTGCCGTGTTAAAATTTCCTGACAATTTAAAAGAACTGACTAAATCGGAGATATACCAGTTGATCCATGCCTTCAAACCGTTTCTTGACGATACCGGCAAGGAGACGGCGGAAAACGCCGTGGGGCTGCTCAACCTGCTGAAGTTATACGACCTTTTTATCCGGAATGGGGAAGTTCTGAAAGCCTTTAACAATAACAAGGGCGGTATTTTAAAAATGGCGTCATCAATAAGCCCGGAACAGATCGAGCAGGTTATGAAGCTTATAGCAATTTTGAATAAAAGCGACTCGCCGGCTCCGGAAGCGGAAGTAAGTAAAGGGGATGAAAGGCGCTCCAGGCGGAACGATTAAAATCAGTTGCCGTAAGATTCTACCCGGCGGGATCCGCGGATAAGAAGGAAAAAAATGCCGCGGGAAATACCGGGGGCTCTCCGGCCCAAAATAGCCGGTTTTATCTCTACCCGAGCTTGAGAAACTACCAAGGGTTTAATAAAGGCCTTTTTAAGGAAAATCCGACGCATCCGGCGAAAGACCGGATGCGTCGGAATTCGGCGCCGGCGATTCCGGATAATTCTTAAACGCGGGGTGGAAGCATGCGTAATCAAATATTAACCGATCTGGGGGCCACAAATATACCTTGGTTATTTCGGTGCAGAACGGGTTGCATCGTATTTCAGGGCATCAATAGCATGCGCCTTTTTTAAGCACCGCCCTGGCTGCGGGGGGGATCTGGGCGGAAGAAAAAATCGCCCTGGGCAGATGGGAGAATGCCTTAACAAGCGTTGTGGAGTCCGGGCTTGCCGCCGGGGCCTTGCTTCTTTATGCACGGCTGAGGCCAAAAGCGAAAATATCGGTAACACAGGTCCTGCTTACAAGGGCACTGGTGGGAGCAGGGGATTGGCCGGTCCATCAATATTCCGGCAGCACGGACAAACATACGAAGCAGGTTGTAACCCAAAATTTGACATGAAGAAATTTCATACAACGGTGCCATGAAAAAAAAGGCCTTTTCGCAGGCCTTTTTAAATGTCGTGTTTTTGATTTTGCTGGAAATTAAAAATACCGCCGGGGCGCTTTGCATAATGAATGAAGATACTGATTAATCCTCCATCCAGGAATATCCGCAATGATCGCACAATATATATTTTTGATGGGAAATAGTGCCATATCTGGTCTCCTTGCCACAGAAAGGGCAGGGAATTTCCAGATCGCACTTTTCAAGTAATGCTTTCTGTAGCATATCGATACAATGAAGCGGAGGTTTTTGAAAAATGGTGCTGCGTAATGTCCATTCCATCTTCCGCACCTCTTTTTATAGAGACATGTATCTAGAATAAAGTATACCATAAAAAGGTAATTTTGGCTATAGGACCTTTGGCTTATTTAATATATGTATACAGTATATTTTACTACTGAGGGTTGACGCGTCACGGCAGATGAGCTATTGTATATTTATGCATAATTATGAATTTATTTTCATCCGGAGGATAGGAATATGGGCAATACCATCAGGATCATTGACGTTACAAACCGGGATGGCGTGCAAACCTCCCGTCTCGGACTGTCGAAGCTGGAAAAAACCATTATTAATATCATGTTGAATGAAATGGGCATTTATCAAAGCGAATTCGGTTTTCCCACCACCAAGCATGAAACCAATTATCTTGCGGCAAACTTGGAACTGGCGGAATCGGGGGTTCTATCCCCGATCAAGCTAGAGGGATGGATCCGGGGGATTCCGTCGGATGTGGCACTGGCCTTAAAAATGACGCCCGGCATCAAGCACTTGAATATATCCGCATCCACATCCAAACAATTGATCGAAGGTAAATACCAGGGGCGGAAAAATAAAGAAGATATAATCAGGGAGATGGTGGCGGCGGTAAAATTGGCCAAGGATTCGGGCATAGAGACCTTGGGCGTTAATGCGGAAGATGCATCCCGGACGGATATGGATTTTTTGCTCGATTTTTCCGGGGAGGCAAAAAATGCCGGCGCGGATAGGTTCCGGTATTGCGATACCCTCGGCTATGATGATCCTTTTACTATTTATGAGCGGATCCGTAAAGTGGCGGAAGCAGTGCGGATTCCTGTAGAAATGCATTGCCACAATGATCTGGGCATGGCAGTAGCGTGCTCGGTGGCGGGCGCCAAGGGAGCCATAGATGGGGGCGTGGATGCATATGTCAACACCACGGTAAACGGCATGGGCGAGCGGGCCGGCAATGCGGATCTGGTTTCCGTGCTGGTCGCGATCCTTAAGTCCAGCGGTTTTGAAAACAAGTATGCATTGGACGCGCGGGTGGATCTGTCGAAAAGCTGGCAACTGGCGAAATACGCCTCTTATGCGTTCAATGTGCCTATTTGCATCAATCAGGTGGGCGTCGGAGCCAACGCGTTCGCCCATGAATCAGGAATTCACGCGGACGGTGCTTTAAAAGATCGGAAGAACTATGAATTGTTCGACTATGAGGAATTGGGGCGGGGCGAACCTGAAACAATTGAAACCGGCCGAATGATCACTACAGGCGAGTATGGAGGGATCAAAGGTTTTAGAAATGTATACGAAAAACTGGAGATCGAATTCAAGGATGAAGAAGAGGCAAAGACTATCCTGGATCTGGTCAGGTATGCCAATGTGCATACGCAAAAACCCTTGACTGAAATGGAGCTGCGGTTTGTGGCCAAGTATCCGGAGATCGCCAGAAAAATAATGACTGTGACTCCTTAGTTGCATATCAATTTACGAGCCGCCCCACCACCGGGTATCCGGAAAGCGCCGCCGGTACGTGCTGCCTGAGGAAGGCGCCGGTTAAATCCTGCCCGGCGACGTGTTCGAAATGGCGGCCCTGGATGAATACCGTGGTAACATCGTAAACTGTGCCGTTCACGGCGACATAAGCGGGCTTTCCGTTTTGGCCGTTATATAAAGCCAGTTCCACCCGGGTAAACACCTGATCCGGGTTACAAACATTTGGCATAATAATCCCCCCTGATCTAATCGTTTTTTTATCTTCTAAGCCTGCAGGCGGATATCCACCAATTTTTTCCCCGACATTTCCATTACATGCGTCCCGCATGAAAGGCAGGGATCGAAGGATCTCACGATCCTGCCGATCTCCGCCGGGCAGGCGGGATCCGCCACTCCGGTCCCCACCAGGGATTCCTCCGCCGGGCCCCGCTGGCCGCGCTCATCCTTGGGGGAAAAATTCCACATGCTTGGGGTTATCACCATATACGATGCGATGTCATTGCCCCGGGCCGCTAAAGCATGCAGGAGCGGACCGCGCGGTGCGTCATTGCCTTGTACGGCACGGGCTAAAACGGGCTCTTTTGGCAGTTCTGTAATAAATTCGCCTTGTTGAGGCAGGTTGCGCACCCAATCCTCGACCCATGCCGCAATGAGGTGAGCCTCTTCCGCCCGGGCCAGGTTCCGCGCCATCGCCCCGGTGAACGCGGGGATTTCGCTCCCGGATCGGATAATTTTACGGGCCAGGGGACCTCCCTCAAAGGCCAGATCTTTATAACGTGGAGCCTTAACCCAGGTATAGCCCTGAGGCTTGTCGGGATCCGGAACGATTTCGCCGCCGGAATTTTTGAACCATGAATGATAAATGCTTTGGCTGATTTGATCGAATTCGACAGGGAGAATCTTTCCGCGGGCATAAATTCCCGTCGGGAAATGCCCGCCGAACCGCGGATCGAAGAGGCCGAAGGAAATGAACCGCGGATGACCGGAACCGATGTTAAGATAATCATGATAAACCTCGGCGAGGAGGTATGCATCGGGGAGCAGAGCCCTTTCTATGAAGGAACGCACCTCCCGAATCAGGGACACGAACTGCAGTTTCCGGTCGGCGGATGGGAAGACCGCTACCCCTTCTGGTACAAGGCCGTGCTGGTGAGGGATTTTTCCGCCGAAAACCGCCAGCATCTCATGGCATTTCCGGCTATAGACTGCGGCTTCGAAATAGTGGTCCACCAAAGTTTTGGTCTGCGGCGGATCAAAACGACTGTCGGATGCGGGTTTTGCCCAGCCTGGACTCAGGCTGCACGGCAGGTAATCAGGCAAGACCAGCAGATAAAAATGGCGCAGGTGGTTTTGAAGAAATTCCGCGCCCAGCATGGCCTGCTGGAGGAGAACGGTTTCCGGTGAAAGTTTGACTCCGTAAACTTGATCTACCAGACGGGCGGCGGTATATCCGTGCGCCAAGGAACAAATTCCGCAAATCCGCTGGGTGAAATATACCGAATCTGTGATTTTTCTGCCCTTCAGCATCTGTTCAAAGCCGCGGAATTGCTCTCCGACACAGTTGGCTTCACATACCGCGCCGGCCGGATCCAGAAAGACGTCGATAGAAAGCAAGCCGCTAATCCGGGTGACGGGACTTACCGAAAGACAATTCGACTCATGCACGACTTTAAGCCTGCCTTTCCGCAGATTTTTCCCGGACGGGGATTTTTTGGGACAAAGGGGCGTAATAGGGAGTGGATTTATCCGGGAAGCCGGCTTTGGTGCATCCTATGCAAGGCGTACCGGCCTTGACCGGCCAGTTCAGATGATCATTCCACATGCGGTAGGGGCAGTCCGATCCGGTAATGGGCCCCATGCAGCCCAAGGAAAACATGCATTCCGGCGCGCCCAGGCGTTTGGCGAAACTGCCGGTATCAAAATATGAACGCCGCTGACAGTTGGAATGAATGGTCTGTCCATAAAAAAGCGCAGGACGCCCGTAACGGTCCGTCTTGGGGGCGCCGTAAAGCATCAGGTGAAGGAGGGTTCCAAGCAGCCAATCGGGATTGATCGGACATCCCGAAACATTGACGACCGGTTCCCGGACAACCTCCCAAACTCCCCGGCTTCCGCTGGGGTTTGGCCGGGCGGCGGAGGGCCCCCCGAAGGCCGCGCAGGTTCCGACTGACACGATATGTCCGGCTCGCTCAGCTAAATAATGAAGCGTTTCCTCTGCAGTAAAGGCGCGCCGGCCGTATTTAAAGATAAATGCATATCTGCCCTGACTTCGGGCAGGGATGGCTCCTTCCACTGCAAGAATGAAGCCCCCTTGCTCCGCAGCGGAAAAAAGCTTCTCCACCGCGCGTTCTCCCTCATCAGGCATCAGTGCGTTCCAGTATCTTACATCCAGCATGGCGCAAAGGATCTGCCTCAAATCCGGCTTCACCGCATTGAGCATGGAGATGGAATCGCCGGAGCAGGCGTTGGCTTCCAGCCAGATCAGACGCGCCTTTTCCGCGGGAATCAGCGCATCAGCCCCCATGAAATCCATGAGGCGAACGCCGAAATCGGGACGATTTTTGTAAAGCCGGCAGAAGTCTTCAAACTGGTCTTTAGGGATCATTTCCGTAGCCTCGTTTGCAAGAGATAATTCATTATATGCGCAATGCCTTGAATATAATAATAAAAAGTCTTTTGAATGGCGCGTATGGGATGGTGAGAACGGTGGTTTGCGTGATGGGGATCGGTAATGAGCTTCGGATGGACGATGCGGTGGGATTGATGGTGGTACAGGCTCTGGGGAAAGGCAAAAAATGCGGAAATATTGATTTTTACGGACTGGGGGATGACCTGGAAGCCCTTCCCATACTTATATCCGGAAAGCCCAAGGCGGCGGTGGTCGATGCCCTTCAATCGGGACGGCGTCCCGGGAGAATCCGGACAATCCGGGCGGATCCGGCTTGCCTGCCCGCCGGCGGGGAGATGTATTCCTTGCATGAACTGGAACTCATTTGGCAGATCGGGTATGCATACCAAAACGGTTTTCAAGGCGAGTTATTATTGATCGGCATAGAAACGGCACGGGTGGAACCGGGCATCGGATTGTCCCCGGAGTTGGAGAAGCTTTTTCCCCGTATCGTGAAAAACGTGGGGAATATTCTGGCTTCTTTTTCCTCCGGCCCAAAAACCGGCAAGGGAGCATCCCGCTCCCGTGATCCATAAACCAATAATATATACGGCTCATTTCTTTTTCAATTTCGGATTTCCAGTTATCGTATAGTTCGTCTTTCATGGCGCGGCAGAAATCTTATTAAAAAATCACCGATATATCGCCAATAATCATCATCATTTTGAATGGTGTTATGGCCTGCGTTTTTTATGACGTGCACGGCGGTTTCCCCGCCCCAAGCCTTCGCAAGCCTCATAGCGTGCCAGGGAGGGATAACCTCGTCTTTTTCCGCCACCATTACCAGTACAGGGCTGCGGATTTTGGGGGCCCGGGAGATGGATTCGAATCTGTGTTTCAATATCAGGGAGACGGGGATAAAGGGCATCCTCTCCCGGGCTACGCTGGTCACGCTGTCGTATGGCGTTATCAAAACGACACCCCGTAGGGGCCTGCGTTCCGCCACGTAAACAGCCACTCCGCTGCCGATGCTCCTGCCCATGACCACGATGCCGTCCTTATCGACATCCTTCCGCCGGGCAAATAGATCATAGACATAGATCGCATCGTTGCAAAGGCATTTTTCTCCGGGCACGCCTTCGCTTAGGCCGTAGCCGCGATAGTTCATCAGTAAAAGAGACCAGTTTTTCAACTTCAAGCCGTCTTCGATAATCCAGGAAGCTTCGTCTCCGTTGCCGCCGTAGTAGATAATCAACGGCGTTTGTTTCGCTGCGGTATTTTTTAACAGCCAACCGTGCAGTGCGGCCCCGTCCGGAGTTTTGATATTGATCTCCCGCAGGTTGGGATAAATTGCTTTTAGATGGGACGCGTATTCCAAGGTTATTTTCTGCGGGAAAAAGATCAGATTTGCCTGAAATAGGTACAAAACCGCAATCAATAAAAAATAACCGCCGGCGGCGCTGTTAATCATGCGAAGAATCCATTTTGCCGCAGGATGTTTTATAACAAAGGTTTTTATATTCTTCATCCCATGCACCGCCTTGATTTGTTCCGCCCGGAAATAAACCTTCGCTGTCTGTTGATGCGCGCCCCTCATATGAACAGATATAATCTTATAACACTTTTCAGGAAATGTCCATGCACAGTTCCTGCCGTAAATATCACGGATGGAAATTGTTTGTGAAAACAATAGCTGTTGCTAAAATTTAAATATGACGATATACAAGATAAGGCGTTTTATATTGCCTTTGGGAATACTGTTCAAAATTCTTTAATGGCCGGGAGGGAGGAAAAATCATATGAAAATATTATTGATATTATTCATGGCCGGTCTTTTTCTTGTTTGTACGGCTTCCACCGCTCTAGCCGCTTTTATTATTTACGCCGATTACAGTATCAGTACCGCCGTGGACGGCAGCTCAACTTATGATACCGCATTGATGGTATCCGGCTTCCAATATGCCGGGGAAGGCTGGGAATTCGGCCTGGAATACGGTTTCGGCGAATACGCCGAATACCCAGAATGGACTCTTGCCGTGATGGATTTGTATGGAGGCCCTAAGATTGCGACCGGCAAAATTTTGGGGTTGTATCTCACTTGTTCCTGCACGGGCGTGGTTGATAATGAAGTGTCCGGCGCATCTTATACGAAGCAAACGGCATACGGGGCGGTTATAGGGGCAAACTTGGTCGCTCACTTCAATCCGCAGGTCTCATTAGAGGGTTCCCTGGGATTTTCGGCGTATGGGAACCTGGTGACGGATTCCAGTTCAACCGGAAAAAGCGAAGAAGATGTGGATATTACGGTCACCAGGGCGAGATTGACCTTAATGATGTCTGAGGGATTCGGGGGTTTGCTAGGGTACCGTTCCTACACTCTTATTGCCGCCGGTTCAGCCACCGTTTACAGCGGTTTGACAGTGGGGTTCACTTATGAGTTTTAATTTAAGGCAATTGCGTCGTTACCTCAATTTAGGGTCTTGCCTAAATATAGTGCATGGCTACCATTAGGCTATCGATATTTGGGCAAGACGTAAAATTATCATAACAACGCAAATTGCTCTATATTAGACCGGTGATTAAACTCATTAATTTCGATTTCGGAAAACGCGTTAAAAGCGCGTCCTTGACTTAGGCACGGCCGAGCGTACCTAAATTGGTACGGCCGAGATATCGCGATTTTCCGAAAATCATAGATGCGCGCATACTCAGTGATGTCTTGACAAATGTAGTAAAGTTTCTATAATTATAAATATGATGTAGTAAGACTACAGATTGATGAAACATAAAAAAGGTGGTTAACTTGATCGATAATGCTTTGAATAAGGAAATGGATGCCTTGAATTACGGTAAACATCAAGAAGTCCGAAATATCCTGTCCGTTGAACGGGAGATTCGCTTTACCGAAGTTTACCGCGCGCATGAAAAGGATCACCCGCATAAAAGGGAGATCGCCTGCCTGAAAAAACAAGCGGAGGAAACACTGATGCCCATCCGCGAGGAAGACTGGTTTGCAGGGCGGATTGACCGCATGCTGGTGGGGATCGATCCGGAGCGGGGCAGTTTGACTGAGGCCGCTTATTTTTGCCGTTTCGAGGTCTTGAAGGAATATCTGGCAAATCCGAACGCGGATGAGGAGCTTCGTGGAAAAGCCTCGCGGCTGCTGGATTACTGGCGGGGGCGCACCACATATGAAAAATGCCGCAAAGCTTTTCCCGAGTATGTTAAACAGGGGCTGCCCAGCGATGATTATTACGCGGGGTTTAAACCTTCGTACCCCATGTACGGCCTGGGAGGACCCTGTCTGGACTGGGAAAAGCTGACCCGGCTGGGGGTATGCGGTTTGAAGGCGGAAGTGGGCAAGCGGGCTGAACGGGCGGAAGAGGAGGGCGGGGACTTTATGTTTTTTTGGTGTCTGGAGGCGGCGCTGGATGTTTTCAGCAGATCGGCTTTGAATTATATGGATCAGGCGCGCCGTCTTGCGGAAACAGCTACGGGTGACGCACGCAAGCGCCTTCTCCTGATTGCGGAAAGTCTTACCTGGATCGCCGAATTCCCGCCTCAGACTTATCATCAGGCCATCCAACTGGTCTGGCTTTATTCCCTGGTTGCGCTGCCCCGTAATTACGGAAGAATGGATGTTTATCTGGGCGGTTTTCTAGCCCGGGATCTTGATAATGGAGTGCTTACGCAGGAAGAAGCTAAAGAAATGACTATCGGCCTTTGGCGGCTGATCGTCGCCCGGGGGGATAACTTTAACAACCGCATCATCATCGGGGGCAAGGGAAGGCCGAATGAAAGAAACGCGGATTGCTTCGCCATGCTGGCGTTGGAGGTTCAGGAGGCGGTAAGGGAAAGCATTCCCCAATTGAGTCTGCGCGTGTATGACGGAATGAATCCTGCGCTTCTGGATAAGGCGTTGAGAGTGATCGAAGGGGGTTCGACATTTCCAATCATCTATAATGACGACGTCAATGTGCCTGCGTCAAAAGAAAACTTCAATGTGGGGGAGAGGGAAGCGGAGCAATATCTCATGTACGGATGCGGGGAATTCCTGTTGGAACACAGGAGCGTCGGCTCTCCGGATGCCGTCGTCAATATTCTGAAAGTGTTGGATATAACCTTGCATAACGGGCGGGATACTTTTACCGGGGAGATCCAGGGGCTGGCCCTGGGAGGGCTACAGGATTTTGCCTCCTTCGAGGACTTGCAAGAGACGTTCACAAGGCAACTCGGATACCAGATTGAACTGCTGGCCGCGGCCCAGGCGACTATTTACTTCATAACAGGCCATGAAGCCGCATTTCCTCTGTTAAGCCTGCTTTACGATGATTGTATAACCCGGGGCAAGCCGCTTTTGGCCGGTGGCGTCCGCTACCTTGGGGGCACCATGGAGTGTTTTGGAAATAACAGCGCCGCGGACAGCTTGCTGGCGATAAAAAAAGCCGTTTACGAGCAAAAACTTCTTGCTCCCGGGGAGCTTTTGGCCTGCCTGGAGTGTAATTACGAAGGCAGGGAAAAGGAAAGACGCATTCTGCTATCCATGCCCAAATTCGGCAATGACGACCCTGAAGCGGATGCCATGTCCCTGTGGGTTAACAGGATCGTCTACGAAGCCGCCCAGAACCAGGCCGCCAGGGTGGGATTGGCCAGCTTTTTGCCGGTATTGATCAACAACGGGGATTCCATACTGTTCGGCAAGACTACCGCTGCTTCCGCGGACGGGCGTAAGTCCGGGGAGCCTCTTTCCAACGGCAACCAGCCCAGCGCGGGATTTGATCGCAGCGGCATTACCGCTCTGCTCAATTCCATGGCGAAACTGGGCGCCAAGATGCATGCCGGCGCCACGCACAACCTGAAAATAAGCCGCGGCGTATTTAAAAGCCGTCCGCAGGAAATCGGCGCTTTGCTTAAGGGCTACTTCGCACGGGGGGGAACCCAGATTATGGTGACGGTGACTGACCGCGGCGAACTGGAGAAAGCCTTGAAGGAGCCGGAACGGTACGGCAACCTTATCGTAAGGGTGGGCGGCTATAGTGAACGTTTCATCAACCTTCCCCGGGAGATTCAGCAGGAAGTCTTGCGGAGAACGTTGTATTGACATGGAAAACAGGAGAATGTCTTAGGGGCGATACTTACCCCGTCCCCTCTTCGCTACCATTAGGCTATCGATATTTAGTCGCAAGACGTAAAATCATCATAACAACGTAAATTGCTCTCGGGAGGAATGTAAATTGGCGGACAAAGTATCCGCTTCCGGGGGAAAATTCAACGATATTCCTTGTACGTTGCGGATTAAGAGCCGGTATCCGAGTTTGCGGAATTCGGAGAAAAAGGCGGCGGATCATATCCTGAATCATCCCGAAACCGTGATCAAGTTGACGCTTCAGGATGTTTCCGCGATTGCCGGCATCAGCGAAGCTTCCGTGTTGAGGTTTTGCAGGAAGCTCGGGTACCAGGGATTCAGCGATTTTAAATTGAAGCTTGCCCTCGAGGAGGGGGAACGGGGTGCCGCCGGTCCGGCGCGCCTTTACAAGGTTCAAGTTTCAAGAGACGACAGGCTCTGCGATATCCCCAAAAAGGTCGTGGCCAGCACCGTGAACGCCCTGGAGGATACGCTGAGGGTATTCGACCTGGATGAATATAAAAGGGCGCTGCATGCGCTGGAAAAAACGGCATGCATTGACTTTTACGCCATTGCCAATTCCGCGGTGGTGGCGGATGACGCCCTCAACAAATGGATCAAGCTGGGAAAGCGCTGCCATGTTTTTACCGATCCGCATCTGCAAATCATGTCCGCTTTAAGTTTAAAAGAAGGTGACGTGGCCGTAGGCATTTCCCATTCCGGCCGGACGAAGGAAACCGTCGACGCCTTGAAGGCGGCGCATAAGGCGGGCGCAGTCACGATTTGCATTACCAATCACGAAGCCTCTGAGATAACCGAAGCGGCGGATATTAAACTTTTAACCTCCGGATACGAGACGGAATTTTTCAGCGAAACCATGGTATCACGCATCTCGCAACTGGCGATCATCGACATGCTGTATATGGGATTGATATTGCTGGATTATGACAGTGCCGTCCAGAAAATCAGGAATCTGAACGAAGCCTTAGCGGAAAAGGCGTATTAAAATATCAAGCCTTTAAAAATATGGAGGTTTTTTTGTTTTAAAAGCAGGAGGTTATATTAAACAATGGAATTTTATTACAAAAGTTGGTCACAAATTTTTGATTTTTAGCGCAAGAATCGCCCGCAGGCCAGATGGTCAAGAAAGACTTCCCCGGGCTTAACACGGATAAATATCCCGATATACCCAAAAAGTTGGAATTTTTTCACGCCGAAGAAATCCTGGAACGTTATCCCAATTTAACCCGCAAACAGCGGGAGGACCCGGCCTGATCGATATACATTGCCACGGCGCCCTTGATTCCGACTTTGCCGACGGCGATATGGACGGAACTGCCAAAGCCGCGGAGTATCATTTGCGGCAAGGGACGACAACAATTCTGGCGACGATAGGTTCATGCATGCCGGACGAAATGATGCGCGCCATGAAGACGGTCTGCGAGTTGAAAAAAACCGTTCCGAATCTCTATGGGGTGCATCTGGAAGGCCCCTTTTTAAATAAGGAACGGCATGGCTGCCATCATCTTGAGGCGATCCGCACTCCGCAAAAAGCCGAATGGATTGAATACAATAAATATATCGATATCATCAAAATGGTGACGCTTGCGCCGGAGCTTCCGGGAGCGGACGAGTTTCTCGGGTTTTATAAAAGCGGCGGCGTTGTTTTTTCCATAGGGCACAGCAATGCCGCGTACGGTGAAATACTGCATGCAGTAAAAAAGGGCGTCACCCATTCCTGCCATATATTTTGCGCGCAGCCCGGGGCATCCCGGAGAGATTATGTACTGGAACCCGGCGTGCGTGAATCATGTTTGATGCTTGATCAATTGACAATCGAGATAATCTGCGACGGGATACACGTCGGTCCTAGGCTTGTCGAATTCGTTTGCAAAGTCAAAGGAACCGACAAGACCGCGCTTGTGTCCGACTCCTTGAGGGGAGCGGGCTGTCCGCCGGGAGATTACGCTTTCGGCCCTAAAAGCGGCCGGATGTGCAGGATTATTAAAAATCCCAGGGTCGGCATTATTCCGGGCCAGGAAGGCCGCTTGGCGTCAAGCGCCATTGTATTGTCGGACGGGATAAGAATACTTTCGGAAAAAACAAATCTGCCCCTTGCGGAGATTTGGAAAATGGCATCGAGCATTCCGGCAAGGATATTGAACATATCCGGAAAAAAGGAGCCGTCAAGGAAGGGCTGGATGCCGACATCCTGGTGTTGAACGATGATTTAAGCGTTCACAGCGTGTATGTTGAAGGCGAAGAAGTTTGCATGTGAAAAGCTTTTAGGAGACTCCATGCAGGTAAGGCGTCAATCCCTACTTCAATCCTTCCCCCGGCGGGGGATAATTTTTTTCCGCATCGTCCACCACTAGCACCCAGTCGATCTGATCCGTCCCCAGGCGCCAGGGCATCCAGTGCCAGAGGCCACCGAATTTCTTTTTCGGATTGTCGAAGATGGGGGAGGGGTAGGCGGTGCCGGTCTTGGGATCGTACCACCAGGCCCGGAGCTTGGGGCCGGCGATGCAGGCGGTATCTACGGAAATCCAGTTGATGATCGGCCGGTAAACCATGAGGTAGGTGGCATCGTTTTTCCCGGGCGATCCGTCCCTGGTGGCCAACTGGTAATCGCTGCCGTGGTTTCTCGGATTATTATTGTCGTATACAATAGCCGGGTCCGGAATACGGGTGAGGTAAGGCCGGGATTCCATGAGGTTCTTCAGATGCCGCATCTGAAAGGACCCCGGCAAGTTCATGGAGTCTTGCCAGGATAGGTGGGCGTAAGCCAGAGGCTGGCGATTGGGCTCCCACATCTGCCATATATTGTTGCAGCCGTATGTATGTCCGCAGCCCCCGGAAAAAACCCCCCAGTAGGCCGCCACCCGGCAGTCATAATCATTAAACCTCCCGTTTTTCGGCTCGAAAGCCATGGGAAGATCCTCGTAGCAAGGCTCCGCGTCCATCACGGGCTTAATCGGCGAGCGCCGGTAGTCTTGCTGGATCATGAGATAATTGGCGTTGTACTTCCGGCTGTGCCCGGACTGGATCATGTTGAAATCCAGCCAATCGGCGTCGTGGAACCACTCTGCGGAAGAACGGCCGCCGTATGGGTGGAAGCTGATCAAGTGGCTGCCGCCGTCTCCGGCTTTCAGGCCTTCCGCCATGGCTTTCCAGACTTTTTCCACGCCGTCCCCGGGCCTGTCGCCGCCGAGGATCCAGATCAAGCCCTTGTCCCTGTATCGTTTGCCCAGATATTCCCCGTAAATGCGGGCGTTTTTTTCATTGAAAATCACGCGCGATTTGGAATCGCCGAAAATAAGCTTCCCTTCGCCTTGCGGAGCCCAGACATTGCTGGCCCAGGTGGGGAGCACGGCCATATAAAGCCCCAGGCTGTTGGCGAGGTCGATCACATAATCCACGTGTTTGAAATACTCCTCGTTGGGCTTTTCGGGATCCCGGTCGGTGAGAGGGAGATGCCCGTATGGATTGGTCGTCCCGATCCCGTCTATTTCCGCCAAAATGACGGACTGGATCACGTTGAAGCCTTTGCCGGCCCGGTTGCATAAATATTGTTGCGCCTGTGCCTCGTCCAGCCGGTGGAAAATCTCCCAGGCGGTATCCCCCAGGTAGAAAAAGGGGGAACCGTCCTCCTTCACCAGGAAACGTTTGTTGTCGCTGATTTTCAGTCTTTGCATGCCGTGACCCCTTTCTTTTTTGGATATGCTTTACCTCACTAAGTCTTAACCACCATACGATGCAATTATTTTTTTGGTTTACTACAAACCGGTGAATAAATACATCTAACCGATTTCTGGGATATCGCGATATCTCGGCCGTGCCAAAGTCAAGGCACGCCCTTTTAACGCGTTTTCCGAAATTAAAATTGATAAATTTAATCACCGGTTTAATATAAAAGAGAGGGGGAACACGATTACTGTGATATCTACAATTAATATTGCCGGGGGTGAGTTTCCTTCATTGATCATTCGCTACCCGGAATTTTTTTCCTGGGAAAAAATTGTAAACTTACTTTAACAAAATTCTTTATCTTGTATTAATACGGGACGACCAATTTGCGTAGTCATGATGATTTTACATCTTGCTATTAAATATCGATTGCTTAATGGTAGCCATACACTATATTTAATGGCAAGACTTAGTATTAAGGTAACAGCGTAATTGGCTTCGGATCAGGCGTACTTGATTTTTAAACTGCGTATGGTATAATTTTCCCATCATACCAGGGACAGGAGGTTTAGCGAAATGAAGTACGTGGCAATTTTTCACGCCAACCTGAATTACGCCTTTCTGGAACCGCACAAATACGAACAAACCATCAGGGCTTCCTATGAGACGATTTTCGATGTCTTTAGGAACAAATGCCCCGACGCAAAGTATGTTTTCGAAGCTTCCGGTTATACCATCGAGCAGATCGCCAAACTGACCCCCGATGTCTTGAAAAAACTGCGGGACGCCGTCTCAAGCGGGCAGTGCGAATTCATGGGCGCACCGTATTCCCACCCCATCATGGCGAATATCCCGGAAGAGGACGGATATTGGTCCAATTACTTCGCCATGCAGACTTATGAAAAATACCTCGGATTTAGGCCCGAATCCGTCTGGAATCCCGAATGCACCTGGATGCAGCATGTGCCGCGGGCATTCCGCAGGGCCGGCTACAAATATCTGACCTTGGATTTTGAGTCCTATATGATATGCAACGATAAGGATTACGGCTGGGTGGAACGGAACCGCACCCACGACATGAATTGGGGCGGCAATCTGCCCGAGTATGATCTGGATCCGGAGTGTAAATTTCTGCATCAACCCTTCCGCGATATCGTCCCGGGTTTGCACGGGTTGTGCCGGTCCGACAGGCTGGTGGGTAAATACGTCAGCTATTTTTTAGGGCGGATTTCGCTTGACAAATACATGGAAGCCATTAAAAAATGGAGCGGCGCGAAAAACAAGGGAGCTACCATCATCATTGCGGATGATGCGGAGTATACGGGCACCACGGGTTACTTTTTCGTAAAACACTTCCGGGATTACAGCCGGAGCTTTTCCGTGGACCCCGGCGCCGCCGAGAAACTGGAGAAGTTGGTCAAGGCCGTGACACAGTTGGGCGAGATGATCACGTTCAAGGAAGCTTGCGATATGGAGCCGGTGGAAGAACCGTTTTACGTGGAGGACCGGTTTGCCTGGCACCGCACTTACGCGGACGCGTGGGCAGGAACGCCGGAAGCCAGGGCCTGGGATCCGATTCTGTCGGATTTACGCAAGGAATACAAGGAAAAATATCAGTCCATCGTGGAAGCGGATGCAAAATATAAACCGCTGGTGGAAAAATTCTGGTTTCATATGACGAACTCCGCTAATTCCGACGGCCGTTGGCCGCCACCGCCCGCAGAGACATGCCCCTTCAACCGCCAGTGGGTCCTGAATGAAATAGACGCAACCAGGCAAGCGCTGGCGGAAATCAAAGAAGCGGCCAAAGGCGCCGCGCTTCCGGTGAAGCAGGAACCGGAAATGACTCCCGACTGGGATTACGGATACAACTATACTGAGAAAGATCAGGAAAAACTTCGCCAGTTGAACGACTATGAGTTATCCCACGCGCTTTACGCCTTTTACCGCTTGTATGACCACGGGGAAGGGGAGATCAAGGAAAAGGGGCGCCGCATGGTTAACGCCGCTTATGAGGAGTTCGAACGCAGGGGATATAAGGGAATGGTTAGAAAACGGCTATGACAGCCGTTTTCTTATTCCCAAAGGTTATAAATTAGATTGGTCAAGGAGCGATGCATTATGCCTTCCGGCAATAATAAAAGAGGTTCGAAAGTTTTTCCATATCAATATCCCCGCAGTTGCCCGAGGTCGAAAGAATATGAAGTATCCGTAAACGGCGAACCCATAGTTGTTTATCAGACCAGCACGGCGGCGTTCGCCTGCGTTTCTTTCGAAGGACGGGTTGCCGTGGAAGTCAAGACGAAATTTCCCGTCTCCAAAGCGCAGATCCGGCCGCTGGCCAGGGGTATCCAGGCCGCTGTGGACGGCTGCGCGGTGGAGTTTTATTTGGAGAGACCCATGTGCCTTTTTATTGATATCGAAGGCGGGGATGCGCTTTATTTCTTCGGAAATCCGCCGGAGTTGGACGCGCCGTCTCCCGATGACGCCAATGTTCGATATTTCAAAGCGGGGCAGATATACGAGGTCGGGGAACTCAAGCTGGGGAATGATGAGATCCTTTATATAGAAGGCGGCGCCATTGTGCGGGGCTGTATAAGATCAACGGGAGCGAAAAATGTCGGTATCCGCGGTTTCGGCATTCTGGACGGCAGTTTCACGGAAGGCCTGTCGAACTTCAGGAGGCTCGCCCTGTTCGAACAATGCGAAGACGTGACCGTGCAGGATGTGATCCTGATCGAGCCCCTTTCCTGGATGCTTGTGCTGGGCGCGTGCCGCGGCGTCCGCGTAAGCAATATCAAGGAAATCGGAAAAGTTGTCGGCTCGGACGGAGTGGATATAGTGGGATCACGTGACGTGCTGGTGGAGGCCTGCTTCATAGCCAATAACGACGATTGTGTGGCGATAAAATCCATTTTCTTCGATAAACAAAGATTTCCGGGCCGCACGGACTGGGGCGGTGATGTGGAAAACGTGCTGGTTAGGGCTTGCGTGTTTTTAAACGGCCAGGCCGGGAACGCCATGGAGATCGGTCACGAACTTCGCACGGACTCCATCTCGAACATCACTTTTCGCGACTGCGACGTTCTGTCCGTGCACGGCTTCGGAGCGGTTTTTTCCATTCACAATGCGGATCGTGCCGTAATCAGCGGCGTTCTTTACGAAGATATCCGGATCGAACATTGCTTCGACCGGTTCATCGATTTCAGGGTGATGCGCTCCCGCTGGGGCAGGGATGAAAGGCGGGGCCGGATCCGCGACATCCGCCTGAAAAACATCCATTGGCGGCGCACGGTTTTCAATGAAGGATACACGCTGTCCCTGATCAGCGGTTTTAATGCGGATCATACCGTGGAGAATGTGATAATCGAGGATTTGTATATTGACGGGCAGAAGACGACGAATCCCGATGATATCGCCCTGTATACGAAGTATGCGAAGGGGATAGTGATGAAGTAAACTTGAGCAATTTGCGTTGTTATGATAGTTTTACGTCTTGCCACTCAATATCGGCAGCCTAATGACCAGCCATACACTATATAGTGGCAAGACCCAGCATTAAGGCAATAACGCAATTGCCTTAACTTAGAAATATGCTAGCCCATTGCATTTGCCGGAAATCTCTTCAAGTTTTCCCGGTACATGCCCGGCGCCACCCCGAAGATTTTTTTAAAGTTCCTGTTGAAATGGGCGGCGTCGTAAAAACCCAGCGATTGGGCGATTTCCGTGATGCTTTTGTCGGTATAAAGCAGTCCGCAGCTTCTGATGAGCTTGCGATGGATGATATATTCGAAAAGTGTGATGCCCATTTTTTTCTTGAAATAGGAAAAAAGGTACGACCTGGAGATATCGAGTCTTTTGTGGATTTCTTCGGCGATGAGGTTGCTTTCCCAGTTGATAAGGTTTTCCACTGCGATCAGCACCGTGAGGAGGCGGCCGTTGTTGGAGACACCCTCCGCCAGTTCCTGCCGGGACGTGTATTCCGAGGCCAGGAGAAGAAGCGCATTCATAAAGGTGTTTTTCTTATAAAGCGTCAAGGCATTGTCTTGCAGGCCCGCGGGGGGGGTGATGATCTTGTCTAGCAACGCGGTAAAATCCCGGACGGCCCCCTCCCGCATCTGGAAGCAGGGGATGCTGTCGTTTCCCTTGTTCAGGAAGTGGTAAAAAAACAATTCCATCATGCCCGGCACCTTGATGAAATCTACGATCTCCTGGTTGAAAAGCTCCATGAGAAAGTTGATCCCGTATGAACGGGCGCCCGCGGGAACAATCAGCGCATGCTCTTCCCCGGGAATCATGATGAAAACCGTACCCGGCGGCAGAAACTTTTCTCCGCCGGATGTGATGCTTTTTACCCCGCCGTCCAGAAAAAGGCCGATTTCATGAAAATCATGGGCATGACTGTTTACTTTGCCGCCTGTCTCGGAGACGCTACGGGTAACCCGGAGCGGGAATTGGATCTGCATATTGATATCGGATTTTTTGATTACCCATTTCCCGGGTTGCTCAGCCATGCTTCATCCCTGCCGTCGGATACTTCTGTATTGTTCTTGTACTAAATTCTATATGTATTGTACAATACATGCGTTAAAAAATCATTATAATATATTTTAAAAATTGAAATAAATAAAAGTTGATTCCAGTGCAAATACCTTCGATATAATGGGATTGTATTGTTCTTTGAAAACCGAAAGAGATGGATATTGGCAATTTATTGAAATAATCTACAATTCCGCCGTCCGATGAGGCTGCTTGACAATCCACAGCCACCCAGTTGGCCGGGTTTTACCACCCGTTCACCTGGTTTTCAGATAGAACCGGGTATGAGAATCTCTTGTACGGGTTCGGGTTTTGGCACCATCTCAAGCATCACATTGAAACCTTTTGATGTTCTGAGCGATGACCTTGTATCCAACCACAATTTGGCACTTCACCTTCCCGCGGACCCGGAGCTTTCCCAGACCGTGCCCCCGCTTTAAGGCTGAATTCGTGCCTTCGATACCCGCCCGCATACTGGTGTTTTCTTTATGGTTGGTTTCGATCTCCAACCGGGCTTTTGCGGCGGTTATGGCTTTAAGATTGATCCGCACCACAAAGTTCTTTTTTTGTCGTTTCGAGTGGCATCGATCTTTCGGTTCGCAGTTGCCGCAAGCTTCCAGAGAAAAGTGGCCCACGGTTTGACCGCTCATCACCTCACGATTTCCGGGAGACATCCCTTTTGGGCATTTGATTATGAGATGGGAGGCGGGATCGAATTCAAACTCGGAAACAGGAAGCTTTTTAGTCGTCTTGAATTCCGGCTCAAGCGCTTTTTGAAGGCTTCCGGTACGCCGGTTCTCCGGGATGGCTTTGACGGCCCGGCAAAGAACATCAAACGCTAACGCTAATCGTCCGGCTTTCTTGATGTTGGACATGAACATCGTGGTATCCATGCGCTGCAACTTCGTGGAAACGCCGACCTTTTCCGTGTTTACGGCTATATTTTATCATAAATGGCGATATTACGCTAGTCCCATCGGTTTTTTGTTTGCTTTTTTGTCGATATCCAGGTGTTTTTGCACTGGAATCAAAATTAATTCAATAAATCGACAGGAGGAAAGACCATCATGAAGAAAATAATTTGGGGATATGCTTGCCCGGCTTACTGGGAATTAACGCGGATGGATGAAAATCCGTTATATGCTAAACTTAAGCTCATGGAGCATTTCGGATTTTCCACCGCGGGTCAAAGCATAGGCGGGATTGCCGATATGAATGACGCCGACAGGGAAAACCTGTGGCAATATCTTGCGGATCATAGTTTGACTCTGTGTCCGGAGATCGGTTACGACTATGTGCATGCAACCGCCGATGAGATTAAAAGGAAGACGGAAGAAATAGCCGGAATGCTTGGGAAATTCGGGCCATTAATGAAGGGAGCGATTGTCACCACCGGACCTAGGGCGGGCCACAGATTTGACCGGGAAATGCCGCTTTCGGAAAAGATGGAGCGCCTTTCCAAAGCACTGGCGCCACTTGCAGCGTTTTGCAAGGGATTGGGGACTCCCCTGGGCATTGAAAATCATGGCGATTACTATTGCTCCGATCTTGTGGAACTTTGCCGGCAAACTCCGGATCTTTACATTTTTCTGGACACCGGCAACGTTTATCTCGTCGGGGAACGGCCCATGCCCGCTTATGAGGCGGCGGCGCCTTACACCATCGGCACCCATTTCAAGGATCATTTTGTACATCCGGATCCACAGCAACTTCATTTTGTAGTGGAAGGATCCCCTTTGGGCGAAGGGGATGTGCCCTTGCGGGAATGCTATGATTTGTTGATGAAACACGCGCCTTTTAATACAATAGTCATGCAGATGGAAATGATCAGCCCAAAGGGCATGAATCCCATGGAATGCCTGAAGAAGTCCGTGGATTTCATCCGGACGCTGGGAGGGCGATCATAGATGGGCAAAGAAGCCGAAGCATTCAAGGCCGCCGTAGTGGGCTGCAGGATGGGAGCAGCGCATGCCGATGCCATATTCGCCCTGGATGGATTCGAACTTGCGGCGTTATGCGATCTCAACGAAGAAACCGCCCGCGTTTTGGCGGAAAAAACCGGCAAACCGGCTGTTTATACCGATTACCATCGCATGCTTGAGGAGATCAGGCCCGAGGTGGTTATAGTGGCCACTCCCAACAAATTGCATGAGACCATGACCCTGGAGGCCGCGGCATCTGGAGCCAAAGGCATCTATTGCGAAAAACCCATGGCCGTAAGCTTAGGAGAAGCGCAAAGGATGGTTGATGCTTGTCGTAAAAGCGGCGCAGCATTGGCAATAGGCCACCAGCGGCGCATGATGCCGGTTTTTAAAACCATGCGCCGGCTTATCCGGGAAGGCGTCATCGGCGACGTATATTTGATGCGGGGAGTTTGCCCCGGGGATTTTTTAAGCGACGGCACGCATACCGTGGATACTTTGCTGTGGCTGAACGGAGACGGCAATGATGCGGAATGGATCCTCGGGCAGGTGCACCGGGAAAAACCCATGGAAAAAAAGGAGGATAATCGCTCCAACCGGACCGGTTGGCGTTTCGGCCATCCGGTGGAAACCGGCGCCATGGCGGTAGTCAATTTCAAGAACGGCGTCCGGGCGGAAATCTTCACCGGGGATATGCGATACCCCGGCTGGAACCTCCCGCATCCGGGCTGGGCGTATCAGGATATCGAGGTTTTCGGCGCCGGGGGAAGGCTTTGGCGGGGTGGAGACGCCGCGGATCCGCAGTTGCGGATTTGGGATGAAAAGGCCGGAGGCTGGCGGGAAGTGGAGTTGGATCCTAATCCCGAACCCGATATTTTCAAATATGTATTTAAGGAATTCGCTTCATTCATCCGCGGCTGCGGCGATTTTCCCTTGTGCGCAGACAAAGCGATCAGGGGCATGGAAATCGTGATGGCCGTTTACGAATCGGCCCGGCTGCATGAAAAAATCTGGCTTCCGTTGAAGCAGGAGCGTTTTCCTTTGGAGATGATGGTGGAAAGATATTAAAAGCGGTAGGGTTGCAGGCACAAGCTTTGCTGGTTGCCGATCATTGAAAAGGAGGTTTTCCATGCGCATCGCTTGCTCCACCAGTGCGTTCCGCGTTCCCCTGGAAAAAGCGCTCAAACTTGCTTCCTCCACCGGGATCGAATATGTGGATTTAATTGCCATCAGCGGCTGGGACCAAATTGATCTGGATATTTTCGGAAAAAACAGAGAGATAAAAGCCTTGCATTTAAAGCAACTGTTGGCGGAAAACGGCTTGAAACCCGTTACCATAAATACCGCCGTGGATTTTTTTTATCTGCGGGAGGCGGACGTTGCCTCAAGCCGTCTGTCAAAAGTGGATGTATTATTGTACCTGATGCAAGGCCTGCAAATAAAAACCGCCACATTTTATCCCGGCTATAAGCGGGATGATCTGCCGCGGCGGGAATTGTTGGACAACACAGTGGCGACTCTTGACGAAATGATGAAAAAGGCCGATGAAGCGGGAGCGGTCTTTGCCGTTGAGCCGCACTTTGACACGCCGTTTCAAACCCCCACACAAATCCGGGAGTTGCTGCAGGAGGTTCCGGATTTAAAGATCGCCTATGATCCCAGCCACTTCGCGATGCAGGGCATAGATTTGCGCAAAACCGAGTTTTTGCTGGACCGTGCCGTCCATGTTCATTTGCGCGATGCCGCACCGGGCAGGATGCAGATGCGTGTGGGAAAAGGCACCGTGGACTTCAAATGGATTGCAGACGCCCTGCAGGATCGGAATTACCGGGGTTACTTTTCCATAGAATATCTGCCCGGCCTGGAAGGAAATGTCACTGAAGAAATAATTAAATTAAGGGATTTGCTTCACAAAATCTGAAAAGCCGTCTGAAAATCGTATCGCCTAAAAGGCACATTAACTAGGGGAGGAAGTATGGAAAAAAATCTTTATGTGCTGCATAATTCGGAAACCGTATTTTTTGCCGCATCCGAATTGGCGCGTTATTTGCGTTTGATTTCCATTGAACCGGTCGTATTTCATATCCATCAATCCACCGCCGGCCAGCCACGCGGGATCAGACTCGGATTATATGCCGACGGACTTGCGGAAGGCCGGAAAGCGGATGTAAATCCTTATGATGATATTATTACGGTGGCTATCAAAAACGGGGAGGGTTTCATTGCGGGATCCAATGAGCGTAGCGTGCTCTTGGGCGCATATCGTTTCCTCCGGGAAATCGGATGCCGTTGGGTGCGTCCGGGAATCAGCGGGGAATATATCCCGCGCGCCGATATTTCCAAGTGCACTGTTTCGCTTCAGCAAAAAGCGTCGTACCGCCACCGGACCGTCTGTATCGAAGGCGCGGTAAGCTTTGAAAATATCGCGCAGATGATCGACTGGGCTCCCAAAGTCGGTTTTTCCGGATATTTCATGCAATTCCCCTTCGGTGACACCTTCTTTGCCAAATATTATGAGCACAGGGGAAATACCGTCAGCGAAAGCGAACCGTTCTCTGATGAAGCGGCGCGCCGGTTTACCATCACCATCGAGCAGGAAATCAAAAAACGCGGTCTTATCTACCATTCCGTAGGCCACGGGTGGACCTGCAAGGCCATCGGCTTGGAAATCGCGCACTGGGATCCGTGCTATGCACCTTTGTCCCCCGGAGTCAAGGAAATGCTGGCGCAGGTGAACGGAAAACGGGAGTTTTTATGGGACAGGCCCATGATCACAAGCCTTTGTTTCTCCCGCACCGATGTGGGCGACCGCATGGTACGGACTGTCGTCGAATATGCCCTGGAACACACGGAAGTGGATTTTCTTCATGTATGGCTTGATGACGGCGGCAACAACAAATGCGAGTGCGAAGAATGCGGCAGGGAGAGGATCGCGGACAGATACGTGAAAATGCTCGGGCGCATCGGAAAAATCCTGGATGAAAAGGGCAGCAAAACAAAAATAGTATTTATCGCGTATTCCGATTTGCTCTGGCCGCCGGAGGCTGGTACTGTTTCCCTGGATGCGGACCGTTTTATATTCATGTATGCGAATTCGCGCCAATCATATCAGGAGCCTTTGAAATTTTTGCCGGACGGCGTCATTCCGCCTTACAAGATAAATCAGAACAAACTCCAGAGGAATATGGAGGAGTTCAACGGATTCCTGCAGGGGTGGAAGAAATTTTTCCAGGGCGACAGCTTTCTTTTTGAATATTATATGACTATCGGCATGCTCATTTTTGACCAGCAAAACCTGGCCCGCGTGATTTATGAGGATATACGCGCATTGCGCTCCTTCGGATTGAACGGCTTGATAAGCTGCCAGATCCAGCGTGCTTTCTTCCCGACCGGGCTGGCAATGTATGTCATGGGGGAGATGCTCTGGCAGGACAATACAGAATATGCGCAGTTGGTGGAGGAATATTTCCATGCATCCTTCGGAAAGGACTGTGCGCTATGCAAGGAATTCCTCAAAGTTTCCGCAGAGGAAATAGGCAAAACGGTGCGTTTCACGGAAAAGCTTTTAATAACCCCGGATGCGTCGGCGCATCTGGCAAAGCTGGATAATTTGATCCGGGATTTTGGAAAGGTTGCGGAGCGCAATATATACGCACGGGACTTATGCCATGCGCGGTCCTGGTATTATATCCGCTGGTATCTGGATATCTTGAAGCGGCTGGCGGAGTTGTTTAAAACGATGGCAGCGCCTCATTCGCCGGACGCGGTCATTGAGTTATGGACTTCTCTCAAGACATATATCTGTTCCAATGAGGAGAGGTATCAGGCGGTATTCGACGTCAATAATTTTGTTACAATCATGGATAGGTATATCATCAACGGCAGGTATTCCAGCGCACCGCAAGATACAGTCAAGAATCAGTAATACCAGGGCAACGCGATATTATTAATATTATTATACTGAAGGTGTGGAGCAATTTGCGTTGTTATGATTGTTTTACATCTTGCCACTAAATATCGATAGCCTACTGGTAGCCATACACTATATTAAGCAGCAAGATCTGGCAATAAGGCAGCCACGCAAATTGCTCAGAGTGAGTTTTTTCTTGTCATGAAACCTCACATTAGTATATAATATATAGCAATATATCCGTCCAGCCGGGGGAGGGGCAATTATGATCAAAATAGCAGTGGTCGGCGCTACCGGAATTGTCGGACAACAGGCGATAGTCGGTCTGGCAGATCATCCTTGGTTTAAAATCGCTAAGCTGGCCGCTTCGGAACGTTCCGCGGGAAAATCTTATTATGAGGCCTTAAAAGATGCCAGCGGTTCTTTGCGCTGGTGGTGTCCGGAGGAGCTTCCTACGGAAATAGCGCAGATGAGGGTGGAGGATGCCGCCCAATTCGACCCTTCTGCCGTGGATTTGGTTTTTTCTGCGGTAGACACCTCCGTGGCCAGGGAACTGGAACCGAAATACGCTCTGACGACCCCCGTGATAAGCACCGCCTCCGCATTCCGGTATGAAGCCGACACCCCGATTCTGGTCGGCGGTGTTAATTTGGAACATACGGCTTTACTCGCCATACAACAAAAAAACAGAGGATGGAAAGGCTTCGTGGCCCCCAAACCCAATTGCACCATTTCCGGCCTGGTGGTTTCTTTAAAACCCGTTCTGGAAGAATTCGGCATCAAACAGGTGGTAATGACCTCACTGCAGGCCATGTCAGGTGCCGGAAGGGCTCCGGGGCTCTCTGCCATGGATATGACGGAAAACATTATTCCGTATATACCGGGGGAAGAAGCGAAAGTGGAATCGGAGCCGCAGAAAATTCTCGGCGTAATGGTCGGTGATGCCATCAAATCAGCTTCTTTCGGGATTTCGGCCGCCTGCACCCGGGTGCCCGTGCTGGACGGACATCTGGTATGCGTCTTTGTCCAAACGGAGAAAGCCTGCAATTCCGAGGAGATTAAGCAGGCTATGGCCGGTTACGGGAAAGAATTCATGGCCTTGAACCTTCCCAGTTCGCCGCGGCATCTTATCGAGGTTACGGATGATCCCTTCCGGCCTCAGCCGCGTCTGGATCGCGAACGGGGAGGCGGGATGACCGTCACGGTGGGTAGAATTCGCAAAGATCCTGTGCTGGAGAACGGAATAAAATATGTCTGCCTAGCCCATAACACAAAATTGGGCGCGGCCAAAGGAGCGATTCAGACAGCCGAATATCTTGTAAAATATTATCTTAAGTGGATTTGATCTACATGCCGGTGCATCAAGCGCCGGCATAATAATAAAAGCAAAAATTAATTTCTTCAGGGGGATGCATAATGCTTACCGTAGAAAAAATCGGCGGTACTTCCATGTCGCATTTTCGGGATGTCTTTAGGAATATCATTAAAAACAAAGATGGCGGCATTACCTACAACCGGATTTTCGTGGTTTCCGCCTATAACAACGTCACCAACTGGCTGCTGGAGGATAAGAAAACCGGCGCGCCCGGTGTTTATACCCATTTTGCCAACCGCGGCGATTATGAACGGCATCTTATGGAGCTGGAAGATAAGCTGCTTGAGATAAACAAGGAGTTAGCCAATCTGGGGCTTGACCTCAAGGAGGCGGACACCTTCATCAAAGAAAGGATCGGCCTGATCCGGAATCACCTTTCCAGTATGGCTGAGGTAATGGGCACCGGTTATGTGGACCGCAGAAGCATCCTGCAGGCGGCGCGCGAAATGCTGGCTTCCGTAGGGGAGTCTCATTCGGCCTTCAATACGGCCAATATCATCAATAATAACAATATCAGGGCAATCCTGGTGGACTTGAGCGGAGTGGACGATTCCGAGCCGCTGACTATCGATGAAAGAATCCACCGCTCCTTTCAAAATATAGACTTTTCGAAAAATCTGGTGATCGCTACCGGTTATACCAAAGGCACCGAAGGGATTATGCGCGAATTCGACAGGGGCTATTCCGAGGTGACTTTTTCCAAGGTCGCCGTGGAAGTTAAGGCCCGGGAGGCGATCATCCACAAGGAATATCACCTTTCGTCGGCGGATCCCAAGATTGTGGGTGAAAAAAACGCCATCCCCGTCGGATTTACCAATTATGATGTGACGGATCAGTTGGCGGACATCGGCATGGAAGCGATTCACCCTAAAGCCTCCAAACCGCTGGAGACCGCCGGCATAAACCTGCGCATCAAAAACACCTTCGATCCCTATCATGACGGGACGTTGATTACCAAGGATTACGTGAGTAAGGAGTCGAAGATAGAAATAATCGCGGGCACCGATAAGGCGCTGGTGTTAGATATCCATGATTCCTCCATGGTGGGAGAAGTTGGATTCGACCTGGATATCATGGAGATTTTCAAGAAATACGGCATCAGCTATATTGTAAAAGCCACCAATGCCAACAGCATTTCCCTGGTTATCTGGGAAAATAAATATCAGGACGCACTGGGGGAAGAACTGAGGAAAAGTTATCAGCAACTAACCATGGAAAAAGTGGCAATCCTCTGTCTGATCGGATCCAATATCGCGAAGCCGGGCATTTTTGCCAAGGCGTCGCGAGTTTTGGCGGAGGAGGGAATCAATATAATCTGCATTTCCCAGTCGATGCGGCAGGTTAATATCCAGCTCATCATCAACCGCGAGGATTTCAACCGGGGCATTATAGCGCTGAATAAGGCGTTGTGCCTCACGTGAAGTTTTTTATTATGTTTTGTTGCCTGTCCCCATTCTTTCTTTCTCCCAAATATAAATAATAAAGGTGGAAAGGAGAGGTATGATTGGAGCGAACGGCGTGTTTGTTAAAGCAGGGGCAAGTCATTGTTTTTGAAGGGGACAGCCTGACCAACCGGGCTGTTCCGCCAAGCCTGGATACCTGGCCGTATCTGCGGCTGATGCATTGGCACCGGACATGGGCCGATGATTTTGCGGAGCATCTTTTTTGCTGGAGGCCGGATTTGCGCCTGACATTTCACAACTCTGCCGTCGGCGGATCAAGCTGCCGTGAATTGCTGGGACGGTTTGAGCGGTCTGTTCTGCCGCATCATCCGGACTGGGTGATTTTAACAATCGGCAACAACGATGCGACTCAAGATATTGACGCCGCTGAATTCCGCAGCGCCCTGAAGGATTATATCCGCCGGATCCGTGATGATAGCGACGGAAGGGCGGCCTTTGTAGCCGGTTTTCAACCTATCCAATATTCATCGGACCAGGATCGGTTGCACTATCAAAAATGCGCGTCATATTGCGAAATAATGGCCGAACTTGCCGGAACAATGAACGGGTTGTTTATTGATGCCGGGAAAGGGCTTTCCGAGAAGGCAAATGAATTGTACCGGCAGTCGCGGTTCCATACGATATACAGCGATGAACGTCATTTGAATCCGATGGGAAATCTTATTTTGGCCGGTGAAGTATTGAAGGCTTTTAACGTTATTTAAAAGGACGCGGTCTGATCAAAGCTCAACTTTCGCATGTCAATTTAACCCGGCAGCAAAGTCATATCGTTCTGTTCTTGCAATGCAAAACGGATAAATCAAAATTAAATTTGAAAAATATCGATGTTTTAACGATTTTTTCAAATCATGCATTCGGGAAGTAAACCTTAAGAAAATAATCGAAGGCTATGCTTGCGGCTCTATGGGAGCTGCTTTTTTTGATTTTTTAGTAAATTCCCGGTTCATACCCGTAGAATTATATAATGAATTCGGCGAATCGGCAAGGCGGTTTCAGGGGATATTAACAGGGCGCGGTCCGGCTTCCGAAAAAGCATCCGGATAAAAGGTGGTAAATATGGGGGACATTCATCTTAAAATCAATGGTATTGATGTTGAAGCTCCGGAGGGTTCCACGTTATTGCAGGCAGCCGAAAGCGTCGGCATTGAGATCCCCACCTTATGCTATATGGAGGGATTGCCTCCCTTGGGTGCATGCCGGGTTTGCATGGTTGAGGTGGAGGGGCAAAAGGCCTTGCAGGCCGCCTGCGCCTATCCGGCGGTGGAAGGGATGAAGGCTTTTACGAATACGGCAAAAGTGCGGGAGGCGCGAAGCACTATTGTAAAGCTTCTTCTGTCGAACCATCCCCGCTCTTGTCTGTCCTGCCCCCGGAATCTGAATTGCGAACTCCAGCGGCTTGCCGAAAGGTTCGGAATCAGGGAGGAAAAGTATCCTGATTTGCCCTTGAAGGATACGGTTGATCGCAGCACCCCGTCCCTCATCCGCGATATGAGGAAGTGCATCAATTGCCGGAGATGCCTTGCGGTGTGCAGCCGGGTTCAGGGCGTGTCGGCTTTGGGATTGATGGACAGAGGGCTTGATACCCGCGTGGTTCCTGCGGGGGACTGCAGCCTTGGTGATACAGCCTGCGCCTTGTGCGGACAATGCGCGCTGGCTTGCCCTGTGGGGGCGATTACGGAAGCCGAAGCCATACCAATTGTGTGGTCCGCGCTGGAAAACCCAGATAAGCATGTGGTAGTACAGGTTGCTCCGGCAGTCAGGATGGCGCTGGGGGAAATTTTCGGCCTGCCGCCGGGGACCGCCGTCACAGGCCAGATGGTGTCCGGATTGCGCAGTCTTGGTTTCGATAAGGTTTTTGATACGGATTTCGCAGCGGATTTGACGATTGTGGAGGAAGCCCATGAATTTCTCGCCAGATTGAAAAAAGGGGGCAAACTTCCGCTCATCACCTCCTGCAGTCCGGGGTGGGTGAAATTCGCCGAACATTATTATCCGGAATTCCTGCCGAACCTTTCCACATGCAAGTCGCCGCACGAGATGTTCGGCGCACTTATAAAATCATATTACGCCGGAAAAACCGGGATCGATCCGGCGCGTATCTTCGTGGTTTCCGTGATGCCTTGCACCGCCAAAAAATTTGAAATCCAGAGGCCCGAATTGTCCGCCGGCGAATACCCGGATGTGGACGCGGTGATCACCACCAGAGAGCTGGGAGTCATGTTCAAACAGGCAGGCCTTGAACTTGCGGAACTTGAGGCTGAGGACTTTGATCTTCCGCTGGGTATTTCCACGGGGGCCGGTTTGATTTTCGGAGCCACCGGAGGCGTGATGGAAGCGGCGCTGCGCACGGCCGCGGATATTCTGGGCGGAGGAGAAGCTCCCAGGCTTGAATTTCGTGAAGTCAGAGGTCTGGAGGGAGTAAAAGAAGCGGAGCTAAACCTCGGCGGACAAGTTTTAACCGTGGCGGTGGCCCACAGCCTCAGTCAGGCCCGGAAGCTACTCGATGCCATTAAAAGAGGGGAAAAACCTTACCATTTCGTAGAAATCATGGCCTGCCCAGGAGGATGCATAGGAGGCGGCGGACAACCTATCCCGACTAACCTTGAGATCATGAAAAAAAGGGTGGAAGGCATTTACCGTGAGGAAGAGCGCATGGCGCTGCGGCGTTCGCATGAGAATCCGGCCGTCCAGGAGTTGTATCGCAACTTTCTTGGAAAACCGAATAGTGAAAAAGCCCGTCATTTGCTGCATACTCGCTATCAACCCAGGCATGTGCCCGGATTTTGAAAGGATCTATATCTTTGGCGTGGATTGGAACAATTTGCGTTGTTATGAAATCTTGCGTCTTGCCATTAAATATCGATAGCCTAATGGGCAACCATACACTTTATTTAGTGGCAAGACCTGGCAATAATGTAGCAACGCAAATTGCTCGATTAAAAAGGAACTTGCATTTTTAAAACCATTGGAGTATTATAATGTCTGGTATCAATATAGTTTATCGGAGGTGTGAGATTTTGTTCTTTGCCGCCCGAAGTTTCCGCGGAGGTATTCATCCCCATTATCACAAAAACCATACCATGGCGAAATCCCTGGAAAAGATGGCGCCCCCTGTAAGAGTCGTAATTCCTCTCACGCAACATCTTGGAACGCCCAACAAACCCCTGGTGGAAGTAGGGCAGATCGTTAAAGTAGGACAAGTCCTTGCGGATACAACCGCTTTAGTTGCCGTACCCGTCCATGCATCGGTATCCGGGAAAATCGTAGCCCTGGAGAAACGCCCTCACCCGCTTCTGGGGAAGGATTGGGCTGTGGAGATAGAAAACGACGGATTGGATCAAAAAGATCCGTCCCTAAAACCTTACGGTTCATGGCAGGATCTCACAGCGGATGAACTGCGCGCGGCCATGCGCAAAATAGGGCTGGTAGGACTGGGCGGCGCCGCCTTTCCTACCCATGTCAAATATCAGCCGCAGGCGGGGAAAAAAATCGAGATGGTTATCCTAAACGGGGCTGAATGTGAACCCTACCTTACAATCGACCACCGGTTGATGGTGGAGGAACCCGGTCTTGTCATTCAGGGGCTGCTGGCTTTAATGAAGGCCGCCCAAGTGGAAAAAGGATGCATCGGCGTAGAGGTAAATAAAAAGGATGCCATCGCGGCATTGAAAAAGGAAACCGCCCTTTGCAACAATATTCAGATAGTGCCTTTGGCAGCCAAATATCCCCAGGGGGAGGAAAGGCTGCTCATTAAGGCGATCACCGGCAGGGAGGTGCCTTCAGGCAAGCTTCCTCTGGATGTCGGAGTGGTAGTAAACAATGTTTTCACCTCCGTTTCCTTCCATCGGAGTCTGATTTCCGGCATGCCGTTGGTGGAAACTTCACTTACGGTTTCCGGCCCCGGAATTAAAGATCCGCGTAACCTTACGGTGAAGGTGGGCACCCTGGCCGGGGATATCGTCGATCAATGCGGAGGCCTGCTGGAAAACCCGCCGGGAAAGATTATCTTCGGCGGTCCCATGACCGGACAGGCCCAATACAGGTTCGATATGCCTGTTTTAAAAGCAACATCGGGATTGCTGGTTTTTCGTCATCAGGATCTGGATCAGGAACCGCTGGCATCGTGCGTGCATTGCGGACGTTGTGTGGATGTATGTCCATACGGCCTTTTGCCGTTATACCTGGAAAAATATATCAACCGGGACAGGCTGGCGGAGGCAGAAACCGCCGGTCTTTGGGACTGCCGTGAGTGCGGTTGCTGTACGTCCATCTGCCCCAGCCGGCGCCCCATCCTGCAGGCGGTAAAAACAGCCAAGGACGAGTTAAACAAGCTGCGGAAAAAAGCCCAATAACAATCATCGTGATGCAGGGTTTTTTGCCGGTTTTTATGTATGCAACATACTGCATGCCGTATTCCGGATTCCCTGTCGGGACAATGGGATTCACGTTTTTACGTAAATGAGAGGAGGAGACTCATGTCCACGCCTGTGGTCCAAACGTCGCAGATCATTGTTACCGCTCCACCCCATCAGAAAAAACTTCCTTCGACGCGGATCATTATGTATGAAGTTACCATGGCCCTGCTGCCGGCAGTGGTGGGCGCGGTTTATTATTTCGGCTGGAATGCCGCGGCCATTATAGCCGTATGTGTGGCTTCCGCGGTAGCGGCGGAGGCTTTCATCCAGGGAGTGATGTTGAAGCGGCCTGTCACCGTATCAGACGGCAGCGCGGTTTTGACCGGATTGTTGCTGGCGCTGACCCTTCCCCCGCAGGTTCCCCTATGGCTGACTGCCGTGGGCGCGATAGCCGCCATAGGGCTGGGGAAAATGGTTTTCGGAGGGCTCGGATATAACCTTTTCAATCCCGCCCTAATTGGAAGAGCTTTTATGATGGCAAGCCAGGGCTTAATTATGACCACCTGGGTTTGGCCGCGAACCGCCGCTTCATTTTTGCAGAAAATGAATCTGGACGCCGTCACTACAGGCACCCCGCTTAATCTTGCCAAAATGTCCGGGATCGAATACAGCATAAAAGAACTTATCTGGGGGAATGTGGCAGGTAGCCTGGGAGAAACATGCAAAGTCCTTTTAATGTTGGGAGCGGCATATCTGATTGCCCGCAAAATTATCGATTGGCGCATCCCTTGTACTTTCCTGCTAACTGTGGGGGTGCTTGCGCCTTTGATCACCGACCAAAGCATGGTCTTCCACCTCTTTGCAGGCGGATTGGTGCTGGGCGCGTTTTATATGGCCACGGACTACGTAACCTCGCCTGTTACTCGAAAGGGCAAAGTCATCTTCGGCGCCGGTTGTGGATTGCTGACGATTATCATACGCAGGTTCGGAGGATATCCAGAAGGTGTATGTTATGCTATTTTGCTAATGAACGCAGTGTCCCCCCTGATCGATTCCTTCACCAGGCCGCGCCGCTTCGGGGAGGTGAAAACCTGTGTCTAATCAGATTGTACGCTTTTTCGTGGTGCTGTTTTTGATCAGCGCCGTTTCCGCCGGTCTGCTGGGGTGGGTTAATTATATCACAGCTCCGGTCATCGCCAGACGGGCGGCGGAGGAAGCGGCGCGTGCGCGCAAGGAGGTCCTGCCGGATGCGGACAGTTTTTTGGCGGTATCGGAGGATATCCTGGCAAAGCTGAAGGAAAGATATCCGCTCATCAAGGAGGTTTATGCCGGGTTAAAGGATCGGGACATGGCGGGGTTTGTGTTTACTGTAAACCCAAAAGGCTACAGCAGTGAGATCGTCACTATGATCGGCATGACCAGGGATGGCATCAATATGGTAAGGATCATTTCCCAGGGGGAGACCCCGGGAGTAGGCACAAAAATTACCGATGGAAATAATCCTGATGATTTTATGGGGGAAAAAAACTTGAAACGCCTGCAATCCTCCGGATTGTCCCGGGAACTGGCCTTGTCCAAGGACGGCGGTTCCATCCAGGCGGTGACCGGCGCAACCGTTTCTTCGCGGGCCGTAATGAGCGGCATAAATGCCGCGAGGGATGCATTTAAATGGATCCTGGATAACTATCAGGATCCTGCGGATATCATACCGAAGGATAACCGCACGGCTGAAGCGGAAGGAGGCGGCAACCCGTGAAACTGCGAAAAGTCTTTTTAAACGGCATTTTCGGAGAGAATCCCGTATTCCGCCTGGTGCTCGGGACATGCCCCACCATGGCGGTGAGTCTTTCGATCTTTGGCGGATTGGGGATGGGGATCGCCGCTACCGCCGTTTTGGCGGCTTCCAATTTGATCATCGCCTGCCTGCGGCAAGTGATTCCCAATGAGATCCGCATTCCATGCTTCATCGTGGTTATCGCTACTTTCGTAACCATCGTAGATCAGGTTATGCACGCTTTTGTGCCGGACCTGTACCGCGTGTTGGGGATTTTTATCCCGCTCATCGTGGTGAACTGCATCATCTTGGCCAGGGCCGAGGCTTTCGCCTCGAGAAACCCCATACTGCCATCTTTCATAGACGGGCTGGGGATGGGGGTTGGTTTCACTATAGCCTTGCTTTTGATGGGTTCCTTCCGCGAACTGGTTGGAGCCGGAAAACTGCTGGTGATGAAAGACTTCAATTTTCCCGGTTTCAGCATTCTGGGGGAAACCAATGTTTTACGGATATTTATTTTACCCCCGGGCGGCTTTATCACCTTCGGCCTTATTCTGGCCGTCATCAATTGGGCCGTTAACCGGCGCGACGCCCGAAAGGAGGCGCAGGAATGACAAAGATCATCGTCATTACACTGGGTGCTATATTAATCAACAACTTTGTGCTTTCCAGGTTCTTAGGGATCTGTCCCTTTCTCGGCGTGTCGAAAAAAATTGAAACCGCGCTAGGTATGGGGATGGCGGTTATCTTCGTGATGTGGCTTGCTTCATCCATTGCTTACGGAGTGCAGATACTGCTGGATTTTTTCAAAGTTGGCTATCTGCAAACCGTTGCCTTCATTCTGGTAATCGCCACTCTGGTGCAGTTGGTAGAAATGTTCTTAAAGAAAATGGTTCCCTCGCTTTATGCGGCACTGGGGATTTACCTCCCTTTGATCACAACCAATTGCGCGGTGCTGGGCGTAACTTTTGTGAATTTCAACGAGCATTACAATTTCATCCAGTCGATGACCAACGGAATTATGGGTGCGGTGGGATTTACGCTGGCCATCGTGATCTTTGCCGGAATGCGGGAACGGCTGGATGACGCGCCTATTCCCAAGGCGATGGAAGGCTTTCCTCTGGCCTTGATCTTGGCGGGGCTGCTCTCCTTGACTTTTTTTGCCTTTATGGGGTTTAAAATCGAAGGGCCGGGAAGCATCATCCAAGCCATCGGCATGGGAGGTGGCGGATGATGTCGCTTTTTATTGCCATACTTGTCCCCACGGTCCTTCTCGGAGCTTTGGGAGCCGTCTTCGGGCTGGGGCTTGCGGTGGCTTCCAGGCAGTTCGCCGTAAAAACCGATCCCAGGCTGGATGAAATAATGGCGGCGCTTCCTGGAGCCAATTGCGGCGCTTGCGGATTTCCCGGCTGCTCCGGATATGCCGAGGCTATAATGATTAAAAATGCCGGAACCAACCTCTGTCCCGTAGGGAAATCGCCTGTTGCGGAAATAATAGCCCGCATCATGGGCAAGGAGGCGGTGGCAATCGATTCCAAATTGGCCTGTGTTTTTTGCCGCGGCGGGCGTGAAGAGACCAGTGACAACTTTATTTACAAAGGAATCGGAGATTGCCGGGCCGCCAATTTGGTCAACGGGGGACCCAAAGCCTGTGAATACGGTTGCCTGGGTAGAGGAAGCTGTGCGGCGGCATGTCCGTTTGGAGCAATCGTAATGAACGACAACCGCCTCCCGGTAGTGGATCGCAAGAAATGTACAGGCTGCGGCAAATGCGTGGGGGTTTGTCCCAGGGGCATCATCGCGCTGGTCAAACCGTCGGAGCAGGTTTTCGTATACTGTCATTCCCATGCCAAAGGAACCGAAGTGCGGAAGGTTTGCAAAGCCGGCTGTATCGCCTGCGGCATCTGCGTGAAAAATTGTCCGGAAAAGGCTATTGAAATGCATGACAACCTGGCGTATATCGATCACCAGAAATGTACGGGATGCGGCGTGTGCGTGGGGAAATGTCCGGCTAAAACCATAAATTATGTAGAGCCACTTGCAAAGCAGGCAATCGGGAAAGAAACGGCTTCTTAAACAAGCCGTTTCTTTATTTTTTTACGCCTAGATTTTTGGATCGGCAAAGCCCGAGGCATCGTGCCGATGCCAAAGAAAAGCATGGGAAAGTAATTTTGGAAAAAGGAATTTACGGTGCGTTGTGGAACTAAAACAGAAATTTTGAAAGGGGGCGGGTCATGACCCCAAATAGCATCGCTAACGGTTTTATAGTCGTATTTGTCCTTCTTTCCGGCATCAATAAATTTATCGCCGCGATCGTATATAAGATGCTGTGAAAGCGACCATTTATCTTGCTTCCAGATCTCCCAGGCGTATTGAGCTTTTAAAGCAACTGGGGCTTAAGTTTTTAGTCGAACCTAGTTTGGTGGAGCCGGACTTGCCGGAGGGGAAGTGCCCGGATCCTGCGCTTGCGGTCCGGGAAATATCCCATATCAAGGCGTCGGATGTAGCGCGGCGTACCGGAAGCGGGATTGTGATTGCCGCGGACACCGCGGTTTATTTGCACGGCGCGATCATGGGAAAACCTGCCTCCTTCAAGGATGCTTACCGTATGCTTTGCGGTTTGAACGGAAATATGCACGAGGTATATACCGGCATAACAGTGATGGATGCGGCCAAAAATATAGCACTGACAGGGCATGAGGTTACCAGGGTTTTTTTCCGGGACCTCCCTGAGGGTAGAATTAGAAGTTATCTTGAAACCGGTGAACCCATGGATAAGGCCGGCGCGTATGGTATTCAAGGCTTGGGGTCGCTTTTAGTGGCGCGCATCGAAGGCTGCTATTTCAATGTAGTCGGCCTTCCCATAGCCGTGCTGGATGCCCTGCTACAACAGGTGGGCGTCTTACTCCTTGGCGCTGATTAGAAGGCGTTTGCTTTGCGCAACCGACTGATCCAAAGAAAATATTGCGGTACAGTCGTTTATCTCGTGGATGCAATATAGTCGTACGAAATAAAGGGCATGGAAGATTTGCGAAATAGGCCACGATTTCCTTGATGCGGGGAGGATTTATGCGGCGGCATACTTTGAAGAGCCTGCCGGCGGAGGAAAGACCGCGGGAAAGGCTTGCGGCCGGCGGGGCGGAAGTCTTAAGCAATACGGATTTGCTGGCGATCATTTTGCGCACAGGTACAAAAGAATCCTCGGCTCTGGTTTTGGCGGAAAGGCTGCTGTCACAGTTCGGTAATATTAGGAATCTCGCGCAGGCGGGCATTGCAGAATTGCAAGCGACTGCCGGCATCGGCCTGGCCAAGGCGGTTCAATTAAAAGCCGCTTTCGAGTTGGGTATGCGTTTAAGCCGTTATTTTGAAAAGGAAAGATATATGATCGGCAATCCGAGGGATGCGGCGGCTCTTATCACCTCAAGACTTTCCGGTTTGGATAAGGAGCACTTTCAAGTAATGTATCTCAATGTGAAAAACCAGGTTCTGGCCCAGGATGTAGTATCCATCGGACATTTGCATGCATCTCTGGTGCATCCCAGAGAGCTTTTTAAAGGAGCGATCAGACACAGCGCCGCTGGAGTCATCCTGGCGCACAACCATCCCAGCGGGGATCCCAAGCCCAGCCCGGACGACCTGCTGTTGACCAAGCGCCTCGCGGAAGCAGGGGAGATCATCGGCATTCGCGTGCTTGATCATATCATTGTGGGAGACCAAAAATACGTCAGTCTTAAAGAAGAGGGATTGATATAAGGATTTATGTCCCGTTCCGAAGTTTCTGATGCAGAAAAAACGGCGCCAATAAATATCGAAAGGGGACAGACGGATGTTGAATTTTATTTTGGGACATTTTGCCAAGGATATCGGCATCGATCTGGGTACGGCAAGCACACTGGTTTTTGTACGCGGCAGAGGCATTGTCATCAATGAGCCGACTGTGGTGGCGCTGCGAAAAGATAATGGCCAAATTCTGGCGGTGGGGAGTGAAGCAAAATCCATGGTGGGGCGGACGCCCGGCAACATTGTGGCGGTACGGCCCTTGAAAGACGGCGTGATAGCCGATTTCGATCTGACTGAATATTTGATCCGGGAATATATCCAGCGCGCGGTGCGTTACACTGGAGTATTTAAACCCCGGGTCATTATCGGAGTTCCTTCCGGCGTCACCGATGTGGAAAAACGTGCCGTGGTGGAGGCTACCATGGCGGCCGGGGCCCGGCAGGCCTTTTTGCTAGAAGAACCCATGGCGGCCGCCATTGGCGCAGGATTGCCCGTATATGATGCGGTGGGAAGTTTTGTCGTGGATATCGGCGGAGGCACTACCGATATTGCCGTCATTTCTTTAGGCGGTATTGTAGCCAGTTGTTCTTTGCGCATCGGCGGGGATGAAATGGATGAAGCCATCGTGCAATACATTCGTCGGTCATATAATGTGATGATCGGGGAGCGTACTGCGGAAACAATCAAAATCGCCATCGGTTCGGCATATCCGGTAGGCCAGGAAACCACCCGGGAGATCCGCGGACGGGATCTGGTGTCGGGTCTACCGAGAACCATTCGCATCGGTTCTATGGAGATTATCAGGGCGCTGGCGGATCCGGTGCACCAGATTCTCGAAGCCGTTAAAATGACCTTAGAGCGAACCCCCCCTGAGCTTGCTTCAGATATTATGGATAACGGTCTTGTTTTGTCCGGCGGCGGATCATTGCTCAGGGGATTGGATGCCTTGATTCGGGAAGAAACGGGCATGCGGGTGAATATCGCGGAAGATCCGCTTACCTCTGTGGTCAGGGGAACCGGGCTGGCGTTGGAGAATATTCATTATTATCAACGAATGCTTTTCTCACACCGCAAGATGAAATATGCGTAAACAATCGTTGATGAGGCAATTGCGTTGTTACTTTATTCAGGGCCTTGCTACTAAATATAGTATATCGGCTGCCATTAGGCTATTGATATTTAGTGGCAAGACGTAAAATTATCATAACAACGCAAATTGCGCTTGATGATTTTCGCTTTTCCGGAGGGAGTCGTTTTTTCCATGAACAACCAGCGTTGGTTTATTATGATCGGCATTGTTTTTTTCCTGGTTACCGGACTGATGTTTTTTACTTCGAAAATCGGGACCAGGGACAACATAGCAGGAGTAGGTATCAAATATATGGCGCGCCCCCTAGAGATTTTGATTTATAAATTTCAAAGGTACTTGCATGAAGTAGGCTTGACTGTGGTGGAGTTGGGAAGGTTGCGGGAAGAGAACAGACGTCTTGCCGCGGATTTAGCTGGAATAAAAGAGGAGAATAACCTGCTGAAAATTTACCGCAGGGAAAATATAATCCTCCGGGAAAGCCTGGCTTTAAAGAGCCAGGTTATTCACCTCACGGTGGCCGCAGAGGTAGTGGCATACAACCCCAATAATTATTTCGCCACTATTACGATTAATAAGGGAAAGAGGCATGGGCTTTCCAGCGAGATGGTGGTAATCACCAAGCAGGGACTGGTGGGCAGGATCATCCAAACCCAGGCTAATTTCTCCCAGGTGATGATGATCAGCGACGGCCAGCACACTGTGGGAGGAATCGTGGAGCGCACCCGGGATCTGGTAAAGGTGGTGGGTTACCCCGAAAGGGCCGGATATTGCAAGGTTATACCCATGGAAAACGAGCTTTACAAAGTGCGGCTCAAAAAAGGGGATACGGTCATTACGTGGGAACAGAGCGAATATTTTCCAAAAGCCTTGGTGGTGGGAAAGATCGTCAAAGTGGTTAAATCGAGCAGCGGTTCCATCGGTATTTTAAGGCCTGCGGCGGATTTGAACCACCTTCAGGTAGTTCTCGTGATAACGCAGAGAAAGGATTAGCCCCTTGTTTTATGGAATTTTCTTTCTGGCGGTATTTGTTTTGATAATCCTTCAAGCCACATTGTTTGCCATCTTCGGCCTTAAACCCGATCTGGTGCTGGTGGCAGTGGTGGCAATGGCCCTACTCAAGGGTTCGGATCACGGGGCGGGCTGGGGATTTTCCTTAGGATTGCTGGAGGATCTTTTCAATGATGGAAGGTTCATGGGAGTAAATACGCTTTCCAAAATGCTTACAGGACTCCTCGCAGGCTATCTGGAGAAGAATGTTTTCAAGGACAGCCCCCTGGTGCCCTTGGTTTGCACTTTCGGTTTCACCATCGTCAACGAATTCGTTTCGTATTTTCTTTTAAATGCTTTCCGGTACCATCTGGCGTTTTTCGATGCCCTGTTTTTTTCCATTCTGCCCCTTGCTTTTTATAACGCAATCTTTTCCCCTATCATTTATTTTGCCGTTTATAGATTGGATTTCTATTTTCGCGAACGGTACCTGCGCGGTTCTTAAACACGCGAATGACGCTTTCCCGGATCTCCGCGATAAGTCTTCAGACTGTTTCCTTTTCCAATTTTAGAGATAGGCGGGTTACGGAAATGCTAGGGGAAGGTAAGCTTGAAGAGACCAAATATCCTTTGGCATTTAAATTACTGTGGCGGGCAGTATTCATGATTTTTTTAATTTTATGCGGGCGTCTGTGGTTTCTGCAAATCATTCAGGGGCGTGAACTGGACGTCCTCTCCAAAAACAACAGCCAGCGAAAAATGCCGGTCCCCGCGCCCCGGGGGATTATCTATGACAGGGACGGTCAGATTCTGGTTTCCAACAGGCGGGCGCACAGCGTACAGATTATACCCGGAGATCTTGATCCTGCGTCCAAGCGGATCTTCATCTCCCTTCTGGGCATCACATCAGAGGAATTGGATGCAGGAATCCGGAAGTATTTTAAAAACGGAGGATCGCCGAATTCCCCGTTCATCCTGGACAATGATATTCCGCCGGATAAAGTGATCAAACTGGAAGAGGCCATGCCGGAAATGCGCGGAGTGCGAATCAGGGAAAGTTATGTCCGTTATTATCCCTTTGGCGAATATGGGGCGCATCTTTTCGGATATCTCGGGCTTATCGATAAAAAACGCCTTTCCGAGCAGCGGGAAAAAGGCCGTTACTATCGTTATGATGATGTCATCGGCATGGTGGGTCTGGAGGAAATGTATGAGCCTTATCTGAAAGGCGAAGATGGATATATCATCTACGAGATCGACGCCTCCAAAAAGAACGCGCATCTCCTTTCCGAGGAAGAACCTGTGCGAGGAGACGATCTTAACCTGACCATCGATCTTGCCGCCCAGCTTACGGCGGAACAAGCTTTGCGCGAGCATTTGCGGTTTTTACAAAAAGACCTGTCCGTAAGAAGTGCTCAATCCGGGGCAGTGCTGGCCCTTGATCCCCAAAACGGTAAAATCCTCGCCATGGCCAGCTTCCCTTCCTTTGATCCCAATAATTTCGTATCTCACGTCCCTCGCGACTGGTACCGCGCATTGAGCAATGATCCTTTACGGCCTTTTATCAATCGGGTTTTACAGGCTTATCCTCCCGGTTCGACTTTCAAACCGGTTACGGTTTTAGCTGCGCTGGAAGAGAATAAAACGGATCTAAAAGACGTCTTTTATTGCAGCGGCTATGATCCTGTTTACGGCGGCAAAAAAAAGTGCTGGACCGCCTCCCAGGGAAAGCCTCCCCACGGCTCGGAGAATATTGTGGCGGCTCTGAAGAATTCCTGCAATATCGTTTTTTACGAATTGGGGCGTCGGGTGGGCATTGATAAGCTGGCATCCTACGCCCGTAAGCTGGGTTTCGGCACGGCTACCGGTTTTGAATTTTATCCGGTAGAAAAGAACGGCCTGATCCCGGATCGGGAATTTAAAAAGAAAAATTACCGCCGTTCGGACATGGCTTTGTGGTATCCCATCGAAACTCTCGATGTGGCCATCGGGCAAGGCGCCGTATCCGCTACCCCATTGCAGATGGCCCAGCTTTTCATGGCCGTTGCCAACCGCGGCCTGGAATACCGGCCGTATGTTGTGGAGGAGATACGACGGAACGGGAAAATAATCCGTAAATTGGGTCCCGAATTAAGGCGTGAAGTGAAAATGAAGGAATCGAATTGGGAGACGGTGGAAAAAGGATTGGTGGCCGTAACCTCTCCCGGAGGAACGGCGGCGGGCGCATTTTACGGAGCTCCGTATCAGGCGGCGGGTAAAACGGGCACCGCGCAAAACAGCGCGGGACCTTCCCACGGGTGGTTTGTGGGTTATGCACCGGTGGAGAACCCCCGCATTCTGGTGGTGGTCCTGGTGGAGCACGGGGGATCCGGTTCCGTTGCCGCAGCGCCTATTGCCCGGCGCGTGATGGACGCGTATCTGCGGATTAATCCCACGCCGCAGCCAAATTCACCGGAAAGCCAATCCCTTCCTTCAAATGCGTCCACATCGGCAATTCAGACTGGTGGAGACTAGCGGCCCGAATACAATATTAGGCCATCGGCAAGGAGCACCTCTCGTTAACGGGAGGTTTTTATTTCGTAAAGTGTAAATAGGGCTTCCTGAAAAAGTTTAAAGCTTCAACTATTGGCCAAGGCTGGCCTCAAAATCCTTCGATACACCGAAAAAAGCACTTTGAAAAAATGGGACAAAAGAACCCGGAGCCGGTGCTC
>JBLNCG010000004.1:0-50913 GCA_050260475.1 Bacillota bacterium
GTTTTTCAAGGAGCAGAGAAAATAACTACCTCAATTATTCCAATTAGCTTTAGGCTTTCTTTTCTTGGAGTTTAAACTGTTGCTTAATAAGCTTGGCTTTTCACAACGCTTTTAGTGGCAAGACGCAAAAATGTCATAACAACGCAAATTGCTCTATGTGGGACCGTCTTGGAACTTTTTTTTTAGGGTGACGTTTTGTAAGACGGGAGGCGAACGGGGTTTGGAAGCGGCATTAAGAAATATCAAGATACCGAATAAAAAAATTCAATAATCGTCTAATTCCGTATATGCGGTATCCAGCTTTATTGCGGCAAGGTGGTGACACAAGTGCTTAGGGAATATCTTGCCCAGTTGTCCGAGGTAAAAACCCTAAAACCGGATGAAGAGGCTGCGCTCTGGGCCGGCTATAAAGAACGCCAGCATCTCCCCTGCCGGCAGAAGCTGATCGAGAGTTATCAGCCGTTGGTATTTAAGATTGCCAGCCGTTTTTCGGTGCAGCAGTCTTTGATGATGGACGTTATCCAGGAAGGGACCATCGGTCTCATCGAAGCGGTTGAAGCATTTGAACCTCAGCGGGGGGTTAAATTCGCCACCTTCGCGCAGCACCGCGTCAAGGGCAGGATACTTACCTTTATCCAGGATGTGGGGGCGGTTGTTTCCCTGGATATGTCGCCTCCCGGCTATCTTGAGGAGATATTGTCTTCCATGGCTACCATGGATATCGCCGACGAAATCATCGAAAGACAAGTCCGTCAGCCTATTATCGGGGCCATTTCCCGCCTGCCTTCCCGGGAACAGCAGGTTATCAGGAAGGTTTTTCTCGAGCGCCAGGAACCCGGCAAACTTGCCCGGGAGATGAACATAAGCGTTTCCTACCTCTACCGGCTTCAAAAGAAAGCATTGCAGCGGTTAAGGGGCATGCTTTCAAAATGGAGAGCGGAAACGAAAACGGGCTAAAAAAAGTGTTAATCACGACGTAATTATCCGCCGGGGTTAAAAAAGGCATAAAACCATCAAAGGCATACTGATTCTCCATGCCACTTTTTATCCCCGCAGTTCGATTTTGTTAAGGAAGGGGGAGGATAACTTTGGAAAATTTTTATGTTAAAATTCAAAACCATATCAATTGCGCCAAAGATTGGTTGGATAAAGCAGCCGCCGAGTTTCGACGCGACAATAAACTTAAGGGGGAATTGATACTTAGCCTTGCGCAGGCTGAAGTCAAGCATGCTTGGGAAGGAAGCCTTCAGGGAAACGAAGGCGTCCGTTTCCCGGCCGGAACCGTTAAAAGGATGGGGCTTGTATCCGCCGCCGCAAGTATTGCCGTGTGTTTAAGCCTGCTGGGCGCGGGTTATTATTTTTCCTCCTCTACCGGATCCCCCGGTAAAACCGCGGTTCAAACGCAGGCGCAAAAACCCGGCGGGGACGCTGCGGCGGTTTTGCGCGCCAATCCGGATCTATCGGCGCCGTTGATGTCGGATCTGAACCCGTCATCCCGGGCAGGTAAAAAGAGCGAAGGAATGGCCGCCCAGGACAGTCCACCGGTCAATGCCGTAAAAAAGACTCCCCATACGGATGCCGTGGGGGATACTGACCGAAATATTACTGAACTGATCGATTGGCACAAACTCGAGAACGATGTAAAGGGTATTCTAAAAGGCGATTAAGTCTTTACGTTGTATAAAATTCCAAATAATATCTATTACGGCGTAAACGCTGCAATTGAAAATCGAGGAGGCGAAGCCTTTGTTGGCGCTGCGACACGGTAAGATTTTCAGCATCTTATTTCTTATTGTTGTTTTTTTTGTTTTTATAGGATTTGATACTTTTGCCGCTGAAGAAAGAATTGCTTATGTCGTGATAGAAGGGAATCAGCACGTGGCCACGGAGGATGTCATGGCTCAGGTTTCCCGCTTTATAAGGGGCGGGGAGGTATTGAGCCACAAGAACGTGGACCTGGCGATCCAGGCAGTGATGGATATGGGGTATTTTTCAAACGTGATATTTGAGTACCAGCCTTCATTTATGGGGATCAAGGCGATCTTCCGCGTTACCGAATACCCCCTGCTGAAGGAGATCGTGTTTGTCGGCCTTACAAAGATAACCTCCAAGGATATATTGCCGTATTTCTCCATAAAGCCCGGGGAAATCATCAATACCACCACGCTGACCTTGGATTTCATCGACGTGATCCATGAGAAGATTCTGAAAAAGTTCGGAGTTTTTCTGCTCAACAGGAACATCACCAGCGTAAGCCCGGAAGGAGTAATCACCTGGGAGATGGTGGAGGCCAAGCTGCTTGGAATCAAGATAAACGGGTTAATGAACACTAAAGAAGAAGCGGTGCGGCGGATGCTCAAGGCGAAAGTGGGGGAAATCTACGACCATGCGGTGGTCATGGATGACATGCAGCGGTTGTTGGGTTGTAAACTGTTTGAGGACGTATCTTTGGGAAGCGAATCTCCCGATCTAATCCAGGGCGGGATCACTCTGGTTTATACCGTGAAGGAGGGAAAGACCAAACAGATATCGGCTTCCATTGCCGTGGACGAGGATAAGAATATTGTGGGCGAACTGGGTTACAATGATTACAATCTGTTGGGGACGGGGAACCGGCTGGGCTTGTCGTGGATGGCGGGCGATATCCGGGACGATCTGTCCCTCAACTTGGATTTCCCGTGGTTGAACGATGCGGGCACGTCATTGGGTTTTACCCTTTATGATACTACTTTGAAGGGGCTTTACTACGAAGTATGGGACATCCCTCCCGGGGGGACGGAACCCGTGCTTTTCCACGAGAGGTATGATGAAAGCAGGCGCGGAGGGATGCTGCGCATCAGCCATCCCCTGTCCTCCCGGTGGAAAACGTTTTGGGAGTTGAAAAGCGAGTTTTACGAGGAACTGCCCCGCGATGACTTCACGGGAGAATATGATCGGGCCTCCGATTATGTCTCCCATCAGACGAATAGCACCAGCCTGGGGCTGGAATATAACAGTTTGATGCTGGAGAACAGCTATTATATTAAAAGCGGTTCATTGTACCGGCTGGAAACGGAATTTGCCGGGGATACCCCGTTCGGCCTTGGTCTTGGAGGGGATACCGAATACCAGCGGTATACCTTTGAATCCCGCCAGTTCCTTGACTTGGGGCCCGACAAGGTTTTGGCTTTCCGGCTACTCGGCGGCAAGATTTACGGCGATATAGGCGAGGCCAATCTCTTCCAGATGGGCGGCTCCGAAACCCTGCGCGGATATTACCCCCGAAGCTTCAACGGGGATGCCATGGCGCTGGCCAACTTGGAATTCAGGCACAGATTTAATCTGGGCGACGATGATGAGATGTCGTATAAAATGTATGAGGGAGTGCTTTTTTACGATATCGGTCAAACCTGGGACGGGACGAAAAATACTGGAGGCGCTTATAAATACGGGTATGGCGTGGGCTTCCGGATACTGATACCGGGTATCGGGCAACTGCGGCTGGATTATGGGTGGAGCGGGGAGAACTCCGGTTTGCTCAGCTTCGGTTTTAATGAAATGTTCTAATGGGCTTTACCACAAGTTTTGGAGAGAAAATGGATAAACCGCATCGTAGGCAAAAAAGGCATATGACGGTGTTGATCTTGTGTCTGGGCCTGTTCCTGACGGCGCCCGGGGCGCAGGCCGCCGGGGAAAAGGTAAAGGAGGTGGCGCTGGAGTTGTCATTTTCCCCCGGCCTTTACGGGGGAATAAGGGAAAGAATCCGTAAAAGCATTGAAAGCGTCAGCGGGGAGATTTTTTTGGACAAGCCGGTGGCTTCGTTAAGGCAAGAGCGGGCGGGTTTAACCGTCAAGATGAAGGAACTGCTCAACCGTTCCCTGATCGGTTTTATTGTGACTGATTTGCGGCTTGAAATTGGCGGCAGAGTTGTGGTTTACGCGGTTATCGAGGCGTGCCGGCCCCGGGTGGGCGCGGTTTGCGTGGACATCGCCATGGAAAGCGCGGACAACCCCAATTGGCTTTTTGATCGGAATAAAAATTACCTGCAGCAGCAGTTATCCTCTTTTCTCCTGGGATTGCCGGTGGAATCCCTGGAATGGTCCGGGGGTCTTCTGGAGCCGATTTTAAAATTCACTGCGCAGCAGGTGTTTCCGGGTTTTGAAATCCGGACGGAAGTCGTCACGGGAGAAACGATTCTGGTAAGATATATTCTGACCCCCGATTCTCCGGTGCTGGAGGATGTCTCCATAGAGATTTTTACGGGGACCATGCCTCAGACCATTGTCAACCTGTTAAGGCCTAGCATAAGGGAAACCCTGGAATCCTGCAAGGGAATGCCTGTGGCTTATTTGCAGTTCAATGAAGGAAACCTTACAAAACTGGTGGATAACCAAATTTCCGGATTTTCGTGGATGCCCCCTTTAAGGGTTCGTTCTCAGATTGAATGGCGTTTCAAGGAAGTTACCGAACTGTATGTCAATATAGATTCGGATAATTTTCAGTGGCAGGTATTAGGCAGTTTTTCCATTGACGGTCACAATGAAATGAATTTCAACGTGAAGACCGGTTGGCGGTTGCAGCGGAAATGGACCCTGTTGTCCGAGTTCCAAATCGACAGGGACGCGGGCCGGGAGTTTCTCATCGGCATCAGCAACCACTTTTGGGAGCAGACGGATTTGGCGTGGATGTATGATCCTCTGGAAAACAGGTCGGAATGGAGGTTGGCGTATTTCTTGGACCGGAGAACCCGCCTTGGCCTGGCGTGGAATCCCCAGCCGGAGGAATTGGTTTCTTTTATCGAAGTTAAGTTCAATCCGTGCTGGTCTTTAATTATGTCGGCCTTTCCAGGGCATGATTACCGCTTGAATTTATCGTTTAATCTTTGACGGGTTTCGTTTTTTCCTGCGCTTGCCTTGCCATAAAAAAGTTGATATAATTCCTATATTCTTTAATAAGGGTATGCCGGGCATCGGGTATATGCGGCAGGGCCTAAAGAATTGTTGAAGCTATTCAAAAGAGAGGAGAAATTTGCTTTGAAAACGGACAGGATATTGGGTTTGTTTGCGATCACCACCGTAATCGTCACGTTGGTGCTCGGACTCGCCGCCGTAACGGAAGGCGCAAAAGACAGCCAAGGGCCCTTGATCGGTTATGTGGACATGGAAGCCCTGCAAAAGGATCATCCATTGATGGTAAAAGCCAAGGAATTATCCGGCAGCGGCGACAAGCAGGTACAGTTGATCAAAGCCCAGGTTGAGCTCGATAAGACCAGAGCTTTTCAGGATATGGAGGCGGAGTTGCAGGAAAAATTGAAGGCAGCGAAAACCGAATCCGAACAGACCATGACCAAAAACATGTATGAGCAGCTTTTAAAAGCAAAGTACCAGGAAATCGAACTTAAGGCCAATATGAAAATGCAGGAAATGGCAAACGGCATTCAAAAGCAAATCAAGGAATTGGTGGATGCGGTAAAAGAACAGGTCACGCGGATCGGCAAGCAAAAAAACGTGGATTTGGTGATGCAGAAAGATGTATTCCTTTATGCTAAAAATTCCCTGGATCTTACCGCCGATGTGGTTAAATTAGGAAAGGACGAGGCGGAAAAAGAAAAAGCCAAAAAAGAGAAAGATAAAAGCACCAAGGAGAAACCGGCGGAACAAACCACAACAAATCCGGATACTGCTAAAAATCAAATGAAGAAAGCCTCGTAAATTTTGTGATTTAGGAGATACGTCCTGATGAGGAGGGGCGTATCTCCTTTCAGTGCTTTGATCTTTGCGTGGCGTTCCGCTGACGGCTTGACGATGTCAAACGCTTTTTGTATCGTTCTTGTTCGTTTGCGGGACATTACACGCATGCATGATGGAGGCATACGGTGAAGGCAAGTTCCGGGGCCCAAAACGGCCTGGCGGCGAAAAAGGCCGCCCTGATATATTACGGGCTTATCCCATTGACGCTATTGGTCCTGGCGGGAATTCTCCCCGGCTTTTTTACAAATACCGGTCTGAGTCCGGATTCCATGCCGTCGGTAGAAATTGCATGGCCGCTGCCTTTGAACAAGCTTCTCCGGAATCACCCTCTTTATGCGCAATATCTGGAAAATGAGCGTAAAATAAAATCACTGCTGGCTTCCCTGCGGGAACCCGCCGTTGCTTTTTCCCGGGAAGTCCTGCGGGAAATTCAGGGGAACCTCCTGGAGCAGGATGAAATGCTCCGGCAATATGTTGTGGAATATACCGCCGCGGAAAAAAAGTTTATCGAAGCGGAATGGAATTTTTACACAGAAGAAGAGCAGAGGGAATATCAGCGGCGTTTAAATGAGATCAACGCGCGGTATCAAACTGAACTGGACTTGGCCTCCGATGCGGTCCGCCGGGCGGAAGAAGAAACAATACGGGACAGCTTGGCAAAGCTGGATCGGGCATACGGGGCGGTTATCCTGCAATTAAACTTGAATATCGCCCTTTGCGCGGCGACGGAAGACGCCAGAAATCAATTGCGTAACGAGAAAAACAGGTTAATACAGGAGTGGCAGGCGCAGCGCAAAGCTCTTCAGGTTAAGCTGGAATATGAAAGGGACTTGAAATTGCGGGAGTATGCCGCGAAATTTCAAAACGATCTGGATGAGGAAAAACGTGTTTTGATGGGGGAGATCGACCGTTCCATGGGAATGGCCCGCGATCGCTCGGTACAAAAAGGCATGGAGCGGATTAACGCTCAAAACGAAGCAGGAAAAACTATTATGGGTCATAAAGAAAGAATATCCGTTTATCACAAGGACAACCGGTGGATAACCGAAGTCATCCTGGCTTTGAGAGTCCGCCAATCCAGAATATACCGTTATATGATCCGGGATATCGAAAGCCAATTCAAGAAATACGGTTACCAAAGATTAAAAAAAATGGCAGGGGAAAAATAAGGAGGAAAAAACATGCAAAAGATATTATTGTGGATTTTACTGGGACTTGCGGCTTTGGCGATAATCTTCAGCGCGGCCGGATTTTTCAGCGTACCCAAGTACGGTATGGTGAATATGCAGGAAATTCTGGACAGCGCCAAAGGAAAGGAATATCAAGATAGTTTAAAAGAGTTGCAAAAAAAATACCAGGATCAGTTTGCCGCCGAAGTAAAAGGCATGACGGATCAGAGTAAAATTGCGGAGAAGAGATACCTTTACGAAGCCCAATTTAACGCTAAAAATCAGGAAATATCTAAGGAATTCGGCAAGCAGGTGGACAAGTCCGTTGCGGAAGTGGCCAAGAAGCGGGGACTGGCGGGCGTCTTTACCAAAGAAGCCCTTCGCTACAGCAAATACGATATCACCGACGATGTGGTGGAAAAATTGGATTAGCCGCGGTTTGGCTCTAAAACACGGCAGGAATGAAGGATTTCTTATTTTGATGCAAGTTTGCTCAGATCATTCTGCCTGTCCGCCGGATTTTGAAGCAACAGGGGGGATGCGGATGAAAACGTTAAAGGAATTGGCTGAATTGGTTGGAGGTGAGCTGAACGGGCCTCCGGATCTTAAAATTACCGGTGTGGGCGGCCTGGAGCATGTCAGGCAGGGCCAGATAACGTTCGTCAGCAAGGCCAATCTCATCCCGCAAGCTGAGATTTGCCCCGCATCGGCGGTGGTCATGTCCAGGGCGCTTCCGCTTCTGAACAAACCTATGATCAGGGTGGACAATACCAGGCTGGCCTTTGCCAAAATCATGACGCTTTTTGTACCTGCGCCCTCTTTTACTCCGGGGATCGATAAGACGGCGGTGATCGGCCCGGAGGCGAAAATAGGTAGAAAGGTCTATATCGGGCCGCTGGTAAGCATAGGAAGCCATGTGAAAATCGCGGACGGAGTTGCGATTTATCCGGGGGCCGTAATAGAGGATCACGTTGAAATCGGCGAAGGTACTATCCTCCACGCCAATGTAGTGGTCAGGTACAATTGTAAGATCGGTGCCGGAGTGATCATCCATGCCGGAACGGTCATCGGCAGTGATGGATTCGGTTTTGTCACCATGGAAGATAAAAAACACTTCAAAGTGCCTCAAATCGGCAATGTGGTGATTGAAGACGATGTGGAACTCGGGGCGAATGTCGCGGTGGACAGGGCTACCACCGGAACCACGCTGATCAAGCGCGGGACGAAAATGGACAATCTTGTGCAAATCGCCCATAATGTGGAAATAGGTGAAGATTGTCAGGTGGTAGCCATGACGGGCGTGGCTGGAAGCACTAAAATCGGGGACCGGGTTACATTGGCCGGCCAGAGCGGGATTGTGGGTCATCTTACGATCGGTAATGATTCCATTGTGGCCGCCCGCGGCATGGTAATCGGGAATCTTCCGCCGCGCTCTTTCGTTTCCGGGCAGCCGGCGAGGCCTCATACCGAGGAGATGCGTATTGCGGCCTTGCAAAGCAAATTGCCCGATCTTTTCAAAACCATCCGCAACCTGGAAAAAAGAATCGCGGATCTGGAGGGGAAAATTATCGGAAAATAGGCGCCAGAACTGTACAGAAGGTTAAAATAATGCAAGGGACGAATTTATTCTGTAACCGGACGTCCCTTTCTTTATATGGCCGTTCATGATAGCTACCTTTTGGTAAACATCGTTACAGGAAGTGGTGCGGGCTTATGAAAATCGTACACCAGCATGTAGTACGCGAGATAGCGCTGACCTTTTTCTTTTTTACCTTTGCCTTTTGCCTGCTGCTGCTGGGTGAATACCTGTTTGAGCTCACGGATCTCCTTTTTGGGAAAAAAGTGCCGTTGCTGGATGTAGGCAGCCTGGCATTTTTCAAACTCCCGGCTTTGCTGATGGATGCTTTCCCGGTGGCGATTCTCTTTGCGGTGATGTTTGTATTCGGCAGAATGGTCAAGGACGGGGAATTATCGGTTGTCCGCAACGCCGGATGGAGCCTTGTGCGGGTTACTTACCCCATCCTCATTTTATCCGCCGGGATGTCGGTTTTCCTGTTTTACTGGAACGACATGGTGGTGCCCATAAGCAACCATTTGAGCGAAAACATCATCAGGAGGCTGTGTTTCAATGAACCGTTCTACCTGGAGGAGGGCATTGTTTTTAAAGGGCCGGACAATCGGTATTTTATCGTAGATAAAGTGATCCGCGCAGCTAAAAGGGTATATGGGATCACAATTGTGGAAAAGAAGGGATTGTTTCCCCGGATCATCACAGCTCGCCAGGGATATCTGGAAAAAGACAAGTGGATTTTAGAAGACGGCAATTGGATGGAGCTGGACAAGGATGGAGATATTGTATTTACCAGTTCCTTTCAAAGGTCCGAATTGGATACCAATGCCGATTTGAGCGTATTCCTGGGCGAACAGAAGACCACAGATGAAATGAGCCGGGATGAACTGCTTTATTACATAAAGATGTTCAAGGGAAGCGGACAGAGGTACGCCCCGTTTTTGGTGGATTACTACCGGAAAGTTTCCTCTTCCCTGCTGCCTCTGGTGCTATGTCTGATCGGCCTGCCTTTCGGCCTGACGAAAACCAAAAGAGGCAGGCTGATCGGCTTGGTGATAGCGGTGATTTTGACTTTCCTTTTTTACGGGACAGAGGCGATTTTTCGGACCATGGGTTTTAATGATACAGTTCCCGCAGTGGTGGCGGCATTCCTGCCCACCTTTTTTTACGGCGGTCTCGGCATATTCCTGCTGATCTGGTGGGATCGGTAACCGGACAAAGCGCAAACAAACGCGGATCCAAGAGGGGAAATGGATTTGAAAAGGATATGGGCCGTGCTTTTTCTGGGATTGGTTTTCATCCCGCGTCCCGCTTGCGGCGAAGAGAAAAAAGCTGTACTTACCGGCGATTCCCTGTTCTATGATTACGAACAGAAACAGGTGGTCGCCCAGGGGAATGTGGAGGCTACATATGAAAAAATGAAAATTTGCGCTGACAGCATCACCCTCTATCAGGAAGAGAATTACCTGGTGGCGCAGGGCAGCGTAACAGTGGATGACGGCGGAGATTTGATCAAGGCGGATGTGTTCGTTTACGACTTCAACAAGGAAGCCGGTCTTGTCTATCCTTTTTCCGCCCGGATCAGGGGCGATGGTTTGAAGGCTCCGCTACTGTTAAACGGTGCCGGGATGACTTTCGACGGCGACAGTTATTTTATCGACCGCACCCGGATCACAAGCTGCGATCGGGAACGGCCCCATTATGTCCTGGAGGCCTTGAAGGTGGTGTTTTATCCAGGTGATCGGCTGATCCTGTATTCCATTTTTTATAAGGAAGGTTCCGTGCCGCTTTTTTACTGGCCCTTTATAAGCATAAACTTGAACGACGAAAAAAGCCATCTGGAGATGCCCAGGGTGGGAAAGGATGAACAGGGATGGTTCGTAATCTTTGCGTATTTGTATTACATCTCCGCTAAAAACGGCGGAGATGTCAAGTTAAAGTATTCCGAGACCCTGGGTCTGGATGTGGGGGTGGAGCATACTTATAAACCTGCGGACAGCCTGGCCACGATATGGTCCTTTTCCTATGGCGATTATCAGCCGTGGGAGGCGGGCCTGGAGATTGCCGGCAATCCTTTTTGGCCCGGCTGGCAGGGGAAGATTAAAGTCAACGGCATATACGATCCGTCGGAGCTTAATTGCCTTTATAAAGCCAATATTTTCGGACAATTGCAGGGCAAAGTCGGAGAGACCAACGCCAGGTTCGGCGTCAACGCCAATTATCAGGACGGTGCCTTTATCAATTATACCTGGAATACCGCGTGGAGCAACTGCCGCATAGGGAGAAACGTCCTAAGCTGGGATCTCAGCATGCTGCAGGAAGACGCCATCAACCGTATAAATTATAAATACGACTGGTCCGTGCAGCGGGGATGGGAGAAATTCAATTTCAGATGGGGCGAATCCCACAGCCTGGATGAGTGGGGTAAAATGATTCTGAAAGATTCCTACTTCTCGTATTTTTCGGGTCCGGGTTTTACGGTGAATTGGGTCAATTCCTACGATGATACATTTGTGGATGCAAACAATTTCAACTACCTCAGCAGGCGTGACTTCAGGACGGACAGCGTCTGGCATCAAAACAACAGGGTTAGAATAGCGTATTACCGCGGATACCAGATGATACGGGAACCTTTGAAATATCAGGAACAGTTCAATTCAAGGGAGCCCGATCTGACCTATACCCGGGAGAATATCAAACTCGGCTGGTGGGGGACTTTTAATTTCAACCTGGGCGCAAGCCGAAACGAGGAGTTTAAGATTACCGACACAACGACTGAAACGGGTACAACCCATACAGATGAGCGCGTAGACCTGGATACCTGTTATACAGGGATTAAAAGGAACAAACAGGAAACTAAATTATGGACTTTCACCTTTTCCTGGGAGCCGGAATGGCAGGCCGGGCTTTACAGCACCGGGGACAAGAGCTGGTGGTGGAAGAACATATACGGTTTGAAATGGCAATTCATACCGCACTGGGAGACCAATTTCACCGCAAATACAAAACAGAGCGGAGGAAAGAATCCGCTGTTGTCCAATGTCCCCAAGGAAGGCAAGCTGAACTGGAACCTGCTTTACAGCTTCGATGACATCAGCATGGTGATGGCAACCGGACGGGAGTGGCGGATGGATATCGTGGACCCCCTTACTTTTGAATTGAAAGCCGGTTCGAAGGAGGATCATCAAATAGTGCTTAACACATCATACCTGTTGGAATTTGATCCCGTGCGGGACGCGGGATTAAAACACCGTTGGCGAAGCATCAGGCTGTCCTGGAACAGGAGGTACGAACCCGGCGCCGTTGATCTCGGCGTCGGCTACAGCGGATTCTGGGATGCATGGGATGTACGGTTGAATTTCGACTGGCGCCTGACCGAGAAATGGAGGGTTAAATACAACATGTACCGTTCCTTCTATGATTTGAACGCCAATAGAAGAAACGCCGTGTCCTTATATTATACCTGGCATTGCCGGGAAATCGAGGTTAATTATGATTCCCTGGAAGACACTTATACTATGTCCATGCAGATTTTGGCCTTTTGAGCCCTGCGGGAGGCGGACATGAACGGGCGCAGCGTGCACAGGGGGGCGTGGCTGGCCATTGCCGTCATGTTTTTCGTGCAGGTTTTGATTTTTTGGGGGCCGTTTATCTGGTGGAAAATTTTTATGGAAAAAATGCCGTCTCCGCATCCTGAACCTAAAAAAACCTTGCTGCAGATGAAAAAATTTCATATCACAGGCTGGGACGGCGGCGAGAAGAAATGGGAGGTCGAGGCGGAGCAGCTCTCTTATTTGCTGGAGCAGGGGATCAATGTGTTTTCCCGGCTTTCCGGAGGAAAGATCTACGATAAAAACGCACAGCGCTGGAAATTTGAAGCGGAACAGGGCGAATGGCGCTCCCGCGAAAAAAGGTTGGTGCTTTTCGGGAAGTTTCGCATGACCGGATTGGATGAGGAAGACGGAGATATTTACGGAAAGGGTCTGGAATGGGATTATGGCCAGGAGATCGTGCAGATAAACAACCCCTTTCACGTAGAAATCAAGGATGCGGTGATCAACGCGGCCAGGGGCGAGGGGAATATCAAGGGTGAAAAGTGGATGCTTTACGACGTCGCTCTTATCTGGAAGAAATCGACCTTGCGCGCGGGCCGGTTGATCTGGGATACCGGGTTGAAGCTCGTTTATGCGGATACTCCTGTGGAATTGAAATATAAGAACGGCCGGATCAAAGCCGGAGGTGTAATTTACGATGCGAAGGGCGGAAAGGTGGTTTTTCAAAATGGAACCGAGCTCATCGATAAAAAGGATGGCAGGATTGTTTGCCCGAAGATATTCTATTTTCCGGATGAGGACCGCTTTGTCACGGAAGGCGTCCTTAAGGTGGAATTGAAGATATGATGAAAAAACCGGTTTTAATCCCGTTTTTAATCGCCGCTTTAGTTTCCGTCTGCTTGGCGGCGGAGGAACATATCGTCATTTCCACGGATCAGCCCCTGGAGGGGGATGAGAAAACGGAGGTTTATACTATTCATGGTCCGGTGGAAGTACGATATAAGGATATATCCATTAAAGCGTCGGGTATGACTTACTGGCAGAAAGAAAAAAAAGCCCGTTTGAAAGGGCCTTTAAGTCTGGTTTCAAGAGAGGTGGCCATAACTTCCCGGGAATTGGAATATCTTTTTCAGGAGGAGAAGGGTGTATTTATGGATCAAGTGATCATGGAGGTAAAAAGCCGGGAGAAGCAGGGAAAAAAAAGGGAACCGTTTGTGATGAATTGCAATGAATTGTTTTTCAGCGCCAAGACTAGGGATTTCCAGGCGAACAAGGGTGCGCGGATTATTCATACGGATTTCAGCGCTTATGCCAGGGAAGCGTCCTATGCGGAGCATACCCAGGAATTGACTTTAAAAACAAGGGCCAGCCTTACCCGTTCGAAAAAGGAAAAGGTTTTGGGGAATGTGATAATCATTCATCTCAAGGATAAAAGCTTTGAGGTGCAAGGCGCCGTGAAGCTGGAATTTATCGTGGAGAAGGAAAAGAATCCGAAAAAGGAAAAAAAAGCCGGATAATGGGAAAACCCCGCTTGTTTGGCGGGGATTCATTTTGAATCATACTTTCAATTTGGCGCCGAATACCAGATCCGCAAGGCCCAGGGTTACATGGGCCAATCCCAACCCCAGGGCGAAATAACCCCACTTTTTCGGCAGGTTTCTCCAGCCGACTCCGGAAACTACCGCGCCAACTCCTGTAACGACATAGTCAGCGATCCGCATTTATTCCACCTCCCATTATATTATGCCTGCCGATCCCGGCGGAAATACCTGGGAAAGCCATCCTTTGCAAAGCTGATGATTTCACTCTTGCCGTTAAATATCGATAGCCTAATGGCAGCAAATATTTAACGGAATTAAGGTAACAATGCCATTGCTTTAATGAAGCTGGATTTGGTTTATCCGTTCGATATACATATGCGCCAGGGCGTCCGCCTCTTCCTGAGAAGTGGCTTCACTTAATACTTTAAAAAGGGGTTCTTCGGAATCGGGCAATACCAGAGCCCAGCCTCCGTCATGGAATATTTTAATCCCGTCCAGCAATTCCACTGGATTCTGAGGTTCGGCCTGCTCGATTAAAGTGCGCATCACGCGGCCTTTATTGGACCAGTGGCAATAGGTTTCGCCTTTTTGCATATAAAAACAGGGCACGGATGCAGCCAGAGAGGCAAGAGAGACATGGTGCTTTGTCATAAATTCCAATATCCGGCCCAGCGCGCTTAAAGCGTCAAAAGCCGGATGAAACTGCGGATCTTTAATATTCGCCTGGATCATTTTTTCCATTGTGGAACGGGGCGAGTTTTTGGTGCGGATCACCTTTCCCTGGTAAATTTGGGCCATTTTCTCAATGGCTTCCGAAGCTGTAACGGGCACGCTGATCGTTCCGTTGCGGGCGGATTTAAAAATGATCAGCGCGATTACCGCTAAAAACATTTCATCCGGCAGTATCTGCCCCTTTTCGTCCACCAAAGATATTTTTTCCGCGCTTTTATCCACTAAAATTCCCAGATCAGCTTTAGTGTTGGTTACTGACCGGGTGATCCCGTTTAAAATTCTTTGGTTTTCATCCGGTTTTGCCCCGCACTCTCCCGGTTGCAGCGCTAGGACTTGGCAGCCGCATCGTTCAAGGAAAGAGGACAGAAGGAGCGACAACATTCCCGTGCTGTAACAAGTAACGATTTTAAATTGCCTGATGCGGATGGCCTTAAAATCAAGAGAGGCGAACAGCATCTCCAGGTATTTTTCCAGGATTCCCGGAATAAATGTCACCTGGCCCATGCTTTTTTGCCCGGCGCGCGGGAAGTCCTCCCGCCAGAAAAGGTTTTCAATGGCCCTTTCTTTGGCTTTATCCAGGTTGAGGCCATGGGAGTCAAAGAATTCACAGAGCAAGTTCTCGGATTTTTCTTCAAGGCTTCTAATATTGACTCCTCCTGAGGCTTTCAGGAGGACCACTGCAAAACGGGTTACCGGGGGCGGCATTGTACCAAGGTCGTAAACGTCGATCCCCACTGAAAGCAGCCCTGCGGAAAGTGCGCGCTTGGTCATCCGGGCGGCGGGACTTGGATCGGAACTCACCACCATGATTTCCCTCTTTTTACAGGATGAACCCAGGGCTGCTCCAAGTTTGGCGCAGAACTCCGGGGTGAATTCCCGGTTGATCAAGCCGGTGATTCCTCTGGATCCGAAAAGCGAGCGGCACAGCTTTTCCCCCCAAATCAGGCTGTCATTTACAATAGTTCCGCTTTCCAGTACTTTATAGGGCCAGATTTTAGCATTCGGCTTTACCGTGACATTTGCATGCAGCACGCATCCTTCCCCGACGATGGCTCCTTCATATACATTTACATTGTTTTTAAGCACGGCATGATCTGACAGGATGGCCCCCCTCAAGTTGGCTCCGTTGCCGAGAAATGCATAATTGCCGATAATGCTGCGTTTAATGGAAACAAGGTCTCCGATGTGCCCATGGTTTCCCAAGGCTGAAAAATCCTCGATGGCCGCATGGTCGCCGATGGTGCAATTATTTCCGATATGTATGAATGCGCCCAGTTTTGCGCTGCCGGCGATCTCGACGTTTTCGCCCACCCAGAGATTTTCGCGAAGCTGGAACCCGGGGATAGGCAGGTTTATTTTTTGGGAAAGAAAATCGTAATGTGCCTGCCGGTATTGTTCGATATTCCCGATGTCGGACCAGTATCCTTCCATGGGCAAGCCGTATAGGGGAAGCTTTTTCTGCAGCAGGAGCGGGAAAAGATCCTTTGAAAAGTCAAAGATCTGCCCGGGAGGGCAGAAAGAAAAAATCTCCGGTTCCAGGATATATATCCCGGTATTGACGGTATCGCTGAATACTTCGCTCCAGGCGGGTTTCTCCAGGAACCGGGCGATTAATCCGTCTTTTAAGGTGATAACCACCCCATATTCCAGCGGATTTTTTACGGATTTTAAAAGCAGCGTGGCCATAGAACTTTTTTGCCGGTGGAATTCAAAGGCTTCCGTCAGATCTATATCCGTTAATGCATCGCCGCTGACAACCAAAAAAGTATCATTCAGGAACGATTCCAGGTTTTTTACGCTTCCGGCGGTTCCCAGAGGGGTGTTTTCCGTGAAATATCTGATGCTCAAACCGCGTTTTGTTCCCGCGCCGAAATATTGTTCGATCTGTTCAGCCAGATAGTGAAGGGTGACATATATTTCATTAAAGCCGTGCTTTGCCAGAAGTCCAAGGATGTATTCCATCATCGGAAGATTTAAAATCGGAACCATTGGTTTGGGGACGTTGCAGGTCAGCGGCCTGAGCCTTGTTCCTTTTCCGCCGGCCATAATTACAGCTTTCATCTTTAATCCTCCTTTTATGGAAGCGGGATACCAAGCGCCTAATTTTAAATATTTCCCATAATTAGCCGGTCACTGTAATTCCGAAACAACATATGCCCCTTGGGAAGGGTAATGGCGATTCGCAAAATTTCTATATGGCTTCCAGTCGGATTTTTGATATTCTTGTGTGACCTGTTGATATACGGCAAGGGTTCTGGAGCTTATATTATCCCAATTATATATGGTTTTTACTTCCCGCCGGGCTTTTTGCGCCATTTTTGTCATTTCGCCGGGATGTTCCAGCGCCCAGACAATATTATCCGCCAGTGAACGGGGATCTCCCGCATATGATTTTAAACCGTTAAGGCCATGCTTCACAATGGAGGACAATCCCCCTGTGTCGGAAACCACCACCGGGGTTCCGGCGGCCATGCTTTCCAACGCCACAATTCCAAAAGGCTCATAAAGACTGGGGAAAACAGAAACATCAGCGACCCGGTAAAGGAAATTCCGCTCGGGGTCATCAATGAAACCGGTGAAAAAAATCCTATGATAAATATTCAAATCCTTGGCCCTGGCGTGCAATATTTCAGAAAGCGGGCCGGTTCCGGAAATAACGAATTTCACCGCGGGATATGCCGCAAGAACAAGCGGAACCGCCTCCAGGAGCACGGAGACTCCTTTTTCCCGCACCAGCCTGCCGATGAAAAAAACGATTTTTTCCTGGTCCGCGGCATAATTGGAGCGTCGTAAATTGGCCATACGCTTGAAATTGGAGGAATCGACTCCGTTGGGAATGACTTTAAGCTTATCTTCAGGGACCTGAAAGATGTTCCGGATTTCCTGCTGCATTTCCCTGGAGCAGCAGATGACTTTCCAGGAATCATATGCCAATGTCCATTCCATGTCGCTGATATAACGCTGAAGTGAAGTGTGCAGACCGTTGTTGCGCCCATATTCAGTGGCATGGATGGTGCCCACCAGGGGCACCTTATAAGCGAATTTTAAGACCCGGCCCGCATACATGGTCAGCCAGTCATGGACATGAATAATGTCCGGCAGGGAATCGTTCATCAGGGGGATGGCGGCGCTGACCATGGAAAAATTCAAATGCAGCACCCAAGTAAGAAAATCCATGGATGGCGGGGTTTGATTCGGAACACAATGAACCCTTACCTGATAATCATTTCTTACGGACGGGATATTGGGCGTTTCACTGGTGAAAACGGTGATTTCGTGGCCGGCTTTGGAGAGCGCCCTGCTTAAATCCTGGACATGCCGGGCGATCCCTCCCACGATTTTGGGTGGGTACTCCCAGCTGAGCATAAAAACTCGCATATATTTTCTCCTTGAAATTTTTTAGTATGAATTTAACTATGTCACTGCCAGCTTTTTTTCATAAAAAATATTTTCGCGCCGTAAATTATCCGTGGCATAAGATTGGTAATCCAGTTGCGGGAAGATATTATCCATATATTCCAGATGATTCAACATGCCCTCATCGATACTGTTTTCCGTAATTTGATAAAAAAGTTCATTGAAATGGCGGATATGCGTTTTGGTTCTTTTAACTGCATAAGCCGACATAGTTCCCGTTTTCATAATAAAAGCCCAATCGCTGCTTTGGGCCAGTAGCAATTCGCGGGCGGCTTGGTTTAAAGCCCGCCGCAGGACGCCTCCGGCATGGGGAAACCGGTTGGCCATATAAATCATGCGTTCGGCTGCTTTGTGCAGGTGCCGGTAAATCCAATCATTGCTTCCTTCAAGCCATACTTCATGGTAGCCTTTGTAACCCCAGCTCGAGGCGGTGGGGGCCGCCACCTGGTTGCGGGGATAAATATCCAGGTAATCTCCGGGAGTAATCAATCTTACGGTTTTTTGATCGAAAACCATTTTTCTGATCACATAGTCCAGCCATTGCGGACCTTCAAACCACCAGTGCCCGAACAGCTCCGCGTCGTAAGGGGAAACCACAATCGGCCGGCGATCAATAATATCGGCCAGATACTCGATTTGTTTTTCGCGGTTAAACATGAAATTGCCGGCGTGCGTCGCCGCCTTTTCCATGGCGTTCCACAATTTATACGGCATTTTGTCATGCGTTTTTCCGGTGATGCGGTAATATTTAATTCCCGTATTGCTGCGGACGCCGCAAGAATGCAGATGGTTTTTTACATAATCGTAATCAAGGTCGTAACCGATATCCCGATAAAATTCCCGGTAGTCGTAATCACCCGGGTATCCTTCTTCCGCACTCCATACCTGTTTTGAGGATTCCAGATCCCGGCCGAAAGCCGCTACTCCAGAGGGGCAGTAAAGAGGGGCGAATACCCCGTATTTTGGCCGCGGTTTGGCGAAAAGCACTCCGTGGGCATCGGTAATGAAATAACGTATTCCGAATTTTTTTAGGGTTTCATCCAAACCCTGATAGTAGCCGCATTCCGGCAGCCAGATTCCCCTCGGGGGCCGCCCCAGAAAATGGCGGTGCGTTTCCCAGCCGATTTTGATTTGAGCGTATACGGCTTCAGGCAACAGTTCCATCAGGGGAAGATACCCATGAGTGGCAGCGCTGGTAATAATTTCCAGGCAACCTGATTCCTGCAACTCCCTGAAGGCGGTGATAAGATTCCGGTGGTAGCGGTTGGTATAAAGGTCGTAAGCATCGCGGAACATTTGATGATACATTATCGCAATCTCATGAAAATCCGGCTGCCATTCTGTGCGCCGGACTTCTTTTCCCGCAAGCTCAATCAATTTTTCCAGGTGCCGCGTGTATTTTCGCTGCAGTAATTCATCGGCGAACATGGAAAGCAGGGGAGGCGTCAGACTCATGGTCAGGCGGAATTTGACGTTTTCCGCGACAAGCCTCTGCATTATTTTAATAAAGGGGATATATGTCTCCGTAATTGCTTCAAACAGCCAATCCTCTTCAAGAAAATCCTCGAAATCAGGATGACGCACAAAGGGCAGATGGGCGTGGAGGATTAAAGCCAGGTATCCTTTTTCCAAATTATCCCCTCCTATGAAGTGGTTTTTGTAATATGCGGAGTGATGGTAATGCGATCAATGTCATCCGCGGAGGTGGCTGAAACGGGAATATATTGCTGGCCGTCAGGAAGGGCGAAACGCACGCTGAAAGTGCCGTCATCCCTTAACTCCACCGGTTTGCCTTGAATAGTCACCGCGGCATCGGGTTCGGTGGCTCCGTAAACTATCAATTCCGTATGAACAACCAGCCAGAATTTCCGCTCCCTTTCCACCAGTTTCGCCGGACTGGAAATGCTGCTGATGGCGCCGGAGGATATTTCGCTCTCCAGGCGTTTTTTAAACCGTTCCATCATTTCCAAGGAACTTTGGCCTATTTGCATGCCTCCCGCCAGGCGGAAGAGCTTCTGAAAATCCTCCTCCACCACCATCCATTCTTCGTCGATCATATGCGAGATGCGGTCCCTGGGAGTGTTCACGGTATTGGACCGGGCGATGGCCACAAAGGCGTTTTGATCCGATAGGAAGCCGATCTCGCAGCAATAACTGCGATCCGGTTCCCCTACATGGATATACCAGCTGTTTGTCTGGTAATTAAGCTGAACGTCGAAAAAGCGGTGCGCATTGTACCCATTGAAATGGATATCCGTAATATCGTATACTCTCATGATAAGAGGGCGATTATACCATGCTCCGTATTTCCGTATCAATTCCTGTTGATCATGGCGGCTGATCTCCCAATATGAAAAGATCCAGTAAGGATCTCTGGCCATTATTACAAGCTTCGTTTCATCGTATTTATCAGGCACTTCGAAATCGGGCCAGTTCCGAATTTCCGCTTGAAATCTGACGCCTTCTATTTTGCCGTCCCAGATTTGAGGGGAAGATGTTATATTTCTTGTCTCTTCCGCCGCTTTTTGACTTATCTTTGCCAGGTGCCTTTTTTCATCTATCCTCTTCCAGATCGCTTCCACCAATTCCGTCTTGCTCATGGTTGCCTTGCCCCTGAGGCTTTTTGCTTCCGGCATCTTCAGCAGTTCAGCCTTAGGTTTTTGTGCCAGCTCTTTTTTAGTCAATTGTCTATCCCCCTTTCTGGATTTATAATGAAAAACAATAAGAACACCCTATTTATAGCTTATAAAATTGTATATGCCAGGTATGAAATGGAATTGTTTTTCAATTGCACACTATAAACAGCGTGTCAAAATATTTGGCGTTGTGCCGGTTTATTTGTTTCTAAACGGCTACCTTTAATAATATGGCTTGATGCCTGGAGCTTTATTCAGAAAAAAAAACATAAGACAGGAAAAATATCTGTCCAAAGAGATTTATAAACTAAAATGCCCGGCAAGAAGGAAAGCCGGCCTTTATGCGCGAAACTAACCTGTGGTGATGAAAACATGGTGAAAAAATTCACGGCTGTATTTTTCTTTCTTTTTTCTTTGCTGATCCTGGCAGTTCAAGCGCAGCCCCCTTTTTATGATGGAAGAATCGATGCCGATGCGGTGATGCAGGTTTACTGTTTATCATCTCCGGAAGGGGATAAATTATTCATCACGGTAAAAAATTACCAGGAAAAAACGGAAAAGATAAGACAAACCGCATGGAACGGTCAAGAGATTGAAACAGTCTGGGAAAGCGGCAATTTTTTCGAGGAAAGAAGCGTCCTCCTGTTGAACGGCGGTTGTTTGCGGGGGCCGCAAAACGAGTTGGTTCTGGTAAGCAATACCAGGATTTACATTATCGATCCGTTAAGCCATGAGATTACGTACGAAAGCAGACATGACTGGCATCCCGGGGAATTGGCCGTCGGTGATGTGGACGGGGATAATTTGGCAGAAATTGTGTTTAGCAAAATCGAAAAAACCGGATTAAAATATAATACGGAAGGGATAAGAATCTATGGCTGGGACGGCCGGGGTTTCGCGCATAAAGGATCCATCGAAACCGTGGGAAATATCCGCGCCCTTGCATGTCTTGACTTGAACCGGGACGGCGCCGGGGAAATTCTGGCCGAAGAAGGTCATCTTGATTATATAGGCAAGGTACTGGTTTTCCGGCGCAAGGGAAAAGTATGGGCCGGCGGGCATGAACAAAAAATCGCAAAAAACGCCATTTGGCATATGGTTGGGAGATCCGGGCCTTCTCCCGCTCTTTATTACATCTCCGGCAGGGATGTGAAAAAGGCTGAATGGAACGGCGTTTCCTTTGTTTTTAAGGGGACCTGCCTTGCCACCGGCTCCAGCCTGGTTGTTTTCGATCTGGCCGCGATGGATGCGGACGGTGGGCAGGAAGTGGTGGCCGCAGGATATCCCAATCGGATTTTTATGGGAAAAATCGGAGAATCGCATTCAGTTGCCAGCGATGAGTAAATGGTTATTAATAACTATTTAGTAACCACTCAGCCTAAATCGCCATAGTCATTTCGACAGGCTTTGATGACCATTTTCCTTTATTACGGAAGGCAATGGCGTCGTTGCCTTAATTCCAGGTCTTGCCGCTAAATATAGTTATGGCTGCCATTAGGCTATCGATATTTAGTGGCAAAACGTAAAATTATCATAACAACGCAAATTGCCCTTAAGGGTATCGATATCGCGAGGTCAGTCTTAAGATGGATATATGGGCGGATCTGCATACGCACACGATACACAGCCATGGTTCGGGAACGGTGGAGGATAATGTAAGGGCCGCCCGGGAGATGGGCCTTGAAGCCATAGCGATTACAGACCATGGGCCCGCCAGTTTCGGTCATTTGGGCATGACAAGCCTTGCGGAATTGGAAGTAATCCGGGGGGAAGTCCGGCGATGCAGTGAGATTTTTCCGGGGATGAAGATCCTGACGGGGATCGAGGCTAATATTATAAGCTCTGCGGGAGAGCTGGATTTACCCTTTGATATGCAGAAAAAGCTTGATCTGGTGCTCGCGGGATTCCACACGTTGATAACGCCCGCTTCTTTTGCAGAAGGATTTTCCTTTGCAACCCGTTCCTTAGCGGCGAGGCTTTTCAGCGGAGCGCGCCGAAGGGCGCGATGTGAAAATACGAAAACCATAGTGGAAGCGGTATACAGTAATACCATTGATTGCATAACCCATCCCGGCCTTCATATCGATATCGACACAGGAGAGCTCGCCAGGGCCTGTGCAAATACGGACACCTTCCTGGAGATAAACAACAGCCATGAGACGGATGCGGAGTTTATCAATGCGGCGGCGGCCCAGGGAGCGGATTTTATTTTAAATAGCGATGCGCATGACCCGCAAATGGTGGGTGCGATAAAAAACGGCCTGGCTTCTCTGGGAAGGAGTGCAATCGGGCCGGAGCGGGTGGTGAATATCAAACCGCGCAGGGAGGGAGGAAAATGGACAAAAATCGCTTCGTTATTATAACCGGCATGTCCGGAGCCGGGAAATCGGTGGTGGCGAAATTCTTTGAAGATTTCGGGTATTTTTGCGTGGACAACCTTCCTCCCGCCCTTCTTGCTAAACTTGCGGAATTGTGCGTCCAGGCGGGGGGCAATATCGCCAAGGCCGCCCTGGTCATCGACATTCGGGGGGGGCGGTTTTTCGACGAGGTTTTTAAAGCCCTGGAAACATTGGAGGAGAACGGTTTTCAATTTGAGATCCTTTTTTTAGAAGCCCGTGATGAGGTCCTGGTGCGCAGGTACAAATTTACACGCCGGCGCCATCCGCTTTCCAAAAGCGGCAGCATATTGCAGGGAATTCATGCGGAGCGGGAAAAGCTTGTGGATTTAAGGGAGAAGGCCTCCAGGATTATCGACACCAGCGAGTTGACAAACCAGGATTTAAAAAACGTCCTGGCCAAGCACTATGCTCAGGATGCGGATGATGCCCGGATTGTCATCAACATTATGAGCTTCGGCTTTAAGTACGGCATACCCCTGGATGCGGATCTCGTGTTCGATGTGCGCTTTTTGCCCAATCCCTTCTATATCGACGCTCTAAAGGATAAAACCGGCAGCGAAAAAGAGGTTTCCGACTATGTGATGAAGTGGCCCGTGGCCAACAGGTTCTTCAACAAACTCACTGAAATGATCGAGTTTTTATTGCCATATTATATTAAAGAGGGAAAAAACAGCCTGATCATCACCATCGGCTGCACGGGAGGAAAGCACCGTTCGGTGGTACTGGGCATGAAACTTGGAGATTACTTGCGGCGGAAAGGATACCGGACATCGGTGGAACACCGGGACATCAATCTGTAATCCTAAATAATATTTGATTTTGTTGTTCCCTTATAAATAACTGACGCTTAAGGTTAAAGTGACGGATACGCGGGGGGAGAAAATGACCAAATTCAAATGGCCCTGGATGCTCTGGTTTGCGTTTGTATCCCTGAACCTTGCCGCCGGCCTTTGGCTGTTGTCGGCCGGCCCGGGCGGGGGGATGCTGGTTCAAGGCATGGCGGTTGTAACGCTTTATAATGCCGCGGCGGCCTTGCTTTACCTTGGAACGCAGTGGTTTTTTTACCGGCTGGCCAGGAAAGCCAGGGCAAACGGGCGGTGGCCTGTATCGCAATACAGCCCGCATTTTCGAGGCCCGAAAATCACGGTGATAGGCGGTGGAACCGGCCTGTCGACGCTACTTAGGGGCTTGAAAAAATACACAGGGAATCTTACGGCCGTGGTCACCACCGCCGACGACGGGGGAAGCTCCGGTGAACTCCGGCAAGCCTTCGGCATCCTGCCGCCGGGAGATATCCGGAACTGCATTATCGCCTTAGCGGACCAGGAGCCGTTGATGGAAAGACTGTTTCAATACCGTTTCCGTGGGGAGAAGGGGCTTGCAGGCCATAATTTCGGCAACCTATTTATTGCGGCCATGAATGACATCACCGGAGATTTCGAGCAGGCCATCGAGGAATTCTCCAAGGTACTCGCCATCGCAGGCAGGGTCGTTCCCGCCACTTTGAAAGGCGTCACCTTATGCGCGGAAACCGCAGACGGGGAAATCGTCTCCGGAGAATCCGTCATACCGCAAAGAAGAAAACCCATCCGGAGGATTTTTCTCCAGCCTGATAATATACCGGCCAATCCTGCGGCAGTGAGAGCCATTTTGGATGCGGACTGCATTATCCTGGGGCCGGGCAGCCTTTATACGAGTATTCTCCCTAACCTTGTCCTGCCCGAAATCGCCGGGGCCATCCATGAGGCGCGCGGCATAAAGATTTATATCTGCAATGTCATGACGCAACCGGGCGAGACTGAAGGTTATGGGGCGTGCCAGCATGTCCGCGCCATCAAGGCGCACTGTCCTGGCCTCGATATCATGGAAACGGTGGTGGTCAATACGGAAGAGGTTCCCCTCGATCTATTGATGAAATACCGGGCGGAAGGCGCGGAGCCTGTCAGACCCGACCAGCCCGCCCTGGAGAAAGAAAAGCTGCGTGTGGTGGGCAGGCATGTCATCAGCAAGACTTCGCTGGTCCGGCATGATCCGGAAAAACTGGCCCGTCTTTTGCTTCAGCTTATTATCCAGGAAAAATTCCGGCGTGAAGGCATCGACGGCTCCCTGCTGAAATGGTTGACCGTGCCGTCTCTGATCTCGCTGGTTTCCGGGCCGCGCAATTTTCCGCAAAAAATCCGCAAATCCGTATGAGCAATTTGCGTTGTGATGATAATTTTGCGTCTTGCCACTAAGTGGCAAGACCTGGCATTAAGGTAACAACGCAATTGCCTTTTTAAAAATTTTTCCTGATTATCCGGAAAGATTTTTAAATTTTAAGCGGAACCATGATCCGAGCGAATAAATTCCTGTTATGCCAGTCTAAAATGATAAAAATATACGGTGTCACAAAGTTCCAAAAATTTGTAAATAAAACGCATATATGGACGATATTATTAATAAAAATATAGAGGAGGTGCTTGACTGATGAACATGGCAGAGATGGAAATGGACAGCTTGCTGATGCAAGGCCGGCGTTTTCTGGCTCAGAATGAGCTATCCCGCGCTGAAGCCTGCTTGACACGGGCGCTGGAGATTTTTCATCAGCGCGAGCAAACCCTCGGAACCTTAAGCCTTGCAGCTTCGGCCAGCTTGATGCGGGGTATTATTTGCGAACATCGAAAACAATGGGAGAAGGCCTATTTTCACATCAAACAGTCCACGAAATTAGCTCCGGGAAGAGCGGACTGCTGGCTTTATATGGCGTATATTTCTTTTCACTTAAGCCATCTGGGGCATACCCACCTCTGGGAGCAAGGATGCAGGCATCTGCGTAAGGTTCTCCAGCTTGACGAGACTTTGCGTCCGGCGGTACGGAGGCTGGAAATCAAATACGGCATCAGAAAGGAAGCTGTCTGACTGACTAGTGTAGCGTTTCGCAAATGGCTTGACGATGTCAAACGCTACACGATATGCAATGTCTCTTATATTTATCGTTAAGCTATTTACGAGACATTGCACTAGCGGCGGCACCGCGAAGCGCGTATCCTTAAAGGATAAGCGCTTTTCTGGTGCGCGCGGCCGGTAATGGCCTGGGGAAATAACTGCAGACGTTTTTTAAATTTGATAAACCGGATTAATATGATAAAATATGATAAGCCGCATGAATTTCAGGCCCTATGCGCCGGGCGGCGGGAGGCTGGAAATTTGATCTTCGGCATGGTGTCGCTGGGTTGCCCTAAAAACCAGGTGGACGGGGAAATGATTATGGCCGGACTGGCCGCCCGCGGGTGGTCCCTGACCTCGGATCCCGGCCGGGCGGACGTTATCGTCATTAACACATGCGGTTTTATTCAGAGCGCCAAGGAGGAATCCATCGAGCAGATTATGGATATGGCGCGCTATAAAACCGAAGGCGGATGCCGGTACCTTATTGCCACCGGTTGTCTGGCGCAGCGATATCCCCGGGAGCTTGCGGAAAAAATACCCGAGCTGGATGGGATTGTAGGGATAGCCGCATGCCGCCGCCTTCCGGCTATTATGGACCGGATCATTAATGGCGAACGGGTGGTGGAAACTTCGCCCCTTTCCTTACGGGAAGGATATGCGCCCCGCCTTATATCCACGGCGTTTTACAGCGCGTACTTGAAGATTGCGGATGGATGCGACAACCGATGTGCTTATTGTATAATTCCGGAGATCAGGGGGCCTTTTCGCAGCAAGCCCAAGGAAGACGTCTTGCATGAAGCTTCGGAGCTGGCGGAAAACGGGGTCAAGGAGCTTATTCTGATCGCTCAGGACACTTCCAGGTATGGAATGGATCTTTATGGACGTCCGTTTCTCGTGGATTTGCTTTACGAGCTTCAGCAAATTAAAGGATTGCATTGGATCAGGCTCCTTTATCTCCACCCCGCCCACCTGGACAGGCGCCTGATCGAGGCGGCCCGCGATCTTCCCAAAATCGTCAAGTATCTTGATCTCCCCCTGCAGCATGCAAGCGGCGCGATTTTAAGAAGTATGAACCGGCCGGGCAGCGGCGAATCCTATCTTGATATGATAAAAGAGATAAAAGAGGCGGTTCCCGGTATTTTTATCCGGAGCACGTTTATTGTGGGATTTCCGGGCGAGACGGAGGAGGATTTCCGGATTCTGGTGTCATTCCTGGAAAAAGCCCGCCTCGATCGGGCGGGATTCTTTAAATTTTCCCGCGAGGAGGGAACTCCTGCTTATGTCATGAAACCGCACGTCTCGCTCCGGGTTAAGGAGCGCCGGTTTAATGAAATCAGCGCCTTGCAGCGGAGCATATCCCGGGAACTGCTTCGGGAAAGGGTCGGAAGGGAGATGGAAGCGCTTATCACGGGATACCGCAAGGATGGCTTTGTCTTGGGCCGCACGGAAGGGGACGCTCCCGGGATCGACGGATTATTGTATTTGGCCGATTTTCCCTGCAGCGCAGGGGAGTTTTACCGGGTGAAAATTACCGGCTCCACGGATTACGATTTGATGGGAAAGGCGCTTTACAAAATTGAGATAAAAAGATAAGATGATAGTAGTTTTGTCATATATAGAGGATGGATAATATGAACCTTCCGAACTGGCTAACGACACTGCGCATAGTACTGGCCCTCTTCTGCGTGTTTTTCGTGTTTTTCCCCCTGCCTTACAACAATTATCTCGTTATGGCGGCTTTTGTTATGGCGGCTTTAACCGACAGCCTGGACGGATATGCGGCGAGGGTCCGGAAGGAGATCACTTCCTTCGGCAAGTTTTTCGATCCCCTGGCGGATAAGATCTTGATTATTGCTGTTTTATGCAGCCTGACCGTAAAAGGATTCGTGCCCAAGTGGGCGGTGCTGATCATCTGCGCCCGAGAGGTTGTAGTCACCGTCCTGAGGTTGATCGTGGTGAAACAGGGCGTTTCCGTCGGCGCGAGCAGTTATGGGAAGATCAAGACGTTTACCCAGATTCTGGCCGTGGGGGCTTACATCATCCGGAGCGAGTTCGCTCTCTACATGCTCTGGGCGGCTATTTTCTTCACTCTTTTTTCCGGGATGGACTATATATATCTCTGGGTTCTAAGCCGGAAAACCATGCGGGCCGGAGCGGTCAAGGAAGCATAAGGGGGCTGAAGTCTTATGTGGCCGGAAAGAAGGCTTCCGGTTTCAGGCGGCGTTCCGGTATGTAGTATAAGCCGGTTTCACGGTTAAGCACATATTTGCCGCGGTATAGGCCCCTGGAAATCCTGTTCCGGATCTCCATCAGCCATTCCAAAAAACAATCTATTTCCTCCAGCGTATTATACATGCCGAAGCTGATTCTAATCATGCCGGGCAGATCGCGTCCGCCGGCGTATATTTCCTCCTCCATCTTCTTCAGATCGCGGGAAGTCAGTCCCAGCAATTTAGCGACATAAGGCTGGGCGCAAAAACAACCGTTTCGCACTCCTATGCCGGCTTCTCCGCCCAGAACCGACGCCACCAGTCCATGCGGCGCATCGTCCATATTGAAGGAAATCACGCCTAGACGGCTGAAGGGATTCAAGTCCCCATAAATCTTGATGAACGACAGCCGGGACAACTTATCCAGGGCGTAGCGCAAGAGTTTTTTTTCATGGGCCTCCACTGCGGGATACCCCGTTTTTTGATATATCCGCATGGCCTGCCATAATGCCAACGCTCCCAGCACATTGGGAGATCCCGCCTCATCCTTCTCGGGGCTTTTGCTAAATACGATTTCCTTCCCCAGCACGTACCGGACGGTACCTCCTCCCACATATTCCGGCGGGCGGCTTTCCAGGAAATCCCGGGGGGCGACGAGAACCCCGGTGCCGAAAGGCGCATACATTTTATGCGCGGAAAAGACTAAAAAGTCCAAATGGCCGGGATCATCAAAAGGCCTGACATCGATTTTCCGGTGCGGTATCAATTGTGCCGCGTCAACCAGTATTTTTGCCCCGTATCTGTGCGCGAGGCGGGCCGCTTCGTGGATTTCCGGCATGATGCCTGTAACATTGGATGCACCGGTAACGGCGGCGAGTTTGATCCCGCCCCGATATCGGCGCAGTAAATCCTCCATGTGGTTTAAGTCAACCCCTCCTTTAGGAGTCACGCGGATTGTCTTCACCCGTGCTCTGGCGCGCCAGGGCAAAAGGTTGGAGTGATGCTCGAGCAGGGTTACAAGCACGATATCGTCTTTTTTAAGATTAAACCTGCAGGCCGCTATATTGATGGCTTCGGTGGCGTTTTTACCGAATACGGCCACCTCGGGCCCGGGATCTCCGCCCACAAAAGATAAGACTTCACGGTGGATATAATCATATAATTCCGTAGAAACTTGGGATTTTAAACCTGTCCCCCGGTGAACGCTGGAGTACCAGGGCAGATAGGCTTGAACGATGCCGGCCACGGCTTGAAAAGGCGGGGTACTTGCGGCGTTATCAAAATTGATATAGGGTTTAAATTGGCCGTCGGCGGTTGGGAAAGGCTCATCCAGGCCGGAAAAAAGCGACCGCAGGTTAAAACTCATAAATTTCACCCACTTTTAGTTTTGAGGTATACATGATTATACGAAACGGTCCATGGAAAAGTGCCAAAATAATAAGGCGAAAGGACATCCCCCGGTTTGAGAGCCGGGCATCAACCTGCACACCGTGAATAAGACTTATGCCGCGCTGAAACGTGGAGGGTTCTATCACGGTGTACCGGCAAAGGGGCGTGCGAAGTAAATAAGGGATATTCGAAATGGATTTTCCATCCGGGCGGTGTTTCGACTTGGGCATGATCTTAAGGAATTATGAATAAAATATACGTTTGTCAAGGAGGAATGATGAAAAACAGGGGAGAATTATTGGACAGTAAGGGGGTATTAATATGCACGGAAACCTGGCGAAAAATTTTATAAAGACAGCCGGGAAATATCTGGCGGTTGGAGCCGGATATTTCTTAACCTGGATTATCCTGGAATATCTGGGCGTCTCTCTGGGCATGATTGATACCGGAATCGCACGCGGTTTCACGGATTTGCTCTGGAGAGCGCTGGTTCCGGGCATTTTATTGGCGGTGCTCCTCGGGACGCTTGCTTCGCGCCTTCCCGTTTCCTTCCGCCGGCATATGCTTGTCTGGGGCTGCATCATCTGGCTGAATAATACGGCCATCCTGGTGAAGGGCAAATATTATTGGCCGGACCTGGCCGCGGGCAATATCTGGTGGATGATTTTTTTGCAGGCCGCAGCGGCGTGTGTCACCGCAGGCTTGCTGGCAAAACTCTTCGGGCCGCGGGATACAGTACAGGTGGGCAGCATCAGGCAGAACCGTTCGTTTTTCGGCTGGATTATACGCTTCGCGGCGGGCGCGGGAAGCTATCTTCTCCTTTCCATGTTCTTTGCCTTCACCGCGGTTCAGGCAACCGCCGGATTGCCTTCCTCCGGCCCGGGCGGCGGCCTTTTTGGACAGGGGCTAATCGTAGAGGCGGTTGACGGCGTTCTGGCAGCGGCCTCCCTCTTGCCTTTTATCTTGACCATGCGTACGACCAAATGGGAACTGGCTTTTACCTGCGCCTTCATTTTGGCCGTGATCGGAAGCCTGATTCCATATGCGTTCCAGGCGCAAATCCTGCCCTGGATCAAGCTGGAGAATTTCTGGATCGGGGTGGCGAGAAATTTCTGCACCGGCCTCGTTGCGGCTTCGCTTCTGAGAAACCGGCTGGTAATGAGGTATTAGGGGGGAACTTGTTCCCACTTTTCCGGGTTCCGAATAATCCGGCCTTCGAAAGCAGCTAAAAACCGCCATATTGGCGGTTCGTTGTTTTGTTTATCCGCAAATATGGATTCATGGGTTCAGACTTTACGTTTATTTTTTTATCGAAAGGAAATCCGGTTGTAATCAAAACCTGCGCTCCTCCAATATCCGAGCATAAAAACTGCAAACATACACAACCTAAAAGGGTTGTAAGAAACTCACCCTTGCCCTCTTTTTTGCGAAAGAGGGAAACAAAAAGGGTGAGTTTTCTCTCGGGCCTTGTTAACCGACATAAATCTCACCTCCCCGCTTACGGCCTTAAAGGCCGCGGCAAAGGATTCCGGCGCATCTCCAAAGGTTATCATATGGCGCTTTCTGGAAAAAATTCCGGGTATCTGCCCATATTGACAATAATACGGATGTCATGGTAAGATTTGAAGACAGAAGGCAGATGACTGAAGGAGATGCCGGCATGCGGGTAAAAAACCATTCACCGGAGAAACATATAAAAACATGTCGGCCCGCACTGCGGCGATTATGAGCAACGCCGGTCCGGGCGCGTAGTCCGTGACCATCTATATTACTAAAGGTGTTTAAAAGGGTCATGGGCGAGGCATGGCTCTTTTTTCTTGACATTCATCGTGAGGAATAAATCCTAATCCGTTTTTCATCAACAAGCTTTCCTAATCGTGCTCGTACTCAGCGAAGCGGTACTCGTAATCGTAATGCCATGAATCGAAAAGTAAGCGGCCTTTATTTTCTTGGCAGAGCAATCTGCGTTGTTATGATAATTTTACGTCTTGCCACTAAATATGGATAGCCTAATGGTAGCTATACACTATATTTAGTGGCAAGACCTTGAATTAAGGTAACAACGCAATTGCCTCTGGCAGAAAGGAAACAAAGCCATGTATGGATTGGAAGTCATCAACGCAAGCAAGAGGTTTCACACCCGGGAGGACCAGGGTTTGCGATTCTGGAAGATTTCACCCAGGATCGCGGTGAGGGCCGTGGACAATATCAGCTTTGCCGTGCCGCGGGGGGAGATTTTCGGGATACTGGGGCCGAACGGTTCCGGCAAATCCACGCTGATCCGGCTGATCGCCACTCTGCTGCTGCTGGATCAGGGAAAAATCAATATCTTCGGCCTTGATGCGGAGAAGGAATTCATGAAGGTGCGAAGGATGATTAACCGCGTCACCGTGGAAGCCAGTTTTTTCAAGCGGCTCTCCGCCATGGAAAACTTGAGTTACGCTGCCCGGCTATATCATGTCCACGCCAGGGGGTGGCGGGAGCAGGCGAAGGATATATTGAAAAGGGTGGGATTTTCCGGATCCCGCGTGGATTGCCCGCTGGAGGAGCTGTCCCGGGGAATGCAGCAGAAAGTGGCAATCGCCAGGGCATTGCTTACCTCCCCCGTGTTGCTCCTGCTGGATGAACCCACCACCGGTCTGGATCCCCGTTCCAAGCGGGAGGTGCAGGATTTCGTGCTGGAAATCAGGCGGGAGCACGATGTGACCGTGGTTTTGACCACTCATGACATGGCGGAGGCCGAACGCCTTTGCGACCGCATCGCCGTTATCGACGAAGGGCGGTTCGTTGCCCTGGATTCCGCCGCGGGCTTGAAAAAAACGGCGGAAAAGAGCGGGCGGGCCACGCTGGAGGACGCGTTTTTCGCCCTTACCGGCCACGAGTTGGGCGAGGAGGAGGAGTAATGGATCAGCAAATCCGGCATGAATTTAAAGCGGCTTGGGCTTTCGTGGAGCGGAATTTCAACCTTTCCCGGCGCTATCTCGGCTGGGAGGCGGTTTTTCTCACCTATACGGTGGTCAACGCGGTGACCATCGCCCTGATCGGCATCGGGCAGGGGCAGAAGCGCGTGTTTTACTTGGTGATCGGGGCGTTGTTCTGGGAGTTCCTGGGGGTGCTCTTCCACGATATCAGCGAGGCCATCGCTTGGGAGCGGTGGGAAGGCACCATCGAATACACTTTCATGGCCCCCATCCACCGCCTGACGCACCTTCTGGGATCGTGCATGTTTGCCATCTTGTACGCCATGGCACGGGTGATATTAATCCTCCTGATTATGATGTTTTTTTTCCGGTTCGACCTGGCCGGGGCGAATCTGCCCGGCGCTTTTGTGGTCCTGGTTTTTGCGGGCTTATCCTTTGTAGGAATGGGGCTGGCGGCGGCGGTACTGCCCATGCTGTCCACGGAAAAGGGAGCGCAGGCTACGCATATTTTTCAGGCGGTAATCCTGCTGGTATCCGGGGTATATTATGAAACTTCCGTGCTGCCGGCCTGGATCCGGCCGCTTTCTTTCCTTTCGCCGGGCACTTACGCCTTGCGCGCCGCCCGCCGGACCCTGCTTGAAGGGGCGGGCCTGGGGGCGATTATCCCCGAACTTATAGTGCTCCTTTTGACGGGAATCTTTTTGATCCCGGCGGGTTTTGCGGTGTTCAAGTGGGGTGAAAGATACGCCATGAAGACCGGCCGTTTGAAAAGAAGCGGATGATCCAAGCATGTCGGGTGATCAGGCATTCCTGTTACCGCCTTTTACCAGTACAAATTAATCAGCTCTTTGAGGTATCGGTATTTAATCTCCCGGCAATATTATTATAAGCCGGATAAGTTTGATTACCGGTTTTAGAAGAATGATCCGCGAAAACGGGGGAACGAACATGCTGAAAACGGATATGGGGGATCTGCTCACGCTGCTCGTGGAGCTGCATAAGGTCCCGCTTTTCCGCTCCCTGAACCAGGATGAGCAACGGATGATGGCCGGCGCCGGCCAATTGCTTTCCTGTCGCAAGGACCGCAAGATTATTTCCCGGGGGGAGTCCGACGACGCTTTTTTTGTGGTGCTGTCCGGGTCGCTTAATTTGACGGTCCGGGATGATGCGGGAAGGGAGATTTTGCTGGGGACTGTTTCGGAAGGCGATTATTTTGGCGAGGAGGCGGTCTTTGCAGATGCAGTCCGGGTCTGGGACGCCACGGTGGTTTCGGAGGAAGCCAGATTGATGCGCATCGCCCGAGACGGTTTCCTTGACTTTTTGCGCGCTTATCCGGCCGGGGGGACGAAGGCGCTGCTTTTCATGCTCCATAAAATGCTTGTTAAATACGGCGCCGGCGCGACGCCTGATCAGAGCTTTTTCGAACAACAAATGGAGGGGCTGTTGCGGATAATAAGGTAGTAATATTTAAGAAGATAAAAACCTCATATAGAACCGGTGATTAAATACTCTAACCGATTTCGGAAAATCGCGATATCTCGGCCGTACCAATTAAGGTACGCTCATTAATTAAAATTGATAAGTTTATTCACCGGTTTAATAAAAGGTAAATTCGAAGAAAGAGCGAATTACTATATACAACGACATTAGGCTTTTCGTAAATGATTTGCAAAAATAATGAACGCTAGTAACTTTTTTAGCAAATCATGAGATTCAAATAATATCGATGTATTTAATATGATATCATTGCCTGCAAAGGGGTATGCGCCGTGAGAAAACTCCAGGTCGAGGAATATTTCAACCTCCTTTCGGAACTCGGCAGTGTCAGCTTTTTCCATTATCTTTCCGAGGAAGAAAAGAAGCAGTTGCTGGGCGTCTGCGAGATTCTTTCATATGACAAGGATGAGAGGATAGTCAAGCAGGGCGAGATTGGGACATGCCTGTACGCGGTGCTTTCCGGCACTTTGAGTGTAACGATAGTGGATATGTGCGGCAAGGAAATTTTTCTTTCCACGATTAAAAAAGGGGAATTTTTTGGCGAGGCGGGCATCTTTTATAACTTGCAGCGGACCGCCAACGTGTTTCCCGCGACCGATACGGCGGGAATATTGCGCATAGAGCGCAAGGCTTTATTTGAATTCATTCAAAAACGCCCGTCAGCCGGGGTAAAGATTCTGATCCTTTTCATCCGGGGCCTGCTGGATAAGCTCAGCGAATCCAACAAGGAGCTGGCCGGTTTGAGGGGCGGTTCGGTGCTTTCGCAGAACCAGATCGACCGGCTGATCGATGAAATTATGGAGAGGATAAAAACAGCCGGATAGCATTTATTCCAGAAAAGATTGATTTCGAGTTGAGATTAAAACATCCGTATTCCGTCGACAAATAACTTCATTACCGGCGATATTTCACCGCCGGTTTGATTTTTATAAGGAGCAATTGGAGCGGGCGCTTAGGCTGCTGCGATAAAAAATGGGGGAATTTACCCCCCGGTAAAGGAATACTTCAATATATGTGGAATTTTAAGAAAGATTTTTGATCGGGCAATTTGCGTTGTAACCATATTTTTACGTCTTGCCGCTAAATATTGATAGCTTTAACGCAGCCGCACACTATATTTAGTGTATGTAACAGCGCAATTTGCTTTGATTCAGAAAGGCAGTAAGAAAACAATGTATAAAAAATGATTCTAAAGCGCATGGGAGGGTTTTATTTGGCCGGCAATGACGGGAAAAAACCGCAAATGAGCGGGATAATTCAGGAACTGCTTCACAAAATGTCCCTGAAGGAGAAAATCGCCTTGCTTTCGGGCAGGGATAGCTGGCGGACCGCGCCGGTGGAACGTTTGGGCATCCCCTCGCTGGTGATGACGGACGGGCCGCACGGAGTGAGAAGCACCTCGGACGGCGGAAGGATATATGGCCCCGCCACCTCGTTCCCCACGGGCATGTCCATGGCTGCCAGTTGGGACACTGCGTTGATTGAAAAAGTGGGGTCCGCACTGGGGGAGGAAACGCGCGCTTTGGGTTGCGACATCCTGCTTGGGCCATGCATCAATATCGTGCGCCATCCCCTGGCCGGGCGGAATTTTGAAAGCTACTCCGAAGACCCGTATCTTGCGGGGAGGATTGGCGCGGCATATGTAACGGGCTTACAGAGCCGGGATGTCGGCGCTTCCGTTAAACACTTCGCCTGCAACAACCAGGAGATCGAGCGGGGCAGGGCCAGTTCCGAAGTGGATGAAAGGACTTTGCGGGAAATATACCTGGCGGCCTTCGAAGCGGTAGTCAAGGAAGCCGGCCCGTGGACGGTCATGTGCTCGTATAACCGCATCAACGGAACGTACGCCAGCGCCCATGCCCATCTTTTAAACGATATTCTCAGGGAGGAGTGGGGATTTGAAGGGGTGGTAATATCGGACTGGGGGGCAAACCATGCCACGGCGGAATCCATTCGGGCCGGACTGGATATCGAGATGCCCGGCCCGGCGAAATATTACGGGAAGCTCCTTAAAGATGCGGTCCAGGACTGGAAGGTTGATCCGGAAACGGTCGACCGCAGCGCAGCACGGGTGATCAGGATGATCGCCTTATCCGGCAAATTGGATGAGAAAGCCCAGTTACCGCCGGGGTCCGTGAATACCGCCGGGCACCAGCAGCTGGCCAGACAGCTTGCGGAAGAATCCATCACCCTTCTAAAAAACGAGGGAGGCATCCTTCCGCTGAAATTTAAGGATATAAAATCCATCGCCGTGCTCGGTCCCGCAGCCGCGGATTTGGCCGTCAGCGGAGGGGGAAGCGCTCACCTGCAGCCGCCGTACCGGATCAGCCCATGGGAAGCCCTGCAGGCCAGATTGTCCGGCAAAATCAGTTTAGCCTTGGAGGAAGGGTGCGAAAAGAGTTCGGAACCACCGGCGCTGAAACCGGAATGCATAAAACCGGCCTCCGGGGAAGGGAACGGTTTCCAGGGGGAGTATTTCGACAACGGCGCATGGTCGGGTGAACCAGGGCTGAAACGGATCGATCCTAGGCTGGAATTCTGGTGGTTTGCAAACGGTCCCGGCGGGGATATCAACGGCAGGCTCTTTACTGCGCGGTGGAAGGCGCGGTTGGAAGCCCCCGCCGCAGGCGCATATATTCTAAAATTGTCTCATACCGGAAAAATCGCGGTCTATTTAAATGGAAAACTTGTTCTGGAAAACGCCCATGCCCCGGAAGATCCGTCTTTTACCGTGGAGGCGTCCGCCCGGATTGATTTGGATGCCGGAGAAGATTACGAAATACTGGTGGAATACTTGAAACCCATTTATGAGGAAAACGCCATCGTAAGGCTTTCGATCTCGCATATGGCTGATGAAGACGGGGATGACCGCATGCAAAGGGCGGTGGAATTGGCGCGGAGAAGCGATATTGCCCTTGTTTTCGCCGGCTTCTATGAGGGATATGAGACTGAAGGCCGGGACAGGGCGGATATGGAACTGCCGGGAAGGCAAAACCAGTTGATCAGCGCTGTGGCCAAGGCAAATCCGCGCACGATTGTGGTTTTAAACTGCGGCGCCCCGGTGGCCATGCCGTGGCTTCGCGATGTTCCCGGTTTGATTTACGGATATTACCCGGGCCAGGAGGGCGGGAATGCCCTGGCGGATGTTCTCCTGGGATCGGTCAATCCCTCCGGAAAGCTTCCCGTCACCTTCCCGAAGCGGCTTGAGGATACCCCCGCGTTCATCAATTATCCCGGCGCAAGGGAAGTGCGTTATGGGGAAGGCATCTTTGTGGGCTACCGCTATTACGATCAAAAGGATGTGGAACCGCTTTTTCCCTTTGGATTCGGGCTGTCGTACACAACCTTCGAATACTCGGACGTCAAAGCGCCCGCCGTCGTAAAAACCGGAGAACCGGTGCGCGTTTCAGTGACTGTTAAAAACACGGGGAATGCCGAGGGGCGGGAGGTGGTTCAGCTTTACGTTCATGACAGGCAGTCCTCGCTGATCCGGCCGCCCAAGGAATTAAAGGGTTTCACCAAGGTGCGGTTAAAACCCGGTGAAAGCAAGCCTGTGGAATTCGTACTGGATCAGAGGGCCTTTTCTTTCTATGATCCGCATAAAAAAAGCTGGCTTGTGGAGCCGGGCGAATTTGAGATCATGTTCGGAGGCTCCTCGCGGGATATCAAGGCTAAAGCCTTAATCAACATTATGGGATAAACAGGATGGACGGCCAGAATGAACGTCCGGATGGAGTGATCTGCCTTGTACGATTTTTCCAGGACCCTGTCTTTTTTAAGCAATTTCACGAAACGGTGCAAAATACTGCTTCTTGGCGATGTCATGTTGGACAGGTATTATTTTGGCGATGTCAATCGCATTTCCCAGGAGGCTCCTGTACCCGTCAACAGGGTCAGGGAGCAGCGCGACACCCTGGGTGGAGCGGCAAACCTCGCTCATAACCTCTCGCTTTTGGGGTGCGATTGCTTTCTGGGCGGAGTGGCGGGAGACGACGAAAGCCAGAGGATCCTCCGCCGCATCCTTGCGGAAAAAGGAATCGACGGGAAGGGGGTTCTGACCACGGCGCGGCCCACCACCACTAAGTTGCGGGTGGTGGGATCCCACCAGCAGATGATCAGGATGGATTTCGAACAGGATGAACCCATCGGTTCCGAGGACGAAAAAAAGCTGCAAAAATGGATCAACGCGGTTCTGGATAAAGGAGTTCATGGCGCCGCGCTTTCGGATTACGCCAAAGGGGCCTGCACTCCGGCCTTGTGCATTCATCTCATCGGCAAATGCCGGGAGCGTAAAATTCCGGTGCTGGTGGATCCTAAGGGTTCCGTCTGGGAGAAATACAGGGGCGCTTCCTACATCACCCCCAATATGGCGGAGTTGGGCGACTGTTTTCGGACAAAAATCCCCAATGAGGATGCGGCGGTGGAAGAATTCGCCTCAAAGGCCAGGGAACAGTTTCAAATTGAAAATGTAGTGGTTACCAGATCGGAAAAAGGTCTGAGCCTTATCAACGGCGGCGGCGTTCTCCACATACCCACCCGCGCGCAGGAAGTTTTTGACGTCTCAGGCGCCGGCGACACCATCGCTTCCATTTTGATTTTGTCCGAGGCATGGGGGCTTTCCCCCCCGGATGCGGCGCACCTGGCCAATCTAGCCGCGGGAATCGAAGTCGGAAAATTTGGGACATACGCCATCAGCAGGATGGAATTGATCGACGCCATGCGCGGGGCGAAAGTGGATTTCGGGTACAATAAAAAAATCATGACCCTTGCGGAAGCCTCCGCCATAATCCGCGAATGGCAAAGCAGAGGCCAAAAAGTGGTTTTCACCAACGGATGTTTTGACCTGATGCACGCCGGGCATGTAAACTACCTGGAAAAGGCCGGGCGTCTGGGCGGCAAGCTGGTGGTCGGTTTAAACAGCGATGATTCCGTGCGCAGGTTGAAAGGGCCGTCCCGGCCCATCATTACGGAGAAGGATCGGGCTTATCTGCTTGCGGCGCTGGAATGCGTCGACGGTGTGGTCGTCTTTGGCGAGGACACTCCGGCGGAGTTAATCCGTGCGCTGAAACCGGATGTGCTGGTCAAGGGAGGGGATTACCGCCCTGACAATGTGGTAGGCAGGGATGATGTGGAAAGGCTGGAGATCATCCCGTTCATCGAGGGGTATTCCTCTACCTCCATCATAGAGAAAATCGTGGATGCCCATAAAAAAGAAAAGAAGTAAATAGGACGGCTTACGGAAAGCAGTTAAAACACTAAATTTTGTTTGGTCCGGCGGAACAACGATGACAGGCAGACATGCAAATAAGGCCTGCCATTTTTTTAATCAAGGGGAGTGATATAAAGAGTATGCCGTATTATCGGTGAGTCCGCATAGGGTATCGGATCATATGACAAAAACAGAAAGGAGAATCGTCCATGTTTCAAAAAATGGGAAAAAAAATTACGAAGCCTTGCGTTCTATTGTTGGCATCATTTTGTCTGGCCTTTACATTTGCCCCTTCCATTTTTGGGGACGAATGGATTTATCTCGGAGAGCTGACCTGCAATCCCATCGTAACGGTGGACCCGCCGATACCTCCTAATGCCGGCGGCATGGGCTGGGATCCAAACTCGGGAAGCTTCAAGGGGGGAGGATACGGAACGGGCACTTATTCATGGGGTTCCAATCCCGGGTATAAAATCGTATGGCGCGCCAGGTGTGTAGGGCCGGCAAACTCCGTCTTCAAATTGGACAGCAAAGAGCTGCCGGTCACCTCCACCGGTTGGAGCACCGAATGCACTACATACGGGCGGACGCTTTCATGGTATACGAACGGATACGGCTACGGGGAAATCGATTACATAAAACTTTACTCGCTGGTTCCCACTCCGACTCCTACACCCAGTCTGACTCCTACTCCGACCGCGACTGCCACTGCTACCCCGACAGCGACTCCGAGTCCGGGTCCCGATACGCCATATTATGAACCCGATTTTTGGAATGATGGCGCAATGATTCAATATATGAATAATTGTTATAATTACGGATGCAATAAAGTTACGAATACTTATGCCCAGCCGGGCCGGAAAAGCGGCTATGAGCCGTATCCATATGATATAACTTATGAGCATGTCAGAAATGCCGCCCTTTCCGATGGTTTGGAGATAGGTTCGGCCGGCGGAGCGCTGCCGGCAGGAAAGTCCAGGGCTGCGCTGGCAATAAATCCTGGTATTGATTATCACTGGTATCGCCAGGATCGCGACGGCAAATGGTCCCATAAACCCGGTGGAGGACAAGCCACCAATCTTGACAATTCAGGCCAGATCATTATCAATCCTCAAACGGCTAACCGGGGTCCTTATACCGTGTTTGCGGGGTACTTTTTTGTGGATTCGGATGCGGTGCAAGGTAATGGACATGAGGATATCGAGTAAATATGCCTGTATATGGCAAAAAAAAGGAGGCCAACCCATGAAAACGATTCATTTCGCCAAGCTGGTAAATCCTTTTCTGATAATTTCAGCTTTTTCCATGGCTTTATTTACAATTTCCGGCGCCGGTTTTGCTGAAACACGCGTGAATGGCAAAGCCCTGCTTAAGGTGACTATCCTGATCTTTTCCGGCCGGCCGAATCCCTGTTATTTTATAGAAGAGCAAAGGGTTGTCGATAATCTCAAAATGCATTTCGCAAAAAGCGCACAAAATAGAAATTATAAAAAAGATACAGTCATTCCCAATATCCTTGGGTACCAGGGAATTATCGTGGAAAATTTAATAGATATAAAAGGCTTACCCAAAGGGCTTATCATCCATAATAATGATATTGAGGTTTTGCCTCAAGGCATTTACGCGAAAGCGGCATTTATTCATAAGGAGTTTCGTTCGGATACTACCAATAACATCGAAACATTCCTCCTTGATTATGGGGTGAGTATAAAAGCCTATTCAAAGGAATTAAGGGACATGATCAAAAAAGAATACCACAAATAGTAATTTGCGTTATTATGTTATTTTACGTCTTGCCACTAAATATCGATAGCCTAATGGTGGTAGCCATACACTATATTTAGTGGCAAGACCTAGCATTAAGGCAACAACGCAATTGCTTTACAAGTAATATGTCTGTTTCAGCGGGGAAAAGGGCCGGGCTTCTTTCAACCATGCGTTATCCGGCTAATCCCTTCCTGTAAAAGCATCCTGCGGATTATCTTGCGGGATGCTTTGCATTTAATTGTATTATTACGGTTTTATAACATCAGTACTTTTAAAACGGGCTTTTTCCCCTCGGGAGCGTGTATCACGAGCAAACCGCCGTGATCAAGGTACTCCGGAAACGTCTCCATTGCGCTAATTTCAGTTGCGATCACGCGCTGCAAGGAGCCTTGGATTTACCAGGGCTTTTTATCCTTTAAATTCAGCGTTATCCCACCGTAACTCATCACGCCGTTCCAGGTATCGTTGAGATACGGTTTCTCCTTTTCCTGAAACTCATTGCGCTCCGCCTGCAGGAGGAGCTGCCCGGGAACTGTTCCCTGGCCGGTATAACTGCCCCAGAGACCGGTGATGCAATATTTTATATGAGGGCTGCCGCTGTTGTTCCAGAGAGCCAACGCCCTTCTTCCGCTTTGCAAGCCGAGGTAGCCGAATCCGGCGCCGTATAAACTCTCGCACCACGCGCGAAGCTGGTTTGAAGTAAATTGTCCGGCGATGGCGAACAGGGTGTCCGGGTCCGCGCCGGATTTTTCAAGCATTTCCGCAGCAGTGTTTTTGGCCTCCAGGCGGGTATGGAAGCTAAAAAGCATTTTTTCCAGGATTTCCGGCTTCCGGTCCCGGCGGGAAAGCAGAGTCCCTTTTGATTGAAGGGATATCTCGATTTTCTCGCGCGGATCGATCTTATCGAGGCTGACTTTCAAGCGTTCCAGCTCTTTGTCATATTCCCACTGCGGGAATAATATTTTATCCCCCGCGGTGCAGGCTATCGCGCCGGGACTTGTTACCCCCGTAAAGACGAAACGCCATGAGCGCTTGGCGGGGATAAGAGAGATTTGCCCTTGCGCCGGTTCTATTATAAAATTAAGCTTATTTTTGCCGGTTTCCTGGCGCATTTTGGTGATGCAATAAGCGCCCTTCAGGTACTGCGAAGTTTGCCCGTCGTCTTCATACAGTTCAACGCAATTATCCGCGCCTATAAAGACTTGCACCTCCAAGGTTTCCGGGTTCGCCACGTTGTTCCATCCCGCTTTAGGCCCCATGGGTATAATGGCTCCCGCTTTGGCGTAAACGGGGATCTCGTCTAGTTTTCCATAGGACGCGTAAAACCTGTCGCCCGGGATATGCTCTCCGGTAAAGAAATTGTACCAGTCGCCCGGCGGAAGCCAGATCGTTTGCCTTGCCAGGCGGGTGTCCGGATCCAAAGGCGCCGTATATGGCGCTACGATCATTTCCGATCCGAAAAAATATTGATCATCGCAAACATATGCCTCATCCCGGTCCGGATATTCATAATACATGGGACGGATAGGGGGAACGCTTGTTTTGCTTGCCCGCCTGCACATGCTGTACAGATAGGGTATCAGCGCATGCCGCAGCCGCATGAAATCTCCGATGATGCGCAGGATTTCTCCGTCCTGCATCCAGGGCCGTCGGTCCTGGAATTTGCACTTGGTTGAATGGATGCGCAGCACCGGGGAAAATACGCCGAATTGTATCCAACGGGTGTAAAGTTCCGGCTCTTCATATCCCATGCAATGCCCTCCGATGTCGTGGCTCCAGTAAAAGTAGCCCGTATTGGCGGCGGTAGCCGTAAAATAGGGCTGGAAAGCCAAGGATTTCCAGGTCACATGGGTGTCTCCGGAGAAGCCGATCGGGTAGCGGTGGGAACCGAGTTCGCTCCAGCGCGAAAAGATCATGGACCTCTTGTGCCCGTCACGGCCTAGATCATAAAAATGAAGATGGTTCAGAACGAACAACGGATCCAGTCCCTCCAGGCCTGATTTGGTGCCCTGCTGCCAGTCCATCCACCAGAAGTCCACGCCCTGCCGCTCCAAGGGATGATGCAGTTTCGTTAGATAGGCGCAGGCGAATTTGGGATCCGCGATCTCGAATTTTACCGGCTGTTTGCTTTTGGGATCAATCTCCAGCTCGCTGGCGATCTCCGCATAAGCGCTCTCATGGGGATGAATTCCGTCGTGAGGATGGAGGTTCAATGCGATCTTCAATCCCTGTTCATGGAGCCAGCCGAGGAATTTTTCAGGTTCCGGGAAAAGCTTGCGGTTCCAAGTATATCCGGTCCATCCCGAGGTATGGGGATTCTCCACCAGATGCCAGTCCATGTCGATAATGCAGACCGAAAGCGGGATTCCGTTTCTCCGGAAGCCTTCCACTACTTCCCGTAATTCATCCTGCGAGTACGCCCAATACCTGCTCCACCAGTTTCCCAATACCCAGCGGGGAATGAGCGGCACCGTCCCCGCTATCCTGCAGAAATCCCGCAGGCATTCCCCGTATGCCCGGCCATATCCGAAGAAATACAGATCCTTGATTTCTTTTTTGTACTCCATGCTTATGCCCGGTTCGAACCTGGGTGCAAACCAGCCGTTTTTATCAAACACCAGCGTGCCGGAGTCGTCCACAACGCACCAGCCGCTTTGCGACATAAGGCCGGGAGGGATGGGGACTGGGCCGTCGCGGCCGTCCAGGGTACGGTAGGTTCCTCGAAGGTTAAAGGGATCCGCATCACCGTACCGCCATTCAATGTCCGAGGGCAGTATCCTGACGGAAAGGGTTTCGGGGGTGAACCCCCGGGGATTGGGCTTGTATGTAAGGCGCAGAAATTCAGTGGTTATTTCCAGGATACCGCCGGTTTGCCGGGTTTTATAAGCCGCGGCCGGCAGGTTGCGGTGCCAGAAAATGCGCGAAGGCCTGTCCTCGAAAATTCCGCGCGGATCGTATTCCATCCGGATCAAACGGGGAGTGAGTATGGTAAAACGGCAGCTTCCCACACTTACCATATTTTCAGGCAGCGCCCCGGGATGAAATTCAGGTCTTAAATGTAATGGTAAAATGGCAGGCACCCCCTTTTTTTTATATTTGTTACCACAGGCTTAATGTTTTCGAAGTTTTTCGTCTCAGCCGGTAAAAAATTCTCTTTAATTCCGGTTTTACCTGCCGCTTTTAAAGAAAATCACCGCGCATAAAAAAATATTAACAGATTCCGGAAAAGACACCGAAATATTAAGCAAGGAATCCAGATATTGTCCGTGAAACCTGGCGCTTTCAAGAGGGAAGGAGGACTTCCGTGATTCTCAGCCATTATGCCTTAATCCCTATTACTGCGTTGCTGATACATGGTTTTACCTGGACATACGTATTCGCCCAGAGGAGGAAAAACCGCGCTGCCCGGGCTTATTTACTTTTTGTGGCGGTATTGATATTCTGGGTGGCCTGTAATATTGTTTTTAAATCAGGCGCATTCGGAGACTGGCTGGTTCCGCTCTTTAAGATAAATTCTGCGGCCTGGTTGTTTATGGGATTTCTCATCCTGAATTTTACGTATGCATTTTTCAGGAAAGAAAAAGATGCCGTATTTTACGGTCTGTTAGTATTAAGTACATTGGCTGTAATGATTAGCCTGGGCACCAAATGGGTGGTCAACGGATATATCAGGTATTACTGGGGGGCCAACCAGCGGGCGGGATTCCTGTTATTGCCGTTTGCCGCCGGATGTACGGTGAGTCCTGTATTGTACGCAATCTACCTTTTTTGGATAAGGCAAAAAACCACAAATGATGCGCATATCAAAAAGCAATACGCCATCATTATCTGGGGCTTTTCCACGGCATTGGCGATCGGTTTGACATCAGTAATTATACTGCCGGATATACTTAATCTGAGCGATTTCATACAGGTGACGGCGGAAGCCTCCGTATTCCAATCCCTTGCGATATACTGGGCGATAGTCAGGCATAATTTTATGGCCTTGGAGACGGCCGACATTGCGGATATCCTGCTTTTTAACACAAAGGACGGCGTGGTTCTCGCTGACCGTGAGGGGAAAATCGTTCAACACAACAAGGCGGCCGGTGAATGGTTCGGGCCGCTGGACTTTTCCCCGACCGCAACTACGCTGGATAAAATTATTCCGGGTTATCATGAAATAGAAGGTAAAGCCAGGGTGGAACTTGACCTGATGCTGGCGGGGACGCCCAAAACAGTACTACTCACTCAGGTTACCATAGAACGGTCGCGGATGGAACTGGGGAAGATATTGATTTTTAGCGATATCACCGCCAGTAAAAAGGCTGAAGAAGCCCTGCAGGCGAAAATAATCGCCTTGACACAGCCGGCCGGGGATCTTTCCGGTTTAAGGTTTGAAGACCTGTTCGACGTGGAGGAGCTTCAAAAAATTCAGGACGCCTTTTCGGAAGCGACAGGAGTCGCTTCGGTGATCGTAGGCATGGATGGACGGCCCATCACCCGGGCCAGTAATTTTTGCCGGTTGTGCCACGATATTATAAGAAAAACCAAAAAAGGGCTGGCTAAATGCATTTATTCCGATTCGGTGATCGGCAGGATAAATTTGGATGGACCCAACATCGGTTCCTGCCTGAGCGCCGGCCTGTTAAATGGCGGCGCCAGCATCGTCGTAGGCAACCGTCATATCGCAAAATGGCTTGTGGGGGAAGTTATAGCGGAAGAGACGGAAGAGGCGGATATCGGCAAGATGTTAAAATTCGCCGCGGAGATTGGAGCGGACGCGGATGAATACCGGAGGGCGCTGGCGGAAGTGCCTCGCATATCCCGGGCGAGATTTCATAAAATATGCTGGGCCCTGTTCTTAATCGCCAGGCAAATGTCCACCCTGGCGCTGCAAAACATGCAGCAGGCCAGGGACATTATGGAACGCCGGCGGGCTGAAGAAGCGCTGCGGGAGAGTGAGGAACATTACCGTTATTTTTTCGACAATTCCCCTGATGCGATTTTCTTGTTTTCACCGCAGGATGCAGGGGACTGGATTATCATCGCTTGCAACGACGCCGCATGCGCCATGCACGGGTATACGCGTGCGGAGCTCATCGGGCGTCCCATGAATATCCTTTTTGCCGATCCGCAGTTGCCCGGATATGACATGTCGAAAGAGGAGTGGTCCCAATGCCTGAAAAAATTGTCCCGGGAAAAGGGGATCAATATCAAAACCATACACCAACGCAAGGATGGTACGAATTTTTATACCGAAACCACTATGAATATCCTTTCCATGTCCGGCCAAGAAATAGTGATGAGCATAGACCGCGATGTCACCGACCGCATGAAGGCCGACGAAATCATACGATATCAGGCTTTCCACGATTTGTTGACCGGCCTGCCCAATCGCAATCGCTTTAATGAGAAACTTTCGAAGGCCATATCGGAAGCCGGGGAGGCTCAAAAAAAGCTTGCCATCTTGTTTCTTGATCTGGATCGTTTCAAAACAATCAATGATACGCTGGGGCACGCCACCGGAGACAGGCTGCTGCAAGATGTTGCCACACGGCTGCTAAGCCTGCTGGAAAAAGATCAGGGGGGATCGGCCTTGCAGGACCTTGCCCGGCTGGGCGGTGATGAGTTTATAATCCTTTTGCCGCGTATCGACAGAATCGAAGAGGCCAGGGAATTCGCCCAAAAAGTATTGGACAACTTCACGGCGCCCCATTTTCTCGATGATGCGGAATTGCACACCACGGCGAGTATCGGTATCGCCATATTTCCCGAAGACGCGCAGGACCCGGAGACATTGCTGCAAAATGCGGATATCGCCCTGTACAGGGCCAAACAGCACGGCCGCAACAACTATCAATTCTATACGCATGCGATGAACACCGGGGGCACGCATCGCCTTGAATTGGAAAACAGCCTGCGCCACGCCCTTGAAAGAAATCAGTTGTTCATTCATTATCAGCCTCAGTTGAATATCAAAACCCTTAGCATCAGCGGAGTGGAAGCCTTGCTGCGGTGGAAACACCACAAACTGGATCTGATCGATCCCGGACTGTTTATTCCGGCTGCGGAAGAAACGGGCACGATTCTTCCCATGGGCGAATGGGTATTGCGTACGGCTTGTTCCTGTGTGAAGGCATGGCGCGACGCAGGCTACCCTTATCTGCGCCTGGCCGTCAACCTGTCGACGCGCCAGTTTCAACAGCCGAATCTGGTAAATCTTATAGATAAAATTTTGAGTGACACGGGTTTTGATCCCCGCTTCCTGGAGCTGGAAATGGTGGAGAACACAGTGATGCAAAATATGGAATATACGGTAAAGATCCTGCATGAGTTGACGAATATGGGTATGCGCATAGCTCTTGATGATTTTGGCATCGGATATTCATCCCTGAATTATTTGAAGAAGTTTCCCCTGCATACCCTTAAAATCGATAAGACCTTCGTGCAGGGCCTTACCGGGCAACCTAAGGATATCTCCATTGCCGAGGCCATAATATCCCTTGCGCACAACCTGGGTCTGGAGGTGATCGCGGAGGGGGTTGAAACCGTCGAGCAATTAGCCCTGCTCAAGTTAAAAGGCTGTGACTGCATCCAGGGGTATCTTTTCCGGGAACCGGTTTCCCCTGAAGAATTCCACAGAATCCTGAAAGGGCCTGTGAATCTGGTAAAAGACAGGCCCCTTTAGCGCCTTGCCGGCGGTAACGGAATATGTTATTTTAAATATAAAACCGGCTGCAGATATAAGCCGCCAATGCAGGAAAGGAGATTGAAATGGCCATTTTCGATGCCGAGGCTGCTTCCTACGATAATTGGTATCGGACAAAACAGGGCGGTTTCATCGATGAGGTGGAAACAAAGCTGGTTTTTGAGATGTTCCATGTTCGTCCCAGGATGAAGGTGCTGGACGCCGGCTGCGGCACAGGGAATTACAGTCTGAAGCTGGCGGACAAGGGCTGCCAGGTTACGGGCATCGACGCATCGGAGGCTATGCTTTCCGAAGCAAGGCGCAAGGCCCGGGAGAACAGGGCTGACATCCCCTTCTACGATATGGATGTCTGCGGGATGGAGTTCCCTGATGAAACTTTCGACGGCGCCATGGCGGTGACCGTCTTGGATTTTATACCTGACGCCGCGCAGGCGCTGGCGGAGATGTTGCGGGTGGTAAAACGGGGCGGTCCAGTGCTTGCCGGCATTATTAATAAAAACAGCCCCTGGGGGGAATTATACACAAGCAAGGAATTTCAGGCCAACACGGTTTTCCGGCATGCGGTTATCCGGACAACGGAAGATTTAAGGAAATTGAATCCCGGCCGCCTGTCGGGGCTCGGGGAGTGTTTATTCGTCCCGCCGCAGGCTCCCGAGGATGAATTCAACTGGCAAAGGGAAAAAGAATATGCCCTAAAAAACAAGGGGGGGTTTATATGCGCGCTATGGCACAGATAGCGGCGGCAGATAATGGAAAGCAGGCTGATTTAACCGGGGATTTCCCGATACTCCGGCATTGGAATCCGGCGGTAAATGCCAAGGCGCTTTAAGGAATTCAAGGCATAGATAAGGATGGAATGATTTGTTTTCCGCCCTGGATTGGTTGATGATGGATGCGGCGACACCTACTTTCTCGGTTACTATCTCCGCTTCCGCTTCCCCCCAGACGATTCTGGTCAAGATTTCCAAATCCGTCATAGATCCCACCGCCTTCCCCGGGTTCCTATTAAAGCAATTGGCGTTGTTATGATAATTTTACGTCTTGCCGCTAAATATCGATAGCCTAATGGTAGCCTCTACTATGTGTAGTGGCATGACTTAGTTTTAAGGTAACAACGCAATTGTCTTTGTTAAGTATATGACACTCCGAAAGAAGGGTATGACTGTAATTTTAACCGGAGTTTAAGTTATTAATGCCAAAAATTTTTACACAAAGATGTTTCCTAAAAAAAAAATGGAAAAGACTTGGTTGAACTTAAAATGGAACTACAGGAGATCGGGCTGTCTTATTGAAGTATTATGAATAAATGCGGATAAGAGGTGAAAAGATTGAGCGATTTTGGACTGACAAGATGGATAGCCACCACCCGGGAAAAATTCTGGGCAGATATGCCGCTTAAGACGGTGGAGCCGGGCGGCGATAAACTGGAATTAACCGGCGTAAAATACCAGAAAATGGAGGGATTTGGGGGCTGTTTCAACGAGCTGGGCTGGATCGCCCTCTCCCATCTGGATGAAGGCAAGCGCCGGGAGGTTTTCGATGAATTCTTCGGCCCGAACGGGTGCCGGTTCAACATCTGTCGCCTGCCGGTGGGGGCCAACGATTATGCCGCGGAATGGTACAGCCATGACGAAAACGATGGCGACTTTACCATGGATAAGTTCTCCATTGATCGGGACCGCCGGATACTCATTCCGTATATCAAGGAAGCGCTTAAGCGGGCTCCGGATTTAAAGCTTTTTGCTTCGCCGTGGAGCCCGCCCACCTGGTTTAAGTTTCCCAAAGCCCATAACTATGGCAAGATAATCTGGAAGAAAGAGTATCTGGATGCCTATGCCTTGTATTTTGTGAAATTTGTTCAGGCTTACCGGGATGAAGGCGTCACCATACATCAAATCCATATACAGAACGAACCCTGCGCGGATCAAAAATTCCCATCCTGCCTCTGGACGGGGGGAGAGATGCGGGATTTCATCCGGGATTATCTCGGGCCGGCGTTTGAAAGGAACGGTCTTGCCACTGAGATATGGCTCGGGACAATCAATTCGGCGGGATATGATGAATTCGCCAATACGGTTTTAAGCGATCCTGAGGCGCGCCGTTATGTGGCCGGCGTCGGGTATCAATGGGACGGCAAAGGGGCGGTCCAGCGGACATATGAATCATGGCCGGAGATAAAGCTGATGCAGACGGAAAACGAGTGCGGGGACGGGCGCAATACGTGGGAATATGCGGTCTATATATTCACCCTTTTCAGGCACTATATCGCAAATGGCGCCGGCGCTTATATTTACTGGAACATGGTCCTTGAGACGGGCGGCATGAGCACCTGGGGCTGGAAGCAAAATTCCATGCTGACCGTGGATCCTGAACGCAGGGAAGTTATGCGCAATCCTGAATTTTACGTGATGAAGCATTTCTCGCACTTCGTAAAAAGGGGCGCCGTTCGGCTGGGCGTAAAAGGGCACTGGGCGGGTAATTCGGTGGCTTTCGGGAATCCGGGGGGGGGATCGGTGGCTGTGGTTTATAATCCCTTTCCGGATGCAAGGACGCTGACGTTGAAAGACGGGGAAAAAGAAGCGGGCGTACAGCTTGCGCCCGGATCGTTCAATACATTCGCAATAAAGAGCGATTTGCGTTAAACCACAGGAGCAAATCAATGTAATAAATTTACGTAACAATCCTTTAGTCTATATTATAAATATATTTCTCCATTTACAAAAAGTTAACAAATGAGATATAATTTTATATGGGATCATAGATCATTGCGATGTACCGACAGTAAAGGAGGTGAAAATAAGCCCGGTGAACGAAGGGTTGAAAATGATTGTTTTAGTTGTTTCAATTAAAATTCGCCGTTAACACTGGGCCTTGTATGCTTTTTAATCGATGATTTATGATTAAATGCTTGGACGAAAGGGAGGAAAGAAGATTGTCATGAATCCAAACGTGAGAAAGGGTATTATTTCCGGATTTATCACGGTTCTGGCTTTTAGCCTGGCCTTTGTGTTTTTTAGTGCGCATGCGGCCAACCTCGTTCAGAACCCGGGATTTGAATCCGGCACTTCATCATGGGCCGTGCCGGCACACTTTTCAGTAGTGTCGGACGACAAGCACTCCGGGACCTATTCCGTCAAACTGACGGGAACCGGCGATTGGTGCAATTTAATCCAGGGCGTTTCCCTGGCTGGGAGCACTAATTACACATTGACCGCATGGGGAAAATGCGGGGCCAGCCAGATCATCAAGGTCGTTAACGGCAGCACCTGGGCGGTGATTGCGACCCTTAACACCACAGCCAATAACACCTGGACGCAATATACCCTTAACTTCAACAGCGGCAGCAACACCAGCGTCAACGTTGTCGTTACGGATAACGCCAGCGGCACATCCTATTATGACGACTTTTACCTTGATGTGGCAGGCGCTGCGTCACCCACCAACACGCCTACCAATACACCCACCGCGACCATAGTTAACACGCCTACCAATACGCCTACACCGACGCCCACGCCGACCCAGTCTTCCCAACCCGGTACGGTGACGGCGAAAAA
>JBLNCG010000005.1:0-37895 GCA_050260475.1 Bacillota bacterium
ACCGGCTCCGGGTTCTTTTGTCCCATTTTTTCAAAGTGCTTTTTTCGGTGTATCGAAGGATTTTGAGGCCAGCCTTGGCCAATAGTTGAAGCTTTAAACTTTTTCAGGAAGCCCTAAATACGGTCATGAACTGGGCAATAATGTCCTGAGGCATGTCGCCCAAATCATTTACGAAAACGTTCGCAGGACGGATTGCGTATGCAGGTATGGCGGGGAGGAGTTTGCCATCATTTTCCCCCGCACCGATAAAAGTAAAGCTGTGGAACTGGCGGAACGCGTACGTTTATCCGTGGGCAACTCCTCTTATCGTTTCCCGGAGAAAGAGGAGGATCCCATCACCATTAGTATCGGCGTTGCATGTTATCCTGCGGATGCCGTTGAAATCGACGAACTGCAGAACAAAGCGGACTTATCGTTGTACGAGGCAAAGAAATTGGGACGGAACAGAGTGGTATACCTGGAAAAGATCCCGAACGGGTATGTATTTAAAACAGATCAGATGAGCGCGTATATTTGAGCGTCCACTCAATATCTGGAGGACGGCAAAATTTCCTGCCGCACGTGGCAGGATGTTTTTTTATCCAGACTCAACTCGCGAGACCAGATTATAATATATGAAAGTGTATATAATAAACTTGAATTCGCCAATTTTTTTGGCCGTCAAAGGGGGGGATGGGAATGGGAAAATTAACGGATACCGCTCTGGAAGTCATTTCAAGTATTTTGGCGGAATTGCGTCGGGAGCGGGGAATTTATGCTATTATTCGTTGTCAGGAAAGGGTTGACACGGAGGTTTTGATCAATAACGGCAAAACGGAACGCATTAGAAAAACGGATTTTTCCGGCATGGGGGTGCAGGTATTCACCGAAGATGGATATACCGGATTTGTCTCTTATGACAGAATCGTTCCGGGCATGATCAGGGAGCTGGTGGAAAAAGCGTGGCTTATCGCGGTGGGACGCGGGGATCCCGTATTCTTGTCCAACCGGGAGATCTTCACATTAAATCCGGTCAGGGGCAGGTACGAGATGCCGTCGGAATTCGGACCGGACGACCTGGAGATCGAGGCCTGGGATATGGAGGTAAAGAACTTGAACCGGACGGTGGATCCGGGGACGGATGCGGAGTTTTCCATCCAGACCTACAATCTTGCCACCCGCGAGGCATGGCGGATTTTCCGCAGCGACGGGACGGATGTGTATTTTGAGACGCCCCGGGCGGCGCTTTATCATTCCATGACGGTAAAAAAGGACGGCAATTCCGTTAATGCCTCCGCCAACGTATCCGGTGCGGATCTGCACATCATCCGGGAGCGGGCGATGCTTGCGAAATTGTCGGCCCGCACCGGTAAAGCGCTTTCCATGGCAGTGCAATTGCTCGACGCCCCGCGCATAAAAAAAGGATCCTATAAAATCCTCATAGATTATGCCATGGCAAAAGGTTTGGCCCATGAGGCCTTCGGGCACGCATCCGAATCCGACCATGCCGCGGAATCGGTTTTGGCCACGGACGGTGTATTCCGCCTTGGTGAAAAAGTGGCTGCGGACAATGTTACGATCATCGACGGGCCGGTACGGGGCGACTATGCCTATTGTCCGGTGAGCGCCAACGGCGAGATCCGCGAGAATGTGGAGATTGTGAAAAACGGCAGGCTGCATGGGGGTCTGGGGGATATTTTTTCTGCCAGGGAAGCCGGCATCGAACCTTCCGGAGCGGCCCGCGCGCAAAGCTACCAGTCGCTGCCGATGCCCCGTATGTCCAATATCCGGCTCACCGTGGCGGATCCCATCCCCCTGGGGGCCGCATTCGAGGAAGTGACGCCTGCGGATCTTTATCATTTGTTGAAAAGCCGCAGTTTGATCGGGTATGACGAAAAAGTCATATACCTCGCCGGATACGGCGGAGGGCAAGTCAATCCGGCCACCGGGGATTTTGTTTTCAACTGCAGCGGGGTATACGGGCTTGCGGAAAAACCCCATTTATACCAGCCCGCCATTTTCAGCGGGAATGTCCTTTCAGCGCTGCAGTCCATCATCTGCGGCATCGGACCCGTGGAGGCCACGGCGGTGGGAACCTGCGGTAAAATGGGACAGGGAGTGCCCAGTTCCGGGGGGGGGAATTGTTTTATCCTGATGGACGTCAATGATGAAGTGGAGGTGGGTGGAGAATGACGCCCTTGATGGATTTTTTTACGGATAGGCTGGAAGCCAAACGCCGCAGCGCGGCTTCGGGTTTGCGCGGCTGGAGGATTGCGCTGGTGGAATCGACGGCTTTAGAAGCCGGCATCAAGGATAACATGATGGGCGGGCCGTATATGTCTCCTTCCCGCAAAGAGGAACTGACCGGGGAAGTCAACCTGCTCTGGGGAGGCTCTCGCTTCACCCTTGCGAACATCACCAGGGATACGGCGGATGATTTCGAGAAGCAGTGGGCGTTATGGGCCAAAACCGCCTACCACGATCCCGAAGGCCCGGAATTGCTGCCCCCTCAAGCGTATCCTGATGTGCCGGTTTTTGATGAAAGGATCAGCGGCAGCCTGCATGGAAATCCGGGATCCCTTGTCGATTTTCTAAAGAAGGCCCAGGAAAGCGCTCTTGTCTACGGTGCCGGAAAAATCGACCGGGGTTTTATTAATGGGGTGGAACAGCAAAAATATATACGTAATTCGGAGGGGCTGGATTATCAAGGCCGGGCCACATCCTTTTCGTGCATGCTGAGCGCTGACGCGAGATACGGGGATGCCCTGCGGCAGCGTTTTTGGCCCGGCGAGAAGGAACGGGACAGGTTTTGCAGGCGTATCGGAGAGACCGCCGCGTTGCTGAAAAAGGACGCTCCAGCGCGAAAACCGGCGGTGATCGTGTTTACACCGCAGCTCGTGGAAGATTTTCTCGACCATTATTTTCTCTCAAATTTGAACGGCAGTCTGGTGGCTAACCGCAGAGCCGCTTTTTCATGGCCGGATTTTCAGGGCAATAAAAAGGTCTGGCGTGGAGACCTCTCTTTTCATATCGACAATACCGTTCCGGGAAACATCGGATCTTACCATTGCACATCCGAGGGGGCGCCGGGCGGAAAAATGGACTTGATCCGGAACGGATGCCTCCGCCAGCCATTTTTGAACGTGAAATACGGGCAAAAGCTGGGCTTGCCGCCTACGCCCCAACCCTCCAACGGCAGCGGATTTTTCCTTGATGCGGAACGAAAGGAGGATTACCGCGCTATGCTTGCGGGATTTGATCAAGCGGTGCTCGTATTTTCCGTGCTGGGATTGCATACCCAGGATTATACCAGCGGAAAATTTTCTCTTACCGCGGACCAGTGCCTGGGATTGGAGCGGGGAGAGATCACCGGCAGAGTTAAGATGGTCATTACCGGCAATATTTTTGAGATTTTCAACCGGGATGATACTCGCTTTGCGGTGGTTGAAGGGGAGGATAATCCGGCGCTTGCGTTTGTGAACCGGTAGTAGGGTTGCTGCATCGCAGGAAGGGAATATTTTTTTTATAGAGAAATATCATACGACTATGCGGATTTTTGGACCGGTGGCCGGCATTAAGCGGGTTGATTCGCCGAATCCGGTAGATGTATTTGATCACCCGTTTTTAGAAGCGTTGCGATGAAAAGCGGAGGAACTCATGGACTTCACGGGTAAGAAAGTTGCGGTAATCGGTTTAGGGATAAGCAATGCCGGTTTGATTCGTTTCCTTGCCGGGCAGGGCGCCGATGTCACCGCATGTGACAGGAAAGAACTCCATGGATTGGAGCAAATCCTTACCGGGCTTGAAGGTATTTCCTTCAAGCTTCACTCCGGCCCCAGTTACCTGGAAAGGCTGGATGAATACGATGCGATTTTTTTAACGCCGGGCATGCGCAGGGATTTCCCCGAGTTGGAGAGGGCGAAAACGCGGGGTGCGTTGATCAGCAGCGAGATAAAGGAGTTTATGAACCGCTGTCCGGGAAAGATCATCGGCATCACGGGCAGCAGCGGCAAGACCACCACCACCACCCTTGTAGGCAGTATTATGCGGCGGGATTTTCCCAAAGTATATATCGGCGGCAATATCGGCACGCCGCTGATCAATCACCTCCCGGAGATGGACGGCCAAACATGGGCGGTGCTGGAACTGAGCAGCTTCCAATTGCAGGAGACCGAACGGAGCCCGGAGATAGCTGCGATCACCAACATCACCCCCAACCATCTTGATATGCATGCTTCCATGGAGGAATATATAAACGCGAAAAAGAATATTTTCCGTTTTCAGGGATCCGGCGGTATCTTGATCCTAAACCACGATTATGAAATCACCAGGGATATGGCTTCTGAGGCTCCGGGAAAAGTTTACTTTTTTTCCAGCCGCCGGGAACTGCATGAAGGAGCCTACCTTTCCCGGGATCAGCTCTGGCTGAAGATTTCCGGGGAACCGGCGCCGGTATGCCGCAGGGAGGATTTAAAACTCCTGGGGCTGCACAATGTAGAAAACGTATTGCTGACCGCCCTTATTACCAGCCTTGCAGGAGTCGGCCTGGAACGTATCAGGGAGGCCGTCACCGGATTTACCGGCGTGGAACACCTCCTGGAACTGGTAAGAATTCTGGACGGAGTCTTTTATTATAATGATTCCAAATCCACCACGCCTACCAGCGCTATCGCAGGCGTCCTGGCCATGGACAAACCGGCGATCTTGATCGCTGGTGGATATGATAAAAAAATTCCATTTGATGAATTTGCCGCGGTTGTAATCGACAAGTGCAAAACTGTAGTGCTTTTGGGGGATACGGCTCCGCTCATCGAAAGCGCCCTGCTCCGCAGCATGAAGGAAAAGGGCCGTAAAATCCCCGTCCTGAGGGGAAAGACCTTCCCTGAAGCGGTGGAGATGGCCCGGGAGGCGGCTGCCGCGGGAGATGCGGTACTGTTGTCGCCTGCATGCGCAAGTTATGATATGTTCAAGGATTACAATGAGAGAGGGGATCTCTTTAAAAAAATAGTGGGGGAATTCGCGCCGAAAGGATGAATTTTAATGCGGATTATAGAGGATGAAGCGGTGGGGATGCGGCCTATTGTTGATGTTGCGATGCAGTTGGGGCTGGATGAGGGCGATCTGGAACTGTTCGGCAGATATAAAGCAAAAGTCGGTCTGCATGTCTGGGAACGCCTAAGGTATAAAGAAAACGGCAAGCTCATTTATGTGACCGCCGTCACGCCGACCCCCGCCGGAGAGGGAAAGACCTGTACGGCTATAGGCTTGACGCAAGCACTGGGGAAGCTGGGGGTAAGCGCCATACTCTGCCTGCGGGAGCCTTCCCTTGGCCCGACATTCGGTTTGAAAGGCGGAGCCGCAGGGGGGGGACAAGCCAAAGTACTTCCCATGGAGGAAATCAATCTGCATTTTACGGGGGATTTGCATGCGGTCGGTTCCGCCCACAATTTGCTCGCCGCTCTGATTGATAATCACATTTTTCACGGCAATACGCTGCGGCTTGATCCCTCCCGTATAAGCTGGCGCAGGGTAATCGACATTACCGACCGGTCGCTCAGGAATATCGTCATTGACACGGGCAGGGACGGCACCGTAAGATCCTCGGGTTTTGATATTACCGCCGCTTCCGAAATCATGGCCATATTATGCCTGGCGCAGGATCTGCCTGATTTGAAGGAGCGGCTGGGGCGGATGGTGGTGGGATTTTCGTTTGACGGGGAGCCGATAACCGCTGCCCGACTGGGCGGGGTGGGAGCCATGGCCGCCCTGCTGAAGGAGGCCATAAAGCCCAACCTGGCGCAGACGGCTGAAGGCCAGCCAGCTTTTATTCATGGGGGTCCCTTTGCAAATATCGCTCATGGAAACAACAGCATCATCGCCACCCGCACGGCGCTCAAACTGGCGGACTACGTAGTGACTGAAGGAGGTTTTGCCGCGGATCTCGGGGCGGAAAAGTTTTTCGACATCGTTTCGCGCTCCGGGGACCTGCGCCCCGATATAGCGGTACTGGTGGTTTCCGTCCGTGCATTGAAATATCACGGCGGCGCGGATGTTTTATCGGATGAAGACCTTCCTGCCCTGGAAAAGGGCTTGGCCAATCTGAATCATCATTTACATATAATCAGGGAGGTTTTTAAGCTGCCGGTGGTGGTTGCCGTCAATCGTTTTCCTGTGGACACCCGGCCGGAGATCGATTTGCTGATGAAATATGCCGCGGCGCAAAATGTGCCCGCCGTCGTGTCCGAGGTAGTCGCAAAAGGTGGTGAAGGCGGTTTGGATCTGGCGGACCGGATCTTAAACGAGTTGTCGAAAAATAAAAACAGTTTCCGGCCTTTATACGATTTGGACATACCTCTGAAAGAAAAAATTCATCTTGTGGCAACCAGCGTATACGGTGCCGACGGGGTGGAATACACCGGGGAAACGGGCAGCCAGTTGGAAAGATACGAACAAATGGGTTACGGGCGATTGCCGGTATGCATCGCCAAAACCCAGCGATCCTTAAGCGATGATCCCGGCAGGCGCGGAGCGCCGCACGGGTGGCGGCTGACCGTGAAGGATGTCAGACTGGCGGCCGGTGCCGGATTCGTCATCGCCATCGCCGGCAGCATAATGACCATGCCCGGTTTGCCCACAATACCGGCTGCGGAAAAAATCGACATCCTGCCGGACGGGACCATCGTGGGATTGTTTTGATTATGGAAGATGGAGTAACGGGAATACAGAAACCGGAAGCCAGAAAACATTATTTGCTGATTATAGTTTATTAGATCGATTCGGAGGTGTTTTACCGTGACGGCAAAAATAATCGACGGAAAAATGGTGGCCGAACGCATCAAGGAAGATCTGAAGCAAAAAATTGAAAAATTGAAACAACGGGGGATTATACCCGGACTTGCGGTGGTGATGGTGGGGGACGATCCTGCTTCGCGCATATATGTGAACATGAAGCAAAAAACCTGTACCGGGCTGGGAATTTATTCCGAGGGGCACGCCCTTTCCGCGGATGCCTCCAGGGATAAGCTGCTGGAGCTGATCGCTCGGCTGAACGGGGATCCGCGCATTCATGGAATCTTGGTGCAGCTTCCCCTTCCCGGGCATTTTGAGGAGGAGGAAATTCTTTTTAATATCAGCCCGGACAAGGATGTGGACGGTTTCCATCCCGTCAATGTGGGCAGGCTTTTTCTCGGGAAGCCTTCTGTTTTGCCTTGCACCCCTGCGGGAGTGATGGAGTTGATCAAGGAGACGGGGACGGAGATCAAAGGAAAAGAATGTGTTGTTGTGGGGAGAAGCAATATCGTAGGCAAACCCCAGGCGATTTTACTGCTGGCTGAGCACGGCACGGTCACCATTTGCCATTCCCGCACCCGCGATCTGGGGGAAGTTTGCAGGCGCGCGGATATTCTGGTGGTGGCGGCGGGGAAACCCCGGCTGGTGAAAGGGGACATGATCAAGCCGGGAGCGGTGGTCATCGATGTGGGCACAAACCGCGTGGGGGAAAAGAGACTAACGGGCGATGTGGATTTCGATTCCGCGGGGAAAACCGCGGGATTCATCACTCCCGTGCCCGGAGGGGTGGGCCCGATGACCATCGCCATGCTGATGAAGAATACGGTGACTGCCGCGGAAAGGTCCGTGGGGCTTTAGCGCTTCATACCGCCGTCAAGGTTTAATTGTTTACAATTATTTATTATGGTTTTTTGCCGATAAGGTGTATAATGGATAATAAATTGCTGGATCCCGAAATGCTAAAATTAATTAAATATTACGGCACAATCAGCGTAAGTCTGGCCGCTACGGTTGTGGGCGGATTGTTTCTGGGATGGCGCCTGGACATGCTTTTTCGTACCGGGCCGGTTTTCACCATGTTTTTATTTTTAACCGGTTGTTATGCGGGCTATTCTTTTGTATCCAGGACTGTCCTGCGCTATCTGAAAAAGGATGAGAGCATGGAAAACAAGGATCATGACGAGGACGATTAGGGTATATATGTTTGTGTGCGGTATAACCGTAATTTGTTTGCTTCCGCTCGCGGCGGGCCGGCTGTTTGCGCATTGCCTGCGGTATTTTCCGGGGATTGCGGCGGGAATGATCTTGATCCTGGCGAATTTTTTATCGATTTTAACCTTTTTAAGGGGTGAAAGAAATGTCGCCGGATGGGACGGATTGCCGCGACGCCTGGGCGGGCACATTCTGCGGCGCTTGTTCCTCCAGGCAGCGGTTTTGTTCCTTTTTCCCATAATTTTGCCCGCGCAGGGCGCGGCGTTCCTTTTGTCTTACGGAGCCGGATATTTATTGTTCTGGATATATCTCGCAGCGGCGTTTTCAAAGGAAAGGGGTGCTGCCGGTGGAGGATAAGGTTTTTTTTGTTTGGGGCCTGGAGATACCCTGGCTGGTGCCGGTGACGTTTTTTGTCATGGCTTTTTTGACCGTTCTGGGCTGGCTCGCCACGCGGAAAATGAGCTGCGACGAACCCGGCGGGCTGCAGAATTTGATGGAAGCGGTGATGGAATTCCTTCTCAACCTGGTCAAAAATAGCGCAGGGGAGCATGTCATGGACAGCTTCAAATATATCGCCACCCTGTTTTTATTCATCCTTACCGCAAACATGGTCGGATTGTTCGTGCCCCAGGTGAATTCACCCACGGCAAGCCTGCCGGTGACATTAGGCCTGGCCGCTTCCGTGCTGATTTTAACCGTATACTACGGGATCAGGAATAAAGGACTCAAGGAATATCTGGCCCATTTCTTCAAGCCGCACTGGCTTTTTTTCCCGTTGAACGTTTTTGAATTGTTCATCAAACCGTTGAGCATGGCTCTACGTTTATTCGGCAATATTTTTGCGGGAGAGATGATGCTTTACATCCTGTACTCCATCGCCCTCCTATACTCTATTTCTGCGTTAGTGATATGGGCCTGGCAGAGCTTTTCCATTTTTATCGGGGTGATTCAGGCGTATTTGTTCGCTCTGCTGGCGCTGGCCTATATAGCTGACGCCGCGGAAAAGGATGAAACCGAAGCGGGATCGTAAATTAAATCTCAAGGAGGTATTTCCATGGGAAATGCAGTTGTCGACGGGGCGGTATTGACGAAACTGGTTACAACCTGCGCGGTGGCGGTTATTGTGAGCGTCGCTGCCTTTACCGCCGGATTCGGGGACGCCAGTGTGGCTTCAAAGGCGGTGGAAAGTATCGCCCGGCAGCCTGAGGCCAAGTCGTCCATTACTACGGCCATGCTTATCGGGATAGGCCTGGTTGAGGCCACCCCGCTTATTGCCATCGGCGTGGCGTTTTTTCTGCTCTTCGGCAGATAGGAGACCTGCTTCTTGAATTGTTATATTAAAGGGGAAAAGGCATGAAAAAAATCATCGGGGTTTCGGTTGTCTTGGGTTATATCCTGGCTGTTTTCGGGCTCCGTTTGTTGTTCCGGCGGCAGACCGCGCTTTTCACTTTTGCTTTCATCTTACTGAGCTATTTTATTCTGGTATGGCTGCTTTACCATGTCCTTTATAAAAAGATCCAATTGATCCTGAAGGAACGGGAAAAGCGCATTCAGGGCACCATCGCGGAAGCCCGAAAAAAGGAAAAGGACGCAGAGGATCTGAAGGAGAAATTGCAGGAAGAACAGAAGGCCTTTCATGCCAAAATAAAAGAAATGAACGAGGAAGCCCAGCGTCAATGCGACCGGATGCGGGAGGAGCAGATCCGCCAGGCCAAGGAGGAAATCCAGGAAATGCGGCTTGCAGCCAAGGCGGACATAGAACGAGAAAAGCGTCTGGCATGGGAGGAATACCGCCAGAAGATTCTTAGCCTGGCTACACTGCTGGCCCAGCGCGCTTTACGCGAAAACCTCACGGATGAGGACCACGACAGAATCAATAAAACCCTCCTGGACTTGCTGGAACAGCAGAAAGTAGGGGATAAGCTTTAATGGCCAAAAAAGAGCGCGAGATCTCCAGTAAGAAACGCCGGAGGAATCCGGTCTCCATCGTATCCACGCCTATCCCGCTTACTTCCGAAGAGCAGCTCAATATGACGGAGCGCTTGAAAAAAATCATCAAGGGTAATTGGGAATACAGGTATATGGTAAACGAGCGCCTCTGGACGGGATTTACCGTGCAGTACGGCGACCTTTTGCTGGATGTTTCCGGAAGAAGATATTTTCATGAGATTTCCCGCAGGATCAACAGCGATATCTTCGTGGATGAGGATTTGAAAACCGAAAAGATGCTGGATGAACTGCTGGAAAAAGTGGGGTACTTTCATTTCGACTATGCCATTTACGATGTGGGCAATATTGTGAAAGTCGGGGACGGGGTGGCCGTCGTTGAAGGACTTGACCGGGCCATGCTGGGCGAAGTAGTGCGCATGACCAACTATGTGGACGGCATGGTGCTGAGTCTGGAAGAAGATTCCTGCGGATGCATCTTGCTGGGTCCGGAGGAAAAGGTTCATGCCGGGGATCTGGTGCGCCTGACAGGCGATGTCATGAAGGTTCCGGTAGGGGAAAGCGTCATCGGACGCATCGTGGATCCCCTGGGCAATCCCCTGGATGGGAAAGGCCCTTTGATCGCCGATACTTTCCGGCCTGTAGAAAGGGGGGCGCCGGGGATTGCGGAACGGAACCCGGTCAACATGCCGCTTCAGACAGGCATCAAAACCATCGACGCCTTGATTCCAATCGGACGCGGCCAGCGGGAGTTGATCATCGGGGATCGCCAGACCGGCAAGACCGCCATCGCCGTAGATACTATTTTGAATCAAAAAAATACCGGCGTTTTGTGCTTTTATGTGGCTATCGGGCAGAAAATGTCCACCATAGCCAATGTGGTGCGAAAGCTGGAAGAAACGGGAGCGATGGCTTACACTACAGTAGTGGCCGCCTCCGCAAGCGATCCCGCCCCCATGCAATATCTGGCCCCGTATGCGGGATGTACTATGGCGGAGGAATTTATGGTCCACGGTAGGGATGCCCTGATCGTTTACGACGACCTGTCCAAGCATGCGGTGGCGTACCGTACGCTTTCTCTTCTTCTGCGCAGGCCGCCCGGGCGGGAGGCTTATCCGGGGGATATTTTTTACCTCCATGCCCGCCTTTTGGAAAGAGCGGCGCGTTTAAAAAAAGGGGGTTCGCTTACCGCGCTGCCGATTGTGGAAACGCTGGCCGGCGACATCTCCGCTTACATTCCCACCAATGTTATTTCCATCACGGACGGGCAGATTTTCCTGGAAAGCGATCTTTTTTACGCGGGGATCCGGCCGGCCATCAATGTCGGTTTGTCCGTGTCCAGGGTGGGCGGCGACGCGCAGATCAAAGCGATGAAGGAAATCGCGGGTCCTTTACGCATGAGCCTGGCCCAGTACAGGGAGTTATCCACCTTCGCCCAGTTCGGGGCGGAGCTTGACAAGACAGCCCAGGCTCAGCTTGCCCTGGGGGAAAAAATCACGGAGGTATTGAAGCAGCCCCAGTACAAACCCATTCCGACGGCGGATCAGATTGTGATATTATTCATGGCTACCCGTGGCCTTATGGATAAAGTCCCCACGGATCAGGTTGCGGCGGTGGAGCAGGACGTGCTGGCTTTTATGCACCAGGAATATCCGGACCTTTTGAAAGGGGTAAACGCGGGTGAAAGCATTAAAACCGTGGAAGCGGAGCTGACGGAGGTTTTGCGAAAATACCTGGCCCGGCAGTTTGCCGACAACCGGAATACGGAGCAGAAAGAACATGGAGATCAAGGAGATTAAACGCAGGGTGAAAAGCATCCGGGAGATCCGCCAGATCACCAGGGCGATGCAGACCGTGGCCACTTTCCGCCTCAAAAGGTCGCAGGAAAGGATTGAGGCCGCCAGGCCTTTTGCCCGGAAAATCAGCGAAGTGCTGGTGGATGTAACTTCCATTACCAGGGAGTTCCTTCATCCGTTCATGGAGCGCAGGAGGCCCCGCCGGGTCTGTTTTGTGGTGTTCACTGCGGACCGGAGCCTTTGCGGGGCTTTCAACATGAACATCATCAAAAAGGCCATGGAGGAGATCAGGGCCCTGGAATCGTGGCAGCGCGTCCGTATTATTACTGTGGGAAAGCGCGGGTACAACTATTTTAAACGCCTGCCCTATAAAATTCTTGCCCATTACCAGGGGATTGCCGCCAGGCCGGTTTTTGAAAAAGCGCGCGAGCTGGGGGCTTTCCTCAAGGAGAAATACCTGGGAGGGGAAGTGGACGAAGTGATTCTGGTATACTCCAGGTTTTACGGCGTCCTTTCGCAAAAGCCGCGGGAATACCGTCTGCTGCCTATCGTGCCGGTTGAAAGTTCCGGAGTGAAAGAAAGAATCCCCGTTCCTTTCATATATGAACCTTCTCCCCGGGAAATCCTGGAGCACCTTGTGTTGCGATACCTGGAGGCGGAGATTTTTCGCGCCATGCTGGAAACCGATGCGGGGGAAAACGGGGCCAGGATGGCGAGCATGTCCGCTTCGGTTACAAACGCGCACGATATGGAAGAGCGCTTGAATCACAAATACCACCAGGCCCGTCAAAGCATCATCACCAATGAACTGGCGGAGATTTCAGGCGGGGCTAGGGCGGTGGAGGAGAAATAGCTCCAAGATATCTGTAAAAAGGATGAAGGATAAAAATGTACAACGGTTTTGTTACAAGCGTTAAAGGCCCGGTTATCGATGTGCGGTTTCCTGAAGGTTTGCCGCCGATAGAAAGCGAAATCCGGATCCATATCAAGGCCCGGGAAGGCTCTTTTTTCGACGGGGAGACTTTCCGGGAACGCGAATTGGCTGGAGAGGTTTATTTTCACCTTGACTACCAGGATGCGAGATGCATCGCCCTTGCTCCTACTGAGGGTTTACGGCGCGGGCTTGCCGTAACGTCTCAGGGTGAACCGGTCAAGGTCCCCGTAGGGGAAGCGGTGCTCGGACGGGTCTTCAACGTGCTGGGAGAGACAATCGACGGCGGGGGCCCCGTCGGCCGGCACGAACTCTGGCCTATTCATTACAAGGTTCCCGCTTATTTGGAACTGGAGTCGAAAATGGAAGTTCTGGAGACAGGGATCAAGGTGATCGATCTCCTGGCCCCTTACCCGCGGGGCGGCAAGGTAGGCCTTTTCGGCGGGGCGGGCGTGGGGAAAACCGTCATTATCATGGAATTGATCCGCCATATCGCCCAGGAGCACGGGGGTTATTCCGTTTTTACCGGGGTAGGAGAGCGCACCAGGGAGGGAAACGAGCTCTGGCTTGGCATGAAGGCTTCGGGCGTGCTTGAAAAAACAGCCTTGATCTTCGGCCAGATGAACGAACCGCCGGGCGCGAGGTTGAGGGTCGCACTCACGGGACTGACCATGGCCGAGTATTTCAGGGATCACAAGGGCAGGGATGTCCTCCTTTTTATTGACAATATTTTCCGTTACATTCAGGCCGGTTCGGAGATTTCCGCCCTGCTGGGCCGTATGCCTTCCGCCGTCGGCTACCAGCCGACGCTGGCCCAGGAACTGGGCAGGCTGCAGGAGCGGATCACTTCCACCAAAACGGGGGCCATCACCTCCATCCAGGCGGTCTACGTGCCGGCTGACGATTATACTGATCCGGCGCCGGCCACTACCTTCACCCATCTGGACGCCACCACCAACCTGGAGCGGAGCATCGCGGAAATGGGTATTTATCCGGCGGTAGATCCTTTGAGCTCCACCTCCCGCTTTTTGGATCCTAACATTGTGGGAAACGAGCATTATCAAGTTGCCAGGAAAGTCCAGGAAGTCCTCCAAAGGTATAAAGATCTCCAGGACATCATCGCTATTCTTGGTATTGAAGAGCTCTCGCATGAGGACAAAATTCTGGTTTCCAGGGCCAGGCGGATGCAGAAATTTCTTTCGCAGCCGTTTTTCGTGGCGGAAGCATATACTGGAATGCCCGGGAAATATGTTAAAAAGAGCGATACGGTAAGGTCATTCCGGGAGATCTTGGAAGGCCGGCATGATGACTTGCCGGAAGAAGCCTTTTATATGGTGGGCGCCATTGAGGATGTCCTGGAAAAAGCGAAAAAATTGACCTGACTGAGGTGAGTCCATGGCCCGGTTCCTACTGGATATTGTCACACCCGAACGGACGGAATTTTCCGCTGAGGTTGATATGGTAATTGCCCCGGCCTTTGATGGATATATGGGAGTTATGGCCGGACATATCCCCTTGATCACCTCATTAAAAACGGGAGTATTGCGCGCAATAGGCGGAAATCGGGAGTATGTTTTCGCCGTGAGCGAGGGGTATATGGAAGTTACCGGTAAAAAAGTTATTGTTTTGGCGGAAGCGGCTGAAATGGCCGAAAGGATCGACGTTAACCGCGCTCTGGATGCTAAAAGACGGGCCGAGGACGTTTTATTAAACCAAAGGCAGCAGGAGATCAACTTTACAAAGGCTAAACGTTCCCTGGAAAAGGCGATGAACCGGCTGAAAGCCGCGGAAAAGGTAAAGGATAGAACGTGAATGATATAAATTTTATAAACTTGTATTGTTTATTTTATATGGAATTTTGCCGATTCAATATATAGGCAATTGCGTGTTACCTTACACAAGGTCTTGCCACCCAATATAGTGCATGTTTCTCATTAGGCTATGGATATTTAATGGCAAGACGCAAAATGTAGTTACAACGCAAATTGCTCGTCGGACAGTTTCATGGCAAATTTATCCTGTATGCCACTACAAGGAATTGTCCTCTAGTTCACGAATATCTAAATAATTGTTATAAAATCCGACAGGAGGCGGCACGGTATTGAAAATATTCAAGTCCCCTCTTGCAACTGAAAAGGAGCAACCGTCGCCGGCCCAGGAAAATTTGGCTGCCACGGAAAGCGTTTCTCTTAAATCAAAAGAGGTCGTTCCTTTACTGCCTTTAAGAGGAATGATCGTCTTTCCGTATATGGTTGTGCCATTGGATGTGGGAAGGGAGCGCTCCATCAATGCCCTGGAAGAGGCGATGGTGCGTGATCGCTATATTCTTCTTGCCGCCCAACGGCAGGCAAAGATCAACGAACCGGATCCTACGGATATTTATCCCATTGGAACCCTGGCGGAGATAAAGCAATTGTTGAAGCTCCCCGACGGCACGATCCGGGTGCTGATCGAAGGCCTGGCCAGGGTGCATATCGTGGAATTCCTTCAGGTGGATCCTTTCTATCAGGTGCGCACGGAGATTATCGAGGAAGACGAGGAAATCACGCCCGAGGTGGAGGCTCTCACCCGGAGCACCCTTTACCAGTTCGAACAGTTTATCAAGCTCAGTAAAAAAATTCCTCCGGAGGTGCTGGTTACCGTATCCAATATCGAACAACCCGGGCGACTGGCCGACGTCATCGCATCGCATCTGACTTTAAAAGTTGAGGAGAAACAGGAGATCTTGGCCGCTTATACCCCCAAGGTGCGGCTGGAAAGGCTGTGCAGTATCCTCATCAAAGAGATGGAAATATTGGAGATGGAGCGAAAAATCCATCTGCGCGTCCGCAAGCAGATGGAGAAGACACAGAAGGAATATTATTTACGGGAACAGATGAAAGCCATCCAAAAGGAACTGGGCGAAAAGGATGAACGGACCGCCGAGGCCGAGGAGATGCGCGAGAAGCTTAAGAAACTGGATGTTCCCAAGGATGTGGAGGGAAAAGCGCTCAAAGAGATCGAGCGCCTGGAAAAAATGCCTCCTATGGTGGCGGAAGCCGTAGTGGTCCGCAATTATTTGGACTGGCTGCTATCCCTGCCCTGGAGCAACCGTACGGTGGATCGACTTGATCTGAAAGTCGCCGAGGGTATTTTAAACGAAGATCATTACGGCCTGGACAAAATAAAGGAGCGCATCCTGGAGTATCTGGCCGTATGCCAGTTGAAAAAGCAGCTCAAAGGTCCCATCATTTGCCTTGTAGGTCCTCCGGGAGTGGGTAAGACCTCATTGGCCAAATCCATAGCCCGGGCTCTGGAAAGGAAGTTTGTCCGCTTTTCTCTGGGCGGAGTAAGGGATGAAGCCGAGATTAGGGGGCACCGCCGGACATATGTGGGCGCTATGCCGGGCAAGATCATTCAGGCGATGCGCCAGGCGGGATCTAAAAATCCGGTAATTCTGCTGGATGAAGTGGATAAAATGAGCACCGATTTCCGGGGGGATCCGTCATCGGCCTTGCTTGAGGTGCTTGATCCGGAACAAAACTGCAATTTCGGGGATCATTACCTGGAGGTAACCTTTGATCTCTCTGATGTGCTTTTCATCACCACGGCCAATTCTTATTACAACATCCCCAGACCTTTGTTGGACAGGATGGAGGTTATCTATGTATCGGGCTATACGGAGGATGAAAAGCTGCAGATTGCGTTGAGGCACTTAATCCCGAAGCAGCTCAGGGAGCACGGGATGGAGGATAAAAAGCAGGTCATCCTATCCGAACATGCGATTTTAAGTATTATCCGGGAATATACCAAGGAATCCGGCGTAAGAAGCCTGGAACGGGAAATCGCTTCCGTCCTGCGCAAGGTCGCGAAGGAAGTGGTGGTGGGTGCGCCGCTTCCTGTCAAAGTCAATCGGAAATTGATTCTCAAATTCCTCGGAGTGCCGAAATACCATTATGGAGTGGCCGATGAAAAGGACAGGGTCGGCGTAGCCACGGGGTTGGCCTGGACCGAGATGGGCGGTGACATTTTGGATATCGAAGTGGCGGTGGTCAAGGGGAAAGGTCAACTAATCCTTACGGGCAAGCTGGGCGACGTGATGAGGGAATCAGCTCAGGCAGGCTATAGCTATATCAGGTCCAGATCAAAGGAATTGGGCATTGATGAGGATTTCTATGAGAAGAACGATCTTCATATCCACATACCGGAAGGGGCTATCCCTAAAGACGGGCCTTCGGCCGGGATCACCATGGCCACGGCACTGGCTTCGGCCTTGATTGGCAAACCTGTGCGCCACGAGGTGGCGATGACAGGAGAGATCACTCTGCGCGGGCAGATTCTGCCCATCGGGGGACTGAAGGAAAAAGCCCTGGCCGCGTATAGGGCGGGGATCAAGCGGGTCATCATTCCAAAGGGGAATAAAAAGGACCTGGTGGATATCCCGCCGAAAATCGCCAAAAAACTTGATTTCATCATGGTGGAGAATATGGATGAGGTATTATCCCAGGCCATGTTGTAATTCTCTTGAATAAGCCGTTCGCGTCAGCTTTCGCTGAGACGAGCGAATAATCAAATAGGCTGACGTGAATCCACAAGCATGCATTATGGCATTAAGGCAACAAAGCAATTGTTCCTTTTATAAAAACCAGCGTCGCTGGTTTTTTTATCCTTTCCATGTTCGTTTTCAAACCGTCCGGCAGGTAAACAGGCGCAGGTAAAGAATATTTATTTACTTTGTTTTGCGGTCGGAAAGGGAATCGGGACAAATGCGGATAAGGAATTTGTTCTTCTGCTTCATGAGCGCGGTCCTTTTCACATGGTGCAGCCTGGCCGCCGGCGGGGAAAACGGCGCGGATTTCCCCGCGGAGTTGAAAGACGATTTTCCTCCCCTGGCCGAATTGATCTGGTACGGGTATGATGCTGCGCCCGGCTCTTGCAGCGTTCTCATGATCCTGTATAAACTTGCGGCCGAAGAAGGGCCGGGACGCATTTATCAGGCCGGTTGCTATAAATGGACGGATGCGGGGTATGCGAATCGATGGCAGTCGCAGTTTTCCCTGCCCGATGGCTTGTTTTTTCATAATGCCCTATTGCGCAATATCGATCTGGACCAGGCGCCTGATTTGATCCTGGCCTTTTTCCGTTCGGAACGGTCATGGTACTCAGTGGCGCTGAGCGGGCAAAAGGGGGAACTTTTGCATCCCGCGGACCTTCCTTATTATTACAACGATTCCGGTCCGGCAATTGTTCCTGTAAACGGCTGGATTTATGTGCCGTGGCGCATTTACTGGCATGAATCTCCTTATCTTCAGACCGGCAATTATCATTTGCGTTACCGGTGGGATGGCAGCGGGATAACGCCGGCTTTTCGCAGGGGGGACGTTGTGCTGGCCTGGCCGAGACGGGACGGTTTTAATGTGGACGACAGCTGCAAGGACTGGCCGGATAATGCGGGCAATTGTCACAGTTTCCCGGCGGATTCCCGTGTCTATTGGCAGATGGACGCCTGGGGGGGAGATAAGGATTTGTCGGCGAACATTGCGGTGTTATGGGACCGCAGCGGGATGTATTTTTTGCTGAAGATAAAGGATAACGTGGTCCATCCGGCTGAATATGGCTCGGAGCCTTGGCGCGGGGATCTCGTGGAAATGTGGTTCGATTGGCGCATGATGGAGGACTTCGCCAGTGAGGATTTTAATGACGATGACGTTCAGCTTGGCGTCATTCCTCCAAACAATGACACCGGGGTTAAGATCGTGGCATTAGGGGGAGAACCATGGTTTGGTCTTGATAAGGCCGTGGTGAAGGGCGGATTGACCCATACCGGTTACTGGCTGGAGGTAAAAATCCCCTGGCCGCGCGGATTTGAGCCCGGGAATACGGCCATCATCGGATTTGCCGTTTCTGTTTCCGATACGGATGCGGGGGAGAAGCCTATGCGTACGATCATCTCCAGCCAGCCCGGTTTTCGGTGGCGTAATCCGGCCTCTTTCGGTAATCTCATTTTTTTGGATAAGGCAATTGCGTTGTTACCTTAATTCAAGGTCTTGCCGCAAAATATAGTGCATGGCTACCATTAGGCTATCGATATTTTGGCAAGATGTAAAATTATCACAACAGGGAAAATTGTTCGGATGAATAAAAAGATTGAATCGATATTAATTTACTCCGCATAAAAAATAATGATATGATATAAGAAATACCGGGGCGTCCGTTGGTTCGCATTCGAAGAACCGGCAGGCGTAAGTTTATATCCGATGGGGGCGGGCAAATGCCTGAAGTCGAAGTAAAGGAAGCAAAACTTTGCGCTTTGATGGCGTTGAAAAAAGTTGATTAACCACCAGGGAGGCGGTAGCCTGGAATCCGAGCATCACGGGGACGAAAATAGGGGATGTCGCCTCTATTTCGGCGGATGGCATAGAAATTCTTACTTATACCGGAGAGTGGGCATATGGAAGGTGAATCTTGAAGACGGCGGGATTTGCCCATGGCCTTTGATTTTGGAGGTTTGAAGAAAGGGACGTAAGACAAAAGACGGGAAACGGACGGCTGATGACGAACGGCTGACAATCAACTATTAATGGGAGGTTACATGAAGAAGATGGATGAAAAAAAGGCGCAGGAACTGAAGGAAACGGCGAAAAAGATCCGGGCCGGAATCCTCAAGGCGCTGGGCGCATCCAAATCGGGGCATCCGGGAGGATCTCTTTCACTGGTAGAGATAATGACAGTATTATATTTTCACGTCATGAAGATCGATCCCCAAAAGCCGGACTGGCCTGAACGGGATCGCTTCGTGTTGAGCAAAGGCCATGGAGCCCCGGTTCTGTATGCCGCACTGGCGGCGCGGGGATTTTTCCCCATGGAGGATATTATGTCCCTGCGAAGGTTGGGCAGTAAATTTCAAGGGCATCCCGATATGAACAAGACACCTGGAGTGGATATGTCCACCGGTTCCCTGGGGCAGGGCATTTCAGCGGCAAACGGTATGGCGCTGGGGCTGAGGTTGAACGGCAGCACGGCCAGGGTGTTCGTGGTCTTGGGGGACGGGGAGTGCGAGGAAGGCCAAGTCTGGGAAGCCGCGATGACTGCCGCGCATTACAGGCTGGACAATTTGACCGCTTTTTTGGATTACAATCATCTTCAAATAGACGGCAAAATCGAGGATGTGAAATCCCTGACGGATCTTGCGGGCAGGTTCAGGGCTTTCGGATGGCATGTGATCGAGGTTGACGGGCACGACATCCCCGCTCTGGCCTTCGCCGCCGGGCAAGCCCAAACCGTGAAGGGGAAGCCTTCCTTACTGGTCTGCCATACTGTCAAAGGCAAGGGCGTATCCTTTATGGAAGGCCAGGTCGGCTGGCATGGCACCGCCCCAAAACCGGAAGAAGTTGAAAAGGCGCTCGGGGAGATTTTTGCCTGAGTGTTTTTCGGCGAAGCAACCTGACAAAATAAAAATATAAAATGCAAGCGGAGCGTGATTATCTTGTCTGAAAAGATAGCCACCAGGGATGCCTACGGAAAAACCCTGGTCGAACTGGGGCGGGAAAACAGCAATATCGTGGTTCTGGATGCGGATTTATCCAAATCAACGAAAACGGAGGGGTTTGCCAAACAATATCCGGATCGCTTTTTCCAGATGGGTATTGCAGAGCAGGATTTGATGGCAACCGCAGCAGGGCTGGCGGCGGTAGGAAAGATCCCGTTCGCCAGCACGTTCGCGGTTTTCGCCGCGGGCCGGGCATTCGACCAGATCCGTAATTCCATCGGTTATCCCAATCTGAATGTGAAGATCGCCGCTACTCACGCGGGGATCACCGTGGGGGAGGACGGGGGATCGCACCAGTCCGTGGAGGATATCGCCTTGATGCGCGTCATACCGAATATGGTTGTGATTGCACCGGCCGACGGAGTGGAGGCTTCACAAGCGGTGCGGGCGGCTGCCGCGCACCGTGGGCCTGTTTATCTCCGCCTCGGCAGGCTGGCCGTACCGACGGTGTTCGATGAGAATTACAGTTTCCGGATCGGCAGGGCGGCGCGCCTCCGGGAAGGGAAGGATGTCGCTGTTGCGGCCTGTGGAATCATGGTCAAGGCGGCCTTGGATGCGGCGGAGATGCTTCAGGCGGAAGGGATTTCCGCACGGGTTATTGATTGCGCCACAATCAAGCCGCTGGATCGGCAGGAGCTGATTGCCGCCGCGAGGGAAACCGGCTCCGTGGTGGCTGCTGAAGAGCATAGCGTGGTGGGCGGACTGGGCGGCGCCATTGCGGAATTGCTGGGCAAGGAATATCCGGCTCCCATGGAGTTTGTAGGATTGCAGGATGTTTTCGGGCAGTCCGGCACGCCGGAGGAGCTTTTAAAAGCGTATAAGTTGACCGCGCGGGACATTGCGGAAGCCTGCCGGAAGTGTATGAAAAGAAAATAAAACAATACCTCAAAAGGAAGGTGAAAAACATGTTGATATTTTTGGATACGGCCAATATCGCTGAAATCAAGGAAGCCCTGGAGATGGGGGTTATTGCCGGCGTCACCACCAATCCCAGTCTGGTGGCAAAGGAAAACGGCGAATTTAAAAAACTCGTCGGAGAAATCTGCAGCTTGGTGAACGGTCCAGTCAGCGCGGAAGTCATCAGCACAAAAGCGGGGGAAATGGTTGCGGAAGCCCGTGAGATCGCCAGATGGGCGTCCAATGCGGTGATTAAGATCCCTGTCACTACCGAAGGATTAAAAGCCGTAAAAGTCTTAGCGGCCGAGGGAATCAAAACCAATGTAACGCTCGTTTTTTCCGCTCCCCAGGCGCTTCTTGCCGCACGCGCAGGAGCCTCGTATGTCAGCCCTTTTATCGGGCGGCTGGATGACACGGGAACGGAGGGAATGAAAGTTATCAGGGATATAGTTAATATTTTCAACTATCATGAAATATCAACCCGGGTGATTGCGGCAAGCGTCCGCCATCCTCTTCACCTGATGGATGCGGCTTTGGCAGGAGCGCATATCGCTACGGTCCCATATAAAATTTTGATGCAGGTGATCAAGCACCCCCTTACGGACCAGGGTATCGAAAAGTTTCTTGCGGACTGGAATAAAAGCGCAAAGCAGGCCAAGTGAATCCCGGACTCCGGGGTTTTCCCTTGCTTTTTCGGGGATATCCGGTTACATTTTTAAACTTGTGATTAATATAGCAAAGCGCCGGTTAAAATTGGCGGAGCGCATGACCCGCTTAATTGCGGGAGATAATATGGGCGGTTGCCTGAAAAAATTTTTTAAAACGGGATTCCCAAGCAAAAAAGAAAGGCGATGACGGCTGATGAAGGATTTCACCGTGGCGCTTTGCCAGATGACAGTGAAGGAAAGTAAGGAGGAAAATCTGGACAAGGCGGTGCTGATGCTCCGTCAGGCGGCCCGGAGCGGTTGTCAGCTGGCTGTTTTGCCGGAAATGTTCAACTGCCCTTATGATCAGAAGCGTTTTCCGGTTTACGCGGAAACCGTTCCGGACGGTCCGACCTGCCGCATGCTTACGGAGGCGGCGGCACAAAACCATATCTTTATAATCGGTGGTTCCATCCCGGAAAAAGATGCGGACGGCAGGATTTATAACACCGCCCTGGCCTTCGCGCCGGACAGGGGTTTTACAGCCAGGCACCGCAAGGTTCATCTCTTCGACGTTGATCTTGAAACTGTAAAGTTCCGGGAATCCGCCGCCCTGACTCCCGGCTCAGGGACGACCATTTTTGAAACCCCGTGGGCAAGGGTGGGGCTGGCCATATGTTATGACGTGCGCTTTCCGGATTTCTTCCGCCTGATGGCAGTGGAAGGCGCCGAGGTGATCGTGCTTCCGGCGGCGTTCAACCGGGTTACCGGGGCCGCCCATTGGGAGATTACCATGCGTATGCGCGCCATCGACAACCAGGTCTATATGGTAGGAGTGTCTCCGGCCGCGGATTTCGGCGCCGGATATGTGGCATACGGGCATTCAATGGCGGTGGATCCATGGGGCAGGATATTGGCTGCGGCGGGGGATGACGAAGACCTGCTGATTGCGGCGCTCAAAGCGGATGAACTGGAGCGGGTGCGCAGGGAGTTCCCCCTTCTCCTTCACAGGCGGTCGGACTTATATGAGATACGAACAGTAAGTCCGGCGCCCCTTCATGATGCCTGATACTTGTTTTCCGACTTTTGCCGCGGATTATTCATTTTCGCAGGGTGTTGCGGCTTATTCTGCGGAGAATATCACCCCTCCCGTCGCAGGGCATTTTTCCGCGCGCATGTCCGGGATGTTCTTGATTATTGTTTGTGAACCGGCCGCGCGAGAATATCCCTGGCGCATTCATAACCTGACCGGATGAGCTGTTTGATGCCGGCGCTGTTAAAGTCCAGGCTGTCCAGGGCGCAATGGTTGCGCGGATAAATCAGGGTGATGGGGACCGCCTGTTTCCCTTGATAGCATGCAAGCTTATCATTGATATTGAAGGCCAGTTGGATGTCATTGGCGCAGATTTCTCTGAGGGTGATGCTTATTGCCCTTTTCAAAATGGAAAAGCTGTTTTTTACGGTTGACGCATCATATGCGGGTGTTAAATGATCCGTCAGCGGATAAGTGACAATAATTACTATTTCATCCGGTTTTTCATCGAAAATGTTGCTTAAAGGGGTGACGTCCCTTAGACCTCCGTCAAACCAGTGCTTTCCCTGTATCACCACCGGCGGAAAGAAAATCGGAATGCTGGCGCTGGCCAAGATATAATCCGGGAAATTCTCCAGGTATGCCGGATTACGGTTGTCGGCGTACCTCAATTCGCCGTCCTCTCCCGCAACCGTGGCCACCATTAGAAGGCGGTTTGAGGAAAAAAGCTTAGCCGGATCGATATTATGATTGATAAGCCGCGCCAGTCCTCTGGGCCGGTAGAGCGATCCGGATAATAACAGGCGCAGGATTACAGGCATCCCGTCATAAATATCACGGTTGGATTTGATGCCGGACCAGAGCTCATTCAATTTTTGAAGATATAACAGAAGTTCATCATAATTTCCGGCCTGCGCCAAGACGGAGGCATTGAGAGCTCCCACGCTGGAACCCCTGAAAATATGGAAATCCATATTTTTTTCCTGCAACAGATAATTCAGCGCTCCGACTTCAAAAGCGCCATGGCTGCCGCCTCCTGAGAGAACCAGTGCCCGTTTCACATATGCTCCCCCCGTGTCCTCAGTTTATTTATAATATGTAGACGGAAATCAAGAGGTGTGAAGGATATCCACCTGGAAGAAGAGAATATGCTGTGGAAATGAAAGACACGGAAAATGTCTTTTTGGAATGCGCTCTTTGCCCGCGCAACTGCCGCGCGGATCGTACCGGAAAAGCCCGCGGCTATTGCGGAGTCGGCGCAGATCTTAAAGTGGCGCGCATCGCCCTGCACCGGTGGGAGGAGCCGCCTATCAGCGGCATGCGGGGATCCGGAACAGTTTTTTTTGCCGGATGCAATCTCGGGTGTTGCTTTTGCCAGAACCACCGGATCAGCCGCGGCAATTCCGGACGGGAGTACTCTCCCCGCGCATTGGCGGATGAATTCATGGGGCTTGAAAAGCAAGGGGCGCATAATATCAACCTGGTGACCGCCGCGCCTTTTGTCCCCCGGCTGGCGGAGTCAATCAGGCTGGCCCGGCGCGGGGGTCTGAAGATACCTGTGGTCTATAATTCCTCGGGTTATGAAAAAGTGGAAACGCTGGCTATGCTGGAAGGACTGGTTGAGATTTATCTTCCGGATTTGAAGTTCGCGTCTTCCGGACGGGGAGAAAGATATGCCGGCGCGCCCGATTATTTCAATATTGCCCGGTTGGCTGTGGGAGAAATGATCCGGCAGTGCGGGCCGGCAAAGTTCGATAAAAGCGGTGTCATGCATTCCGGTGTAATGATCCGCCACCTGGTGATGCCGGGCGGAGTCCGCGATTCTTGCCGTTGCCTGGAGTGGATCAGGGATCATGCGCCTCCGGGGATATTAGTCAGCCTGATGGCGCAGTATTTTCCCTGCTACCGGGCGGCGGAATACCCGGAAATCAACCGCCGCCTGACAGAGGGGGAATACCGGGCGGCGGAGGAAAAAATGCGCGCTCTGGGCCTCGCCGGATACATTCAGGATCTGGAGGCCGCGGATGAAAGTTATGTACCGGTGTTTGATAAGTAAGAGGCGGAGCGGGAAGCAAAAGAAAGACCGGAGACTGGAAATAAGAAGGGCGCGAAATTCGCGCCCCGTTGTTGCGTTGATAAAGTAAACCGCCGGATTCCGTTAAAAATTAAATCTGATCCCTATGGAATACAACCCGGCTTCATCCACCTCGCTGCCGATGGAACCGACGCGCCCGATTACAGCCAGGCTTCCCAGATTAACCCCGAATTCCGCGGACACGAAGCTGTCGGTGGCGTCCATAAACGAATACAAATTCGCGTCTATGTAAAACACATCAAAATCCATGTTGGCTCCTATCTGATAAGCGAGCGCGTCGATGCGTTCAACGTCGGTTCCCCCAAACATGAAGGGCTGTTGCAATCCGCCGTAATACTGGACATTGTCGGCCAGACTCAATTCCAGACCGGCTTCCACTTTACCGATATTTACAAAGAGCAGGGAATAGGCGTCTACGTCCAACACCACTTTCATACCATCGCCGGCTTTCAATTTTCTACCCACGTTTACGTGTGGAAGCGTAATGTTGGAAAGCGCCGAAGCCCCGAACGCCATATAACTGTCGGGAGTCCCCGTTTTCCAGGTGAAGTTATAGACCTGAAAACCGCCTTCGTCATCATTAAGGAAAAGGCAATTCAGGCTGACGCTGTTTCCGGAGCTCAAGACCTGGTGCCAGCTGAGACTGTAAATATCGCTGGCCTGAAAACCCGCTGTCGGTTCATACAGCCCGAAATTGTTCAACTCAAGGTCGCCCGCCTGCCCTTCTTTGGGCCACCATTCTGAGGAGCCGAATAATTCGTCGATGATTCCCGCGGCTGACGCGGGCAATGCCGAAGCCAGGGAAAACAGGATCGCCAAAGAAAAAACCAGGAGAAACTTTTTCATAATAACACCTCCATATTTTTTTCAATACGATTTTTCAGATGGTTTCCTCATTCAGGTTGTCGGTAATAATCATTCTCTTGCTTAGACTTATTATACTGTAATTTATTTGATGTGTAAAGTTTTTCCACGCCGGAGCAATTTGCATTGTTATGATAATTTTATTGCCACTAAATATCGATAGCAATGGTAGCCATATACTATATTAAGTGGCAAGAGCCAGCATTAAGGCAACAACGCAATCGCCTTCGTTGCTATTGATCAGGCGGAAATCCCATGCCTTTCTCCTCACCATTGATCCGGGGTGCACATAGCATAAACGGGACGGCAATCGTCCGATCAGGGGGGATTTAGCTTAAAATCCCCCATATGTGAAGGTGAGGTGCATAAGGTGGATCAGGAAAAAACAGATTTTGCGCGAATGATAGCGGAGGACGGAGACACCTATGAGGATATTGCCAGCGCATTCGGCGTTTCTCCGGAGGAGATAGTGCAGGCCAATCCCGAGGCCGACCGCGACCGGGTAATACCGGCACAGGTATTGCGGGTGCCAATACGGCAGTTCTGTCCCGAAGGGAATGTTTATATCATCAGGCAAGGCGACACGTTGAGAAGCATTGCCCGGCAGTTCGCCGTGACAGTGGAAGATTTGCTTGAAGCAAATCCGTTTTTAAACTACATCCGGATTATACCCGGCCTGCCCGTCTGCATTCCGGGCAGGAGGCAACCATGCTCCGGCTTCATCTATACCGTAAGAGCTGGCGATACTTTGCCAGGAATAGCCGCAAGGTTTAATGTGACAGTGGGGGAAATTTTGCGGGCAAATCCGGGCCTTGAACCGGACAGGATTTCCCCCGGCCGGCGCATTTGCATTCCTGCGGCACGGCCTCCGCTTCCCTGCCCGGGATTCATTTATACCGTCCAGTTGGGAGACACCCTGTTCAATCTGGCGCTTCGTTTCAGCACGACCGTGGACGCGATCATTAGAGCCAATCCTGGATTGACCTCGCCGATTTTCGTAGGGCAGCGCATCTGCATGCCCGTCCCGCGGCCGCGCCCCTGCCCCGGAAGGGAATATACCATCATGGCGGGAGATACGCTATCCAGCATCGCCAGGAGGTTTGACACCAGCGTTGCGGATATTCTTGCCGCCAATCCGGGACTGGATCCGAATACCATTTTCCCCGGCCAGCGCATCTGCCTTCCCGACAGCAGGCCGCCGGTATGCCCGGGGTTCATCTATGTAGTAACGGCGGGAGACACTCTGTTCTCCGTTGCACGGCGTTTTAATACCACTGTGGAAGCAATTCTTGCGGTTAATCCCGGCCTTGACCCCGGCAGGATTACGGCCGGTCAGCGGATTTGCATCCCCGCACCCGGGCCCGAGCCGGAGTGCCCCGGTTTTATTTATGTGGTAGTGGCAGGCGATACCCTGTTTTCTATCGCCAGAAGGTTCAATATTACTGTGCCGGCAATTCTGGCGGTCAACCCCGGGCTTGAACCGGACAGAATTACCGTGGGGCAGAGAATTTGCATTCCGCGGGAAATTTGAAAACGATTTCATCAAAAAAATGATAAAAAGGCCGTGGGAGGCCTTTTTTCTTGTGATGCCGTTTTATTACTTATTGCGGGATGTTGCGGTCGGAATTCGCGTTTTTTGAAAACAAATCGAGTAGTTTTACGATCGCAGCCACAAGAAACTCATAGATTCCAAAAAGAACCAGGAACATGAGGTTTCCGCCAAAGACGTTATACATATTTCCGGCTTCAGCTTATTTTGGGTGGAAGTGACGGCACTGGGAGCCATGGCATTGGCGGCCCTGGTGAAATAGCACCGGGGAAAATCGGGCGATATTGACTTAGAGGGAACATACCGGGATTCTGGTTGCGCCACAACAGCCGAAATATAACCGGCGGGGCTTGTTTTTTCATGAAATCCAGTCAAAAAACCAGGTTTTAACTGCCCATAAACCGTTAGTTTTTTTCATTAAAACATAATTGCCGCCGCCCAAAAACTTTTTGCCGTAAAAATTGATATAAAGCAAAGCCCATGTCTTTTCCCGGTTGAATGCTATTCTGGATAGCGCCAAGAAACCGTGGCAATTTTTATATTTCGCATTGTAATTTTCCCAGATCGTCATCATCTTGCGCATATGACCGCCATCAAGCTTCACCGCGCTCTCCGTTATAGCGACCGCCCACGGCAGGTTAAACTTGTTTTCCAATCTGATGCTTCCGGCGTTCAAGGAATTGTAATTTTGCACAAGGATCGTTTGCAAGCGATTATCATCGATGCGTTCTTTAAAATTGTCGAACAGTTGATGTTCTATGCTGTCGGTCAACGTTTCACAGTAAATGATCAAGGGCTTTTTTTTGTCGAAGTCGCTCATGATTTTTTTAATGGCGTTGGAATAAACCCTGTATTCTTCGGCATCCGTGATTGTCGCGGTGGTCAAGGCGCTTAGATCGCTTCCGGATAAAATAAGCGCCGTCAGCATGAGAATCAGAATTTTTTTCATTTAAATTCCTCCAATGCATAGCCATAAATTATCTCCGTTAAATTATTCTTTCCCTTTTCCGCTTTCACCTGCCGAATTTTTCAACTGCAAGGGGGATTTTTATCATTTTTATTTTATATTAGCAATTTTATCATTTACTTTTATTTCTTTCGTTCTTATAATATAAATATGAAAAACATTAGAATCGCTTATTACCTTTTGGGGGCAATTCTTTTAGTCGGTATCCTTGTGCGGGTTTACCAATATCCCGACAATCCCCCCGGCCTCAACCAGGATGAAGCTTCCATCGCTTATGACGCGTATGCTGTAGCCAACTATGGCGTAGACAGGAACGGGGATGCCTTCCCCATACATTTCCTGGGTTGGGGTAACGGTCAATCAGCCCTTTACGGGTACCTGATTATGCCCTTCATCAAATTATTCGGATTTTCCCCGGCCACTACCCGCATCGGCAACCTTTTGGCCGGCATATTGGCCATTTTTTTCGTTTTTTCTCTGATCAAGATCACGGGAAAAATTGAATTCGCTTTGATCGGCGCCGTTTTGACGGCCGTCTGCCCCTGGGGGATCATGGTATCCCGCTGGGGGCCCGAAGCCAGCATACTGCCGTTTGTCCTTTTGGTCGCTGTTTACCTGTATGCCCTGGCGTATAAAAATCCGGTCTTCCTGCCTATATCCTTAATCGTGTTTGCTGCAACTTTTTATTGTTATTCCACTTCATATTTTTTCACTCCCGTATTTCTCTTGTTTCTCATTTATTATGCCAAACATTTTTTCACCGGGAAAAAAGGCTATTTCAAATACATGGGCCTGTCGCTGGGCCTTTTTATCCTTGCTTCCCTGCCCATCGGTTTGTTTGTCCTGATCAACATCATTCTTAAAAACGCCCATGCTTTTCGGTTTCTGGGTATTACCATAACCAAGCTGGTACAAACAGGTGTGCGCTACCAGATGTTCTTGCTTTTAAGCGACTGGAGGCATAACATACCCGGGACATTGGATTTACTTGCCCGGAATTTCCAGTATTATGTCGGCACAGTCTTTTTACAGGAGGGGAATTTCTTAAATGTCCTGGGCCAGTTCGGTAACTTCTATTATTTCAGCACTTTCTTCTTGTTGACGGGAATGTTCGCCGCCGTTTTCGACTGGATTTCAGCAGCTAAAAAGAAGCAATTCTGCCTTGACAGCATTATAATCGTCTGGTTTCTTGTCGCCAGCCTGTTGGGTATTCTCATGGAGACCAATCCTTTCCGGATTAATGTAATATTTTATACGCTTTATTATTTTATCGCCAAGGGTATATATACCACCGGCCAGTTGATTTATACCGGTTTGAAACTGGCGTTTCGATCCGAACTGGTTTCCAGGATCAACAAATTTGCGTTTTATATTATCCTGGGCGGTTTTTATCTGGCGGGCTTTTTTTCCTTTCTTAACGTGTATTTTCGCGATTACCCCGGCATGACCGGCGTCTGGTTCAGGGATTCCTTCCGCGAAGCATACCTATACGCGGAAAGCATCCGGGGGGAGCATGAAAATTTGTATATCGCGGACTATGATACCGGCACCATATATGTCTATGTTTTGTATTACGGTAAAATCGATCCGCGTTATTTTAAAAAAAATGTGATATATACGGATCCTTTCAGCGAATGGAGACCGGTTTCGGAATTCGGGCCATATAAATTTCTTGACAACCAGGAAAAATTGCGCAATCCCGAAAAGAACGCGGTTTACCTGGTTTACCGTGATTATACCGCGAGCATGCCGTACTGCAATAACACCAAAGTGTTTAAAAATTACAGCATATATAAGTATTAGAAAATGGATTGATATTCATGATGGATTCCGGATTAATACGCAGCTTGGATAAAAATATCGGCGGGCCGGTTTGTATGCTGTTTTCTCTGTTAAATGTCTTCCGCCGGAAAAATAAAAAAGCCGCGGTAAAGAATGTCCTGGTGGTGGAGTTGTTTGAGATGGGCGCGGCTGTTATGGCATACCCCGCCATACGGTTCGTGCAAAAAAAATTGCAGGATGTCAATATTTATTGCCTTTGTACGGATTCGGTCAGACAATCCTGGGAGATCCTAAACGTATTGCCCCGGGAAAATATTCTTTCCATCAAGAGCGGTAACCTTTTACAGTTCGCAGCTTCGCTTCTGCGGAAAATCTGGCGGCTGAGATCGGCGAAAATCGATTTGGCTATCGATTTTGAACTGTTCATGCGGATTTCCAGCATAATCGTATTTTTAACCGGCGCAAGATATAAAGCGGGCTTTCATCGTTATGAGCACGAAGGATTATATCGCGGATCTTTTTATGATTATCGGGTTGCTTTCAATCAGAACATGCACATCACCAGGAATTATCTGGCGCTGGTAATGACCGCCCTTTATGAAAAAATCGATTATCCCAATTATAAGGCGGGTATCAACCTTCCCGAAGAGGATTTACCCGTTTATCATAGCCAAAATGATGTCCGCGAGGCGGTCGAAAGAAAGATAAGGACCTGTTATCCCGACTTTCAAGGGAGACAACTGATTTTACTATCCCCCGATGTGGGTAAAAACTTGTCTGTGCGCAATTATCCCAAAGAGAATTATGTTGCGGTCGTAAAAAAAATTTTAGCGGTAAGGCCTTCATGCTTGTTTTTACTTATAGGAGTTAAAGAGAATGAGAAAACCTGCGCTTGGATCGCCGGCATGGTTAATGATGAAAGATGCGTTGACTTTTGCTCCCGGACGGCTTCCCTGCAGGAATTGCTCGAGTTGATGAGTATGTCCGCGCTGTTGATCGGTAATGACAACGGCCCGCTTCATTTTGCATCGATGACGTCCTGCAGGATATTGGGCCTTTTCAGCACTGATTCTCCTTATGTCTACGGGCCTGTCGGGAAATGCGTTATATTATACCGGTTTTTTCATTGCAGCCCTTGCATATCCGCATATAATCATAAAAAGTCACGGTGTGTCCGCAATTTATGCCTGGAAACGCTGGAACCGTCTTTAGTAAGTGATTTTGCCCTCCGGCTGCTGGATGAAAAGCTCAAATATCATACGATTAATAATGAAACCCCTTACCTTTTTTAACCGGTAAATCGATAAATATATGTGAAAGTTGAACCGATAAAGGAGTTGCCTGCATGAAAAGTACGGTTAAAAAATATATATTTCCGTTCCTGTTGCTTATAGCGGTTTCCGTAATAAGCGGGGTAGCCGGGGCGGATAAAAATCTCCTTAAGAATCCCGGCTTCGAACAGGAATTGTTTGGATGGCGGACAGGCAGCAGCCGTCCCGGGTATAGCCTGGAAATAGAAAAAAATATTAAACATGCGGGGAAATACGCTCTCAAAATCATCACCGGCGACCAGCCGAATGATGTATTCCTGTCTCAAAACGTCAAGGTCAAACCAAACAGGTTTTATTGTTTATCCGCCTGGATAAAAGGGGCGAATATTCGGCCCGCGGCGAATGTGGGAGCCAACGTATGCATTGTGGGCGGATTTGTACATGAAAAAATCCGGAATGAAATAAAAGACTGGCAGCATATCTCCATGAGTTTTAAAACCCACCCCAGGCATAAAACTGTGGAAGTTGCCGTTCGGCTGGGATTTTGGTGCAATGAAGTCATGGGCGCGGCTTATTTTGATGATGTAAGACTTACGGAATTAAAAAAAGCGCCCGCCGGATTTCATCTTCTGGACGCCCCGGCCGCGGCGGAAGATGACAGCCCTGCGGAAATCAACAATACTGGCGCCGGCAATGCCGGGAACAAATCCGGTATAACCTTTCCCGCAATACGGCTTGATGCTAAAGGTAAATCTTGGCTGCTGCAGATATTTTGCGCGCTGGCAATAGCCTCAACTTATGCTTTTCTGCAGGGCAAAACAGCGCCGACAGGACAAAAAGACCGGATAAAAAAGAAAGATAAAGGCGTAAAATAATATCCGCAACGGGTGGGAGGCTCCGTCAACCATACGCCGCATGATAATGCCTATTGACATTATCAATATATGAACCTTTTCACTTAAGGCAATTGCATTGTTACCTTAAAGCTAGGTCTTGCCATTAAATATAGTGTAAACAGTTATCATTAGGCTGTCGATATTTAGTGGCAAGACGTAAAATCGTCATAACAACGCAAATTGCTTACTTGCATCATGTCCTGCATTGTGATATACTTTTATCAAATTTAAATCTCAGGCGATGCACGGGAGGAGTATGCCGGGTTCCTTTATTAGAGAGGAAAGCCTTGCGGTGAAAGCTTTCGAAAAGGTGAAACGGCAAAAGGTCGCCCGGAAGCCGCCGGCCAGAAAGTCAGTAAGGCCGGCCGCTGACTTGCGTTATAGTCCAAAGAGCCTACGGGAAACAGGGTGGTACCGCGGAAGAGAACCTTTCGTCCTTTATTGGATGGAAGGTCTTTTATTTTGCCGGTAAACGCCGGCGAAAAATATGCAGTATGAAATGAAAAAGTCAAGGAGTGAGCAGCATGGGAGAAGGCGGAATTTTAGCCGCAACGTACAGCCCCAAGGAAATTGAGGATAAATGGTACAGCTTCTGGCAGGAGAAGGGATATTTTCACGCCGGGATCAAAAAGAAAAGAAAACCTTACTGCATCGTGATCCCGCCTCCGAACGTCACCGGCATCCTGCACCTGGGACACGCTTTGAACAATACTTTACAGGACATCCTCGTACGCTGGAAACGCATGTCGGGATATGATACCCTGTGGCTGCCCGGCACGGATCACGCCGGCATCGCCACCCAGGCTAAGGTGGAAGAAAGTTTGTCTAAAGAAGGTCTGACCAAATACGATCTCGGCCGGGAAAAGTTTCTGGAGCGTACCTGGGCTTGGAAGGAGAAATACGGGGGGTCCATCACCGGGCAATTGAAAAAACTCGGTTCCTCCTGCGACTGGGAAAGAGAGCGTTTCACCATGGACGAGGGTTGTTCGGAGGCGGTGAAGGAAATCTTCGTCCGCTTATATGAAAAGGGGCTCATTTATCGGGGCGAATATATCATCAACTGGTGCCCCAGGTGTCATACCACTATTTCCGATATTGAAGTGGAGCATGAGGAGAAGGAAAGCAAACTCTGGTATATCAAATATCCGTTTACGGACGGCGGCGGTTTTGTGACGGTAGCCACTACAAGGCCTGAAACCATGCTGGGAGATACGGCTGTGGCGGTCAATCCTTCGGATAACCGATATACCGGCATGGCAGGCAGGATGTTGATCCTTCCTGTGGCAAACCGGGAAATTCCGCTGATCGCTGATGAATTTGTGGATCCGGCCTTTGGGACCGGCGCGGTGAAAGTAACCCCCGCCCATGATCCCGATGACTTCGAGATGGGGCTCCGGCATAATCTGCCGAAGGTTACGGTCATCGATCTGCAGGGGAAGATGGCTGCGGATGCCGGACAATACCAGGGACAGGATCGTTACGAGTGCCGTAAAAACCTTTTAGCCCGGCTGTCCGCCGAAGGATTTCTGGAAAAAGAAGAGGCGTACAGGCATGCGGTGGGCCAGTGCTACCGCTGCGATACCGTGATAGAACCGTTGATCTCCAGACAATGGTTCGTGAAAATGAAGCCTCTGGCTGAACCTGCCATCCGGGTAGTCAAGGAGGGCAAAGTCAGATTCGTTCCGGGGCGTTTTACCAAGGTGTATCTTGGCTGGATGGAAAACATCCGCGACTGGTGTATTTCGCGGCAGCTCTGGTGGGGGCACCGCATTCCCGTCTGGTACTGCGGTGATTGCAAGGCTGAATTGGTGGCGCGGGAAGCGCCGTCGGCCTGTACCGTATGCGGCGGCAAACGCCTGACCCAGGACCAGGATGTGCTGGATACATGGTTTTCCTCGGCTCTTTGGCCGTTCTCCACTCTCGGCTGGCCCGGGGAAACCGATCTTCTTGAATATTTTTACCCCACCTCCGTGCTGGTCACCGCCAGGGATATCATTTTCTTCTGGGTGGCCCGGATGATCTTCATGGGGATGGAGGCCATGAAAGAGGAGCCCTTTCATGAAGTCCTCATCCATGGCCTGGTCTTGGACAAATTCGGTAAAAAAATGAGCAAATCCCGGCCCGAAACCAATGTGGATCCGATAGAAGTCATCAATGAATTCGGCGCCGACACTTTGCGCTTCACCCTGGCCACCGGCACCACCCTTGGACAGGATCAGCGGTTTTATCCGGAGAAGCTGGAGGGGTCCCGCAATTTTGCCAATAAAATCTGGAACGCCACTCGTTTCGTGCTGATGAATCTGGATGGTTTTAAAGCGGGTAAAAAACTCCGCGACCTGCCCCTGGCGCCGGTGGACCGCTGGATTTTAAGCAGGCTGGAAAAGACAGCCGGCGGGGTGCGGGAAAAGTTGGAAAGGTATGACATCGGATCCGCCGCTTCCCATCTATACGAATTTTTATGGAATGAATACTGCGACTGGTATATCGAGATGGCCAAACCCAGACTCAAGGAGGGCGCTTCCGGGACGGACAGGGAGACCGCGCAGGCGGTGCTTTCCCATGTCTTGAGCCGTACTCTGATCCTGCTCCATCCTTTTATGCCGTTCATTACCGAAGAGCTGTGGCAGCATCTGCCGCATCAGGGCGAATCCATCATGACCACGCCGTGGCCCGAGGCGGATCCGGAAATGCTGGATGAGGAGGCGGAGGCGGAAATGGCTCAAATCATGGAAACCGTCAAGGCGGTACGCAACACCAGGGCTGAATTCAATGCGCCGCCCGGGAAAAAAGTGGACGCCTATTTCGGGGGAGACTCCGGAGCTTTGAAAATCCTCCGGGAAAACATCGATCTAATTGGGACGCTTGCGGGATTGGCGCAAAGCCATTTTATGCGGAACCCGTCGGATAAACCTGAAAAAACGGCTGCCGCGATTGCGCGGGATGTTATAATTTATCTGCCCCTGGCGGAGCTGGTGGATCTGGAAAAAGAGACGGCGCGCCTGCGTAAGGAGAAAGCAAACCTGGAAACCGAGGCTTCCAGGCTGCAGACAAAATTGGACAATCCGGGATTTACCGGAAAAGCTCCCGCGGAAGTTGTCGATAAAGAGCGGATTAAGCTTGAAGACTGTCGTGAGAAGCTGAAAAGGGTGCAGGAAAGGCTGCGGGAGATATCGTAAGGAAGGAATGATTGTATGTACCAGATAAGGAGGCGGGCCGTTTCTTTCTTGCTGCCCATATTGATGGCGGCGCCGGTTTTTACGGATCCGGATTTCCATCTTCTGGCCGCCAGAATTGATATCGCGCAAAAAATACAGACACAGTCCCTTTCGAATACAATCGTCCTCAAAGCCAGCACTACCCGGGGAAATGCGCCTTTGACCGTCAGATTCGAAGCTGTGCCCAAATTGGCCAAAGGCTTGACGGTGACTAGATATTATTGGGATTTTGACAATAATGGAAAAACAGATGCGGGTTTTGTAGTACCGATGGCTTCTTATACCTATTTGCGGACGGGGGTATATACATCCGTAGTGTCGGTAATATTGAGCAACGGTAAAAAACTGCAGGCCGGCCTTAAGATCACCGCGATTCCTCCTTCATCCGACGTATATGTCGTAAGCCCGGAAGCCGGCCAAACGTTGAACGGGGATGTCCCGGTGGTGGTTTACGCGGATTCCCGGAAAATCGACCTGCACCGTCTGGAGTTGTGGATTTACGATGAGTTCACCAACGCCGTCAAAATGCTCGCGGAGCAGACTGTCGACAGCCTGAGCAAGGATTGCAAATATTTTTTCATGTGGCATACGAACACCCAGGCTGAAACCGGGCGACGATATTATCTTTTTGTCCGGGCTTACGACATGAGCCATAATTGTCTGGGATCCCCTACTATATATGTAACTGTGCATAATACTCCGTCCGTTCAAATTATCTTTCCCTTGAACAATACCCGGGTGAGTGGACTGGTGGACATCCTGGTGGAGGCGATCCCGGCTAATCGGGCATATGGGCTGGAGAGAATCGAACTCTGGGTCATGGATGAGGCCACCGGCAAAAACATCCTTGTTCAAACCATGTCCATCGATGTCCCGGCCGCGGACAACAAATACAAAATCCGATGGAACACCAACGCCCAGGCTGTCGACGGGCACAAGTATTATGCATTCGTAAAGGCTTTCGACGCGTCCGGCAATAGTTGTGTTTCCACCAGCGCTTATGTGGCGGTGAGCAACGCGCCTTCTGCATCCATAGATGCTCCGGCTAGTTTCACCACCGTGTTCGGCGAGGTGTCCATCACGGTCAGCGCCGGTCCGGCCAGCCCTGATTTTCCCCTTCGGAAAATCGAGCTTTATGCCTGTGATGTAAACGCCGATATAACGACAATCCTGGAAAGCCGTCCGGTGCAAGGCGGGAACATCGAAAAAAAATATATATTTACCTGGAATACATTGGCACAGGCCCGCAATAATCGCCGTTATGAATTGTATGCGGCAGTTTCCGATACCGCCGGCAACACTTACAACTCCGAACCCATCTTTCTGATGGTAGACAATACGCCTGGGGCCACGATCATTTTTCCGAAGGACAAATATACCGCTTCCGGAAACGTGGAAGTGCTGGTAGAAGCCTGCTCCGCCAGCCCTCTGGCTCCGGTGCGAAAAATTGATTTTTACGGCATCGATGAAAATCTAAACTTCACCATACTTATGGAGAGCAGGAAAATTGCGGAGGAAAGCGCGGACAAGAAGTATAGATTCATCTGGGACACCAACCAGAAAGCGCAAAACGGCCACAGGTATTATTTATATATTACAGTCACCGATTCATACGGCAATACTGCAAATTCGCCTTCCGTCTGTGTATGGGTAAAAAACTCCCCATGCGGAGCGGTTCTGGACCCTATATTGAACGACACGGTTTCAGGGAATGTGGAGGTAAAAGTGGAGGCTTATCCGGCCAGCCCTGATTTTCCGGTATGCCGCATCGAATTGTGGGCCGCCGATACGGCGACCAATATTAAAAAAATCGTTGCCGAACTGGCGGTTGACGCTCCCAGTCCCAACGGAATATACCTTCTTTATTGGGACACCAATAAGACTTCGCACAGCCAGAGGCGATATGAGCTGTATATCGTTATCTATGATTCCGCGGGGAACGAATTCACCGCCGCCCCGGTAATTCTCCGGGTGGACAATACCCCTTCCGCGCTTTTGATCAAACCGGTCGGGGAAAGTACTTATTCCGGGACGGTAGAGGTGGAGGTGGAGGCTTACGCTGCCAATCCGCAATATCCTTTGGATAAATTCGAGATCTGGGCGCATGATTGCGTTACAAACCATGATACTTTGATGATGACGGTGGAGGTGAAGAAAGAGGAGGAAAACGGAAGGTATAAATTTTTATGGGATGCCAACTTGAAAGCCCTGAGCGGGCATAAATATAATATCTATGTAAGGGTGTTCGATAAGGCCGGCAATTTCACCAATTCCAATATTGCCGTTGTTTTGATCAATACGCAATCCCGGAAATGAAAAGTAAGGGTTAATATCCTAAAGATGGAGACAACCCGAGGCAATTGCGTTGTTACCTTAATTCTAAAAGCGTTGTGAAAAGCCAAGCTTATTAAGCAACAGTTTAAACTCCAAGAAAAGAAAGCCTAAAGCTAATTGGAATAATTGAGGTAGTTATTTTCTCTGCTCCTTGAAAAACAGTTGA
>JBLNCG010000006.1:0-49417 GCA_050260475.1 Bacillota bacterium
ATATCCCCCTGCTAAGGTTTTTAGGAATATTATCTCATTTATTTTGGCGCCTTTGAATGTGGGAGGGATTTGACGCTTACAATTAATGTAATTCCAAGAAAGGAAATTAATAACGGAAACAGAATTATTTATAGTTATTATATAAAGAATAATTGTCAACTTCATTATTAAGCAAGGCAATTGCGTTGTTGCCTTGATTCAAGGTCTTGCCACTAAATATAGTGTATGGCTACCATTAGGCTATCGATATTTGGCAAGAACGTAAAATTATCATAACAACGCAAATTGCTCGCATTGAGCATCGGATTAAAACCGCCGGCGGCTCATGCGTTCTTTTCGGGAGGTTTTTACCATAGACGAGGTGGAATGACATTGATCGGAAAAAAATCCCATCCTTTGACTCATCCGCAAAAACGGATCTGGTACATCGAGAAGATATACCCTGATACTTCGTTGCATAATATCGGAGGCGCCGTCGGGATCAAGGGCCGCGTCGACTTCACGCACCTGGAAAAAGCCATCCTCCTGTTTATCAGGAGAAATGAGGGCCTGCGTCTAAGGCTTTATGAAGCTCAGGGGGAAGCGTGGCAATATGTAAGCGAAGATTTGCCCGAAAAAATAAGCTTCTTCGATTTCAGCGCGGAGAATGATCCCCATGCCGCCTGGGAGCAATGGTTCGAAATGGAAAGTAAAAAAGTATTCCCTCTTATAAATACCGCCCTGTTCTATTTTGCCATGTATAAGATAGATGAACAAGATAACGGTTACTTCGTGAGATTTCATCATATCGTGGCTGACGGCTGGTCCATCAATATCATGACGGAACAAATCTGCCGGGCGTATATGGAATTCAGCCGGGGCGAAGCCCCCGGTGAAGAGGCGGGGTATTCCTACCTGGAAAGTATCGACCGGGAGCGGGCGTATTTTTTTTCAAGGCGGTTTACGGAAGATAAGCGATACTGGCTGGAAAAGTTTGCGGCATTGCCGGAAGATTTCTTACGTCAGCAAAACCCGGAGCAGATCCGGGGGAAAAGAAAATCTTTCGTTTTCGACATACGGCAATCCGAAGAAATCCGGCGGTATTTAGCCGGCCGCCGGATATCCCTGAATACTTTTTTTGTCGGCGTCCTGCTGCTTTATCTATGCAAAACCAGACAAACAAGGGATGTCGTCATTGGCATACCCGTACTCAACAGGACGGGAAGAAAAGAAAGGCTTACAGTAGGCATGTTTACCAGTACCATGCCTTTTCGGATCAACATCGCCGCGGATGATACAGCGATGGAATTCATCCGCAAGGTGAACCGGGAACTGCTTGATTGTTATCAACACCAGAAATACCCCTACGATATGCTTGCGCAGGATCTGGCCCTGAAGCAAAAAGATTACGACGGTTTGTTTCAAATATACGTGAATTATTATAATACCAAACTCAACGATACATTAAACGGGGCGCCCGTTGAAAACCGGGATTTTTATTGCGGGAATCAAATCTATAGCTTGCAGGTTGTCATCAAGGAATGGTCCGGCGCGGGCTGCATCAGCCTGGATTTTGATTATAAAATCAGCGATTATACCGATGCGCAAATCGAGAGGATCCATACCTTTTTTACCAACTTGGCATCACAGATTTTGTCGTATCCGGATCTCAAGATAGGTAATATCAGTTTAATATCCCCGGCGGAGAGGGAGCGTTTGATTTACGGATTGAACCGGACTTCCGCCGTATATCCCCGGGATAAAACCGTCCTGCGGCTTTTTGAAGAGCAGGCGGAAAAAACCCCGCATAAAACAGCCCTGGAGTTTGAACGGCAGCCTCTCACTTACGCCGGACTGAATCATAAAGCCAATCAACTGGCCAGGTTTTTGCGCGAACAGGGGGCGGGACGGGAAACCATCATCGGCCTTGCCGTCACACATTCCATGGAAATGCTTATAGGCATCCTTGGCATCTTGAAGGCAGGGGCTGCTTACCTGCCCGTCGAGCCCGGATATCCAGCGGACAGAATCCGCTATATGCTTGATGATGCGGATGTTTCCATCCTTCTGACAAATCCCGGACAGGATCTGCCTTTTGCCTGGGGGGGAAGAGTGTTTACCCTAGACGAAAAGATTTTTGACCGGTATGAGAGGGGTAATTTGGCGCCATGTAACCGACCGCAGGATTTGGCTTACGTCATTTACACCTCGGGTTCTACGGGAAAACCGAAAGGAACGATGATCGAGCACCGGGGGCTGGTGAATTATATCTGGTGGGCAAAAAACACTTATCTCGGCGGGGGAGATGAAAGTTTCGCCCTCTATTCTTCCCTGGCGTTTGATCTTACGGTCACCTCTATTTTTACTCCGTTAATCAGCGGCAACAGGATTATCATTTACCGGGATGACGGCGGAGAATTTGTCTTATATAAGATTTGCCGGGACAATCGGGCAAATATCGTAAAACTTACTCCCGCTCATTTATCCCTGTTAAAAGACAGAACTTATCAAAATAATTCCATAAAAAAATTTATTGTCGGCGGGGAAGATTTTAAGGTCAGTCTGGCCGCGGCCATTTACAGGCAGTTTGGCGGCGGGATAGAGATATATAACGAATACGGCCCTACGGAAACAGTAGTGGGCTGCATGATTCACCGGTATGATTTCGATGAGGATCAAGGCTTGTCGGTGCCAATCGGCGTGCCGGCCGACAATGTTCAAATATACATACTGGATCGGAATTTAGACCCTGTTCCGGCCGGAGAAAAGGGAGAGATGTATATTTCTGGCGACGGAGTCGCCAGGGGGTATCTGAACCGTCCGGAATTAACCCGGGAGTGTTTTATGGAAAACCCATTTGTACCGGGTTTGCGGATGTACAGGACGGGGGATGAAGCCTGCCTTTTGGACAACGGCAAGATGGTATATCTGGGAAGGATCGACTGCCAGGTCAAGATCCGCGGCCACCGCATCGAACCGGGGGAAATCGAAAGATGCCTCCTCCTGCATGAGGCGGTACAAGAGGCCGTGGTGCTTGATTATGAAGACGCCCAACGGGGGAAATACCTCTGTGCGTATTTAAAAGTAAAACACGAGGTTTCCGAGGCGGATCTCCGCCGGTTTTTAACAAGGTCCCTGCCTTCATACATGATACCTTCCTGTTTTATGGTTTTACCGGAGATCCCTTTAAATATCAATGGAAAGGTTGATCGCGGGCGGTTGCCCGGACCGCCGGAAGCGGCCGATGAAGGCAGCGGTAAAGCGCCCCCTGTCGGGCCCAATGAAGTGAATTTGGCTGCGGCCGTGCGGGCTGTTTTACAGATAGATCATATGGATATGGATAGCAATTTTTTCCATCTGGGGGGAGACTCCATCAAGGCCATTCAGATTGCGGCCAAATTGCATGACGAAGGCTTTCAGATCAGGGTCAGGGACATTTTGTCCCATCCTGTATTGCGGGAGATGGCCCGGCAGATCACCGGGATGGAGGATGCTAACAGTTTTGACCAGGAGCCGTGCCGGGGACATCTAGAAAATACGCCCATAACGGCGTGGTTCTTTGCTCAAAAACAGGCGAACATCAATTATTGGCACCAAACAGTGCTCCTCAAACCTGAAAAATCCGTCACTTCCCCGGAATTGCGACGGGTTCTCCGGGCGCTAATCAGTCATCACGATGCGCTGCGCTGTAATTATAATCCGGAGTCGGGCAGGCTGTATTATAACGATGACCACCTTGAATCCGAATATCCGATACAGTTGCATGACCTTTCCGCTTATCCCGATGAAATCCAAGACCTGCGCTTGCAGAAAATCGGTGAAAGCATCAAAGCCGGCGCGGATATTGAGAAGTCATTGCTGTTTAAGGCCGGCCTTTTCGAGCTCGGTCCCCGGCGCGGTCAAAGAATATTGTTTACCGCGCATCATTTGATAACGGACGCGGTTTCATGGCGCATTATTTGCGAAGATGCGGTAACCCTGCTGGCCCAGGCAAAAAACGGCGACGCTCTTGTCCTCCCGCCGAAAACCTGCTCCATGCAGAAGTGGGCTAAGGAGCTGCAGGATTATGGGCGGGAAATAAGTCGGCAGGAAAAAGGGTTCTGGCGATGGACGATTGAGTCCGGGTTTGTTTTTCCGGCGGATTTTTTAAGTGATGATGATACGGTCATGTCCGGCAAAACCATTACGCAATGTTTGTCCGCCGCAGAAACCGGGCAATTGCTTTCCAGGGCGAACTCGGCTTATAATACAAGAACCGATGAGCTTTTAATCATCGCCCTGGCATCGGCGATCTCCGATTTCACCATGCAACGCGATATCATTATCCAATTGGAAGGCCACGGTCGGGAAGATCTGACGGGCGCAGTCGATGTTTCCCGGACGGTGGGATGGTTCACCAGCATTTACCCGGTCCGGCTTCTCATTTCACAGCCGCTCCTGACGGATCAAATCAAGGAGCTCAAGGAGCAATTGCGGAGTATACCCAACCACGGCATTGGTTTCGGGATTTTAAACTATTTAACCGGCGAAATACCCGGGGAGCTGCCAAAGCAGGTCAGATTGAATTATTTGGGTGACCTGGATGCGGGCTTCCCCGGCTCCGGCTTGAGATTGACCGGGGAAAATACCGGCCGCGACAGCGATATCGGCAACCATCTTACGGCTTTAATAGATATCATCGCGTGGATTGGCGATAAACGGCTGCAGATCTCCATGACTTACAGCAAAAGCCTTTTCAAAACGGAAACAATTACCGGTTTCAGCAAGCTATATATAAAAAGGTTACGGGAGATCATTGAGCATTGCCGCACCAAAGACGGCGTAGATTTTACGCCTTCCGATTTTACCGGCGTCAATTTATCTCAAACGGAACTCGATAAGCTTTTCACATAGAGCAATTTGCGTCAGTTCGCCGGGAGGAGCATGCTTATGGGGGTTTTGAGAAGATTTTTTCCTGCGATCATCATAGTTTTTATGCTGTTATTTTCAACACGTCCGGCAGTCTGTCCAGGCCAAGGAACGGCCGGATTAAAGGCAGCCTCTTTCCCGTCATGCGGGGAAATAGACGAATTCATAAAGAAACAGATGCGGCAGGGGAGAATACCCGGTCTGGCTCTGGTGGTAATGAAGGGGAAAGATACTTATTTCAAGGGTTTCGGTTTTGCGGATATTAAAAACAGGCGGCCCGTCACGGCCGATACCTTATTTGAATTGGGTTCCAACAGCAAGGCCTTCACCGCCCTGGCTGTCCTGCAGCTGGAAAAAGAAGGCTTGCTTAAACTGGGAGATCCGGTACGCAAACATCTTCCCTGGTTCCGCATGAAATACCGGGGCATGGAAGTCGATATCACAATTGAGCAGTTGCTGCATCAAACCAGCGGCATACCTTTTGAAACCATCGCCGGCATACCCAGAGACAAAAGCGGGCTTGCCTTGGAGACTGCCGTAAGAACCTTGCTGAATAAAGAATTGGCGGATTACCCGGGAGAAAAATTCCTTTACGCCAGTATGAACTATGATGTACTCGGTCTGATCATTTCCGCGGCCACAGGTAAAACCTATGAGACATATATGGAAAATGCCGTTTTTCAGCCTTTGGGTCTCTATCATACTTGTTTGTCCGAAAAGGCGGCGCCGGAGCATATGGCCGCCGGGTATAAGATCGGTTTTTTACATGCGCTGCCTTATAGCGCCCCTGTTTATCGCGGCAACGCGCCGGCCGGTTATATCGCCAGCAATATGGCGGATATGAGCAGGTGGTTGGCCATTCAACTGGGGTCAATAAATTTACCGCACAAATACCGGGACCTTATACTTCTCTCCCGGCAGCCGGACCGCACTGTGTCCCCCGGCGCCGGCGGCGGTTCATATGCCGCCGGGTGGTATGTCTATCAAAGCGGCGGAGGGGAAGTCTCCCACGGCGGCAACAATCCCAATTTCTCCTCCTTTATGATCCTGCGGCCTGCGGAAAAAATCGGTCTGGCCGTGCTGGCCAATTTAAACTCCAGCCATACCGAAGCCATTGGGCAAGGCGTGATGCGGATACTCCGCGGCAAGAAAATAGACGAACCGCGGGCCGATATTTACAAAAACCTGGATAATCTTTCCGCGGCGGTTATATGCTTTGCCATACCTTTCATTTTAATGATCATCTGGTGTATTGGGGCGGGACTCGTCCAAATTGTCAGAAAGCAAAGGAATTTTAACGGTAAAGGTTTCAAAGGTTTTCTATGCCTAATCGGCTCCATGGTTTTCATGGCAGGTTTTTGCTATATTGTTTATAAAACGCCCTATGTATTGTTTTGGCGTTTGAACTGGGACTTCGTGGCGGTATGGGCGCCCCCGAGTTTCATGACCGCCGTAAGATTGATAGTGACGGGCGCTTCTTTATTATATCTATACTTTCTCCTGTTGTATTATTTTCCGAAACCCAAAGACCGGCCGTATTTCCTGCTGGTTGTCCTGAGTTTGCTGAGCGGATTCGGCAACGCCTTTTTGATTTTTCTGGTCAACGAGGCGTTAAATCGCCGCGATCCCTGGGAAAGCGGCTTGCTGCCGTATTTTTTAATGGGTATTGCCGTCTACGTTTACGGGCAGCGGCAGGTAAGAACGCGCTTGATAGAAATCACCAATAACCTGGTCTTTGAAAAAAGGATGGAACTGCTGGGGAAGATTCTAAAAACCCCTTACGACAGGCTGGATCGGATGGAAAGCGGCAAAATATATGCCGGCCTGAATAATGATACGGAAACCGTCAGCAATTTCGCAAACATCGTGATTACAGGCGCCACTAATGTGGTTACCCTGCTGTGCTGCTTCGTATATTTGGGGTTGATCAATTTCTACGGGTTGTTGCTTTCCATTCTGGTAATCTTTTGCGCCGCAGGCCTGTATTTTCTAATCGGACGGACCGCCAACCGGTTATGGGAACAAACCCGCGACATTCAAAACACCTTTTTCAAATTCATCCACGACTTGACGGGCGGCTTTAAGGAACTGCGCCTGCATGCCGGAAAACGGCGGGAATTTCACGGGGATATGCGGGAAAGCTGCCGGACTTATATGCAAAAACGTATGGAAGGCGAGGCCAGGTTTGCCAACGTTTATGTCATGGGTGAGCTGTTGTTTTCCATAGTCATCGGGATAGTGGCTTTTTTCTTCCCCCTGTTTTTTAAAAACATCCAGAATTACACCCTGCGCAGTTTCATTTTTGTTTTCTTGTATGTAACCGGACCGGTAAACGCCATATTAAACAGCATTCCCGGCTTAATCCAGGTAAAAATCAGCTGGAATAGAATCAATGGCTTATGCCGCGAAATATCCCAGATGGAGGATAACCAAACCGGAAATCAGGGGGATATTATATCCGGTAAAGAGCTGCGCGTAAGTTTACAGGCGGTGATATACAGGTATTTCGCTCAAAACGCCGAGACTTTCACGGTAGGTCCGCTGGATTTGGAGGTCAGAACCGGCGAAATAGTTTTCATCACCGGGGGCAACGGCAGCGGTAAATCGACTTTGGCCAGGCTTCTCACCGGATTGTCCAGGCCCGATGCGGGGGATGTTTTTCTCAACGGTGCAAAGGTTGCCGCGGATGATTTAAATCACTATTATGCCGCGGTTTTCAGTGATTTTTACCTTTTTGAGAAGCTCTACGGCGTGTCTTATGAGGAAAAGCGGGGCAAAATTAGAGAATATCTCGCATTATTGCGTCTACAGGACAAGCTGGAGATTATTGAAGGAAAATTCAGCACCATCAAGCTTTCCGCCGGACAGAAAAGACGGATGGCGCTATTGATAAGCTATTTAGAGGAAAGGCCGTTTTATCTGTTCGATGAATGGGCTGCGGATCAAGATCCGGAATTCCGTAAATTCTTTTATTATGATTTGCTGCCGGAGTTAAAGCGCCAGGGTAAAGGGGTTCTGGTTATTACGCATGATGATCGTTATTTTCATGTGGCTGACCGGATTATCAAAATGGAACTGGGAAAAATCATCGAAGAAACAGTCCGGGGTCAAAATGAGAAGCACGGGGAGATTACGGCATAAAAACAAATACGAGAGGCTATAAAAATGAAGAATATAAGGTTGTTTTGCCTGCCGTACGCCGGCGGATCCGCATCGGTTTACCTGAAGTGGAAAAAAGATTTGGAACCGGATATCGAACTGATTCCGATGGAATTAGCGGGACGGGGTAAGCGTTTTACCACTCCTTTGTACACCGGTCTGCCGGAAACCATCCAAGATCTGTATCTGGGGTTTAAGAACGATCTGGACAGCCGTCCTTATGCTTTCATGGGGCATAGCATGGGCAGCCTGCTCGCTTATGAACTGGCGCGCAAAATCAAGGCCTTAAATCATCAGGGGCCGGTTCACGCCTTTTTATCGGGAAGATACCCCCCGCATATAACAAAAACAGGGAAAACTTTACATGCGCTGCCCCCGGAGCAATTTAAAAAGGAGATTATGGAGATAGGCGGTACGCCGCAGGAAGTAATGGGCCATAAAGAATTATGGGATGTTTTTTATCCCATCTTGCGCGCCGATTATCAAATTCTGGAAACCTACGAATTCAGGCCTGAAGACAGGCAAATCGACTGCGATCTGACGATTTTCCACGGCGCCGGCGATAAAGATGTGACCAGGGAAGAAGTATTGCAATGGCGGCAGTATACCACAAAAAGCTGCCGTTTTCGCGAACTGGAGGGCGGCCATTTCTTTCTTTTCGAGCAGGGCAAAACCGTCGTGGAGGAAATCCGGCGGATATTAAGCAGAAATTGAACAGGCAGGCGATTAAGATGAGTGAAACGAAAAAAATCGACAAACAAAATGTGGAAGATATCTTGCCCCTGGCTCCGGTGCAGGAGGGGATGCTTTTTCATTACCTGCAAGAGCCCGAAAGCGAGTTGTATTTTGAGCAGATGAGCTTCCGGCTGACGGGGGACATTCAGATGCCGCTGGTAATAAAAGCCTGGGCCTTTGTAATTAAAAGCAACGAGATGCTGCGGGCTATTTTTCGCTGGGATGAACTGGAAAAACCTATCCAGGTGATCTTAAAAAACATTGAGCCGCCGTGCCAATTTTATGATCTTACGGGGCTGGATCCCGCACGGCAGGATGCGGCCTTGATGGATATAAAGAAGAAGGATCGCCGGAAAAAATTCGATATACGGGAGGAGACTTTCCGTGTATCGCTTTGTCTTCTTGCATCCCGTTCCCTTGAGATGGTCGTCAGCAGTTACCACATCATCTACGACGGCTGGAGCAACGGCATTATCCTTAAGGAATTTCTCCAGGCATATCAGGCCTATGCCCAAGGCCGTGAACCGGCCGTGTCCGGCAAAAACAAATACAGGGAGTATATTAAATGGTGCGGCAGCCGGGATGACGGGCTTCAGGCTGAATATTGGCGCGATTATCTGGCGGGTTTCGATACCAAAACGCTTTTGCCCGCAGACAGAAAAAAGCAGAGGCCTGCGACTACGGCCGCGGATTATACGGTTTCGTTTACTCCGGAATTAACCGCCGGAATCAGGGATTTTGCCAGACGAAAGAATATAACCTTGGCCGCTTTCTGGTACGGCTTGTGGGGTATAGTGCTGCAAAAATACAACGATACAAGCGATGTTCTCTTCGGTACCACTGTTTCCGGCAGGATACCGCAAATCAAGGGCATAGAAGAGATGGTGGGTTTGTTTATCAACACCCCTCCGTTTCGGGTGAAGCGAGAATCCGGCGAAACGGCGAACGATTTATTCAACCGCCTGGAAAACTCTCTGCGCGCGCGGGATGAATATGAAAACACCCCTTTGACCGCCATCAAGCCGCATGCGGCCATCGATCAAAAGTTGGAGCTTTTTGACTCCATAGTTGTCATTGAAAACTATCCTTTGGATAAAACGCTGTCTGACAGCATCCTGAAAGTCAGGTTGAGCTCCATCTTTGAGATGACGAATTACGATCTCACCCTGGTAATATCAACCTTTGATAATATTGGCTTTCGGTTTATCTATGATCCGCAGATCTACGAGGCCGAAACCATCCGGCGGCTTTATGGGCAACTGGCCCAGGCGGCGACTCTCGCCCTGGCGGAACCGCAAGCTCCCATAGATCAATGGGACATCATTCCCGCGGAAGAAAAAAAGCAGTTGGTGGAGGCTTTTAACCGTACGCAAAAGGAATACCCGCGCGCCGAAACCATACATTCCTTGATAGAGCGCCAGGCAGCCAAAACTCCTGATCGCATCGCCTTAAGTTTTGACGGCCAAACCCTTACTTACGGCCAATTAAATGGCAAGGCAAATCAATGGGCGGCTTATTTGCGCCAGAAGGGCGTCGCTGCGGAGACGGTGGTAGGAGTGATGTTGGAGCGTTCCCTGGAAATGGTGGTGAGTATTATCGCCATATTGAAGGCGGGCGGCGCTTACCTGCCCATCGACACTTACCTGCCGGAGGAACGAGTTCTGTATATGCTGGAGGATGCGGGAGCAAAGGCGGTGATCATTAATGCCGCTCTCCTGGATAAAATACCTTTTACCGCGCTGCAAGGCTTTTTATCCCGAAAAAGATCCTCCGTGAGTATCACAAACCCGCGCGGACATATAGAAGATTTTGATGGTTTGCCGCGGCCGGACCGTTCCTTAATCGACCTTACGAAGTATAAAGGGAAGATTGGCATGGCCAGCGTGAACCATTGCATTTCGCTGCAGACGACGCGGGGCTGTCCATACCAATGCCTGTATTGCCATAAAATTTGGTCAAAGCACCATGTACAGCGCAGCGCGGAAAATATTTACGGTGAGATTGCCTATTATTATCAAAACGGCGTCAGGAACTTCGCCGTGATCGACGATTGTTTCAACCTGGATATGGAAAGCAGCAGCGGCTTATTCAGGATGATCATTCAAAACAAGTTAAAACTCCAGCTCTTTTTTCCCAACGGGCTGCGCGGCGACATTCTCACTCCCGATTATATTGATCTCATGGTGGAGGCCGGCGCCCGCGGGATAAACCTTTCCCTGGAAACCGCCTCGCCCAGGCTGCAGAAGTTATTGATGAAAAACCTCAATCTGGAAAAATTCAAGAATGTCGTTGATTATATAGCCGTGCGGCATCCGGAAGTCATCCTGGAGATGGCCACCATGCATGGTTTCCCTACGGAAACGGAAGAAGAGGCCATGATGACGCTGGATTTCATTAAAAGCGTGAAATGGCTGCATTTTCCATATATTCACATCCTGAAGATTTTTCCCAATACCGAGATGGAGGACTTCGCCCTGCGGCACGGCGTGGCGAAAGCCGACATATTGAAATCGAGGGACCGGGCGTTTCATGAGCTGCCCGAAACCTTGCCTTTCCCGAAAAGCTTCACCCGGAAATACCAGGCGGATTTCATGAACGAGTATTTTCTGTCCAAGGAAAGATTAAAAAAGGTCTTGCCCGTGCAGATGAGAATTCTGGATGAAACCGCCCTGGCCCAGAAGTATAACGCCTACCTGCCGGTGGAAATTCGCAGCGCGGCGGATGTTGTCGATTTTGCGGAGATCGATGATTTTGTTTGGCCGGAAGATGCGCAGCATACGGAGGAGGCTTATACGCTTTTCGATCGTAAGCCCGAAGCCCGGGGAACGCCTCCGCGGGCGAAAAAAATACTCTTTCTGGATCTTTCGCAGCATTTCAGTTCCCATCAAATGTTGTATAAGGTCAGCGAGCAGCCGCTGGGCTGCCTTTATCTGCTTACCTATCTTAAAAAGCATTTCGGCGCCAAAATTGACGGTAGGATTTACAAGGCCGGGATTGACTTCGATAATTTCCCGGAATTAAAAGAGCTGGCGGAGGCATATCAGCCCGATTTAGTATGCATCCGCACCCTTACTTATTTCAAGGAATTTTTCCATGAGACGGTCTCGCTTTTGAGGCAATGGGGCATTACGGCCCCGGTTTTTACCGGCGGGCCTTATGCATCCAGCGATTACGAAACCATTCTCCTGGATAAAAATGTGGATCTGGTGGTCAGGGGTGAGGGGGAACTTACTTTAACAGAGTTGCTGGAAAAGATGCTCGCCGGCGATTTTACGCTGCCTCCGCCCGAAATCCTGCAAAATATCGACGGCATAGCTTTTCGGGAAAATAAGGAAGATGATGACTTAGTCCGCGAGGTTTTTGTCCTGGAGCATATGGAGGATGCCATCGCAGCTCAAGCACAGGATAATCTAATTCCTCTGACGGGAGCCGACAACCTGGCTTATATTATGTACACCGCGGGTTCGACTGGCAGGCCCAAAGGCGTTATGGTGGAACACCGCCAGGTCAACAACTGTATTTTTTGGATGCAGGATGAATTCGCCTTGCAGGAGCGGAACACGGTGCTGCAGCGGACCAACCTGACCTTTGACCCGTCCGTGTGGGAGATTTTCTGGCCGTTGTACGTGGGGGCGCAGGTGAAGCTGATTACAAGCGAACAAAGCCGGGATGCGGAGTTTTTGTTACGCCTCATGCGGGATGATACGGGATTGACGCTGATGTATTGCCCTTCTTCCCTGCTCACAGCGATGGTTTACCTGCTGCAAAACCGTCCGGAGCGGGCGCGTCTGAAATTGCCCTGGCTTTTGATCGGGGCGGAACCGGTGAGCAGGGAGACAGTGCGGGCTTTTTTAAGGCATTTTGAGGGGAAGCTTGTAAATACTTACGGGCCTACGGAGTGCACCATCAACAATAGTTTTGAATATCTGCATCCGGATGACACCGGTTTGACGGTGCCTATCGGCAAACCGGTGGCCAACAACCAGTTTTATATCCTTTCCAAAACCATGCAAATTATGCCGATAAATGCCGCGGGTGAAATCTGCATCGCCGGCGACAGCGTGGCCAGGGGGTATATCAATAATCCTGTCAAGACCGCTGCTGCATTTGTTGACAATCCGTTCGGTCCGGGGAAGCTGTATAAGACCGGCGATGTCGGGCGGCGGCTGGCGGATGGGCGTATCGAAATTATCGGTCGCGTGGACGAGCAGATCAAATTGCGCGGCTACCGTATTGAACCCGGAGAAATTGCTGCCGTACTTGGAAATCATCCCGCGGTAAAAGATTGCGCGGTGGTGGTGAGAGACGCCGCCCGTAAGTTCAGGGAGACGCAGACGTGCAAAAAGTGCGGGATCACTTCTGCTTATCCCGGTATAAGTTTCTCCGAGGATAATATTTGCGAGATTTGCCGGCAGTATGACCTGTATCGAAGTTATATGGAAAAATATTTCCGGAACCTGGAAGATCTGGATGAAGTGATCCGCGGCTGCAATCAGCGGAAAAAAAGCGAGTATGACTGTCTGCTGCTATACAGCGGGGGAAGGGGAGCCGCCTATGCCTTATATCAGCTGGCGGCGAGAGGGTACCGCATTTTGGCCGCCACTTACGACAACGGATATTTTTCCAAAGCGGATTTGGAGAATATCCGCCGCATCACGCAAAAGGCCGGCGCGGACCATATTGTGCTCACCCATCCCAACGCCGAACAGATTTTTAAAGCCAGTCTGGATTTGGCGCAGACGGTTTGCCGCGGTTGTTTCCATACCTCGTCTTCTCTGGCGGGAGAATATGCCTATAAAAACGGGATCAATTTAGTTATAGGAGCTACGCTTTCCCGGGGGCAGATCCTTGAAAATAAACTGTTTCTTTTTTACAGGCAAGGGATAGCGGAAGTAAAAGAAATCGAAAAGGAACTGGCGAATTTACAGCGCAGCGCCGCGGAAATGGATCAAGAAATATTTGCGCGTATGGACATCGATGCCGTCAAGGATAAAACCGTGTATGACGCCGTGAAGTTCGTTGATTTTTACAGGTATTGCGACGTTACCAACGCGGAGATGCTGGAATTCTTAAACCGCCAGGACCAATACTGGCAGACCCGGAAAAATTACGCCATCTACTCCACCAATTGTCCCATCAAGCAGATCGGCGATTTCTACCACCTGCAGGAAAGAGGGTACCATTATTACGGCGGCGCTACGTTCTGGGAAAAGCGCCTGGGGCACTTGACGGACCAAAACGTACAGGAGGATTTATCCTGCCGGGTGCCGGCCCGGGCCTGGGAAACTTTTGCCCGCCGCATCGGCTATCAAGCGCAAACCGGGAAGCAGCTAAACACTAAATATATTTGCGCGTATTACGCGGCGGAGGGGGAGGTATCCCCAAACGGACTGCGGGCTCATCTAAGCGCCCGATTGCCCGATTATATGCTGCCGTCGCATTTTGTGGCGGTCGAAAATATTCCATACACGCCCAATGGAAAGCTGGACAGGGAAGCCCTTCCGGAGCCGGAAAAAACCGCCGTAGCCGGAGCGGCTTATGAGGCGCCGGAAAATGAAGCGGAGGAAAATGTGGCGGAGGTATGGCAAAAAGTATTGGGCCTGGATAGAATCGGGCGCCAGGACAACTTTTTTGATCTGGGCGGCAATTCCATCCTTTTAATACAAATGCATGCCCAACTGGAAAAAAAATATCCCGGCAAAACAACTATGACGGATCTTTTCGCTTATACGACCGTTGCCAAGCTGGCGGAATTCATCAACGGAAAAAGCAGGAAACCGGCCCTCCAAAAAACATGGCGGGGCTTCAACATGCCGGACGACTATTTCGCAGCGCAGAATGAAAACAACGCCGGGGTGGTTTTTCAATTCCGGCTGGAAGATGATGTATGGGACAAATTACAAGCCGTCGCTGGAGAGGAAAAAATGCCGGTGTCATATATTGTCCTGTCCATACTGGTCTATTTATTTAAAGAGTTGAGCGGGGAAGAGGTCATCCGCGTGCACACGGCGGTGGAAAACCTGAACGAAACCTTTGCGATGGAGATCGACCTGCGCCAGATCAGCGATTTTAAAGTATTGTGGCAAACCATCCGCCATGATTTCCAGCATAAGGATGAAGAGAGTGTGTATGCCTTAAATGATGCGGATGGGTTGCGCCAAACCAAGCAAGCCCGGGAAATCCTTCCTCTGTTCTACCGGCGGGAGTGCCTGGCGGGGAAAATAAACTCGCGGGAGGTATTCGATTTTATCCTGGAAATGGCGGAGGAAGAAAACGGGTGCGGTTTTGTTTGCGATTACAACATCAAGCGCCTGCGCCGGGATAAGGTTAAGGGAATCGTCGACGGATTCAGCCAGTTAATGCGCATGTTGACGGATGAATATAAACTTTCCGGGGAAGAGGTGGCCATATGAGTGAGAGCCGAACGAACCGCGAGTTTGCTCATACGGTTGTGACAAAATGCCTGCAAATCGCCGTATGCACGAAAAATTTCAACTGGAATGACGATGAGTTTTTGCAGGGGGTAAGCAAACCTTACGGCGAGATCCTGCAGATGCAAATGGATCTGGAAAGAACGGGAAAAAAACCTGCCGTAGAGCAAATGAAAAGGGCGCTGGATATGCTCCGCTCGGTCTTTCTCACCAAAAAAACTCCGGCGGCGGAACAAACCGAAAGATTCAGGGAAGTGTTGACCGAAACGGGGACGGAGCATCTTTTTTCCGATTGCGAATGGCTTGGGGATATCATTAGATGATATAAGGGTAAATACTCAGTCGCAGGGTCGTTCCGACAGGCTCGATAATCCTGCAAAGGCAGCCGGACACTGAGCTTGTCGAAGTGCCGCCGGGTATCCTTAGGCTAAAGTAGCCACCTACCCGCTTTGCCGGGGCAATCGAAAGGATGAAAATAGCTTTTGCGGGTCTGGCGTTGCAAAAGACCCCCCGAGGCAAGGGGGGATCAAGGGGGTTCTTCAAAGGCCCGCCTTCAGGTACCTTCTATTTTCCGAGTAATTACACACAAAAGATCATTGGTTGGGGGGATAGCCTTGGTGGATTTTCAAAAAATCAACTTGCGCGGGGTACGGAAAGAGGATACCGCCAAGATACAACAAACCTCAGTAAGAGACATTGCGGTAATCGGCATGGCCGCCCGCATGCCCATGGCGGCTGATGCGGAAGAATTTTGGCGCAATATAGCCGCTGGCCTTGATTGTATCGATGATTTTCCGCAAACCAGGCGGGAGGATACGGACATTTATTTGCAAAATGCCCCGGCGGCCTGGACCGCCCCGCCAAGTTACGCCAGAGGCGCTTATTTGCCTGAAATCGACAAATTCGATCCCGCCTTTTTTCAATTATCGCCCCGGGAAGCGGCATTGATAAGCCCCAATCAGAGAATGTTTCTGGAAACCGCCTGGGAGGCGATGGAAGATGCCGGCTATGGAGGAAGGAAACTCGCCGGGAGCAGGACCGGCGTTTATCTAGGATTTGAGGCCGATGCGCCTTATGATTATAAAAAGTTCATAGCGGCGCTGGAACCGGATGCTTTGTCCGAAGCAGTCCCGGGCAACCTTACCCCCATCATCGCCAGCCGTCTGTCATATCTGCTGGATCTTCGCGGCCCCAGCATGTCTATTGATACGGCTTGTTCTTCGGCCCTGGTGGCGGTTCACACCGCATGCCAGGCTATCCGGAACGGCGAGTGCGAGATGGCCCTTGCAGGCAGCGTCCGAATTAATTTCCTGCCGTTAAAGGGACAGCTTAACTTTGGCATAGATTCTTCCGACGGGAAAACCAGGGCGTTCGACGACCGTTCCGACGGTACAGGCAGCGGCGAAGGGGTGGCCGCGGTTTTTCTTAAGCCCCTGGCGCAGGCGCTTAAAGACAACGATCACATTCATGCCGTTATCAAAGGCGGCGCCGTAAATCAGGACGGCAGATCCATCGGCATTACGGCCCCCAACGTACTAGCCCAGGAGGATGTCATCGTGAGCGCCTGGAAAGATGCGGAGGTGGATCCGGAAACCATCGCTTATATCGAGGCGCACGGTACGGGGACCAAATTGGGAGACCCGATAGAGATCGACGGGATCCTGAGGGCCTTTCAGCGCTATACCGCACGAAAACAATTTTGCGCCATCGGCTCCGTAAAAACCAATATCGGGCATCTGGATAATGCGGCGGGTATAGCCGGCTTGATCAAGGCCGTTCAATCCTTGCGCTATAAGAAAATCCCGCCCACGCTGCATTTTCAGCTTCCCAACCGGCAGATTCGCTTTGAAAACTCACCTGTTTATGTCAATGACCGGCTGCGTGACTGGGAGACCGAAGGCGCCCCCCGCAGGTGCGGTGTGAGTTCATTCGGTTTCAGCGGCACAAATTGCCATCTTGTTTTGGAGGAGGCCCCTCCGCAAAAAAAGAAAACCGGTTGTAACCCTGATAGGTATCATATATTGGCTTTATCCGCCAAGTCGGCTGCGGTCTTATCACAACTTGTCCGGAACTATCGGAAATACTTGAATACAGACCGGGGCTATACTCCGGCGGACATTTGCGGCACGGCCGGTACGGGCCGGGGGCATTATAACCACCGCCTGGCTTTACTGGTAAAGGATATGGAAGACCTACAGGCCAAACTTCACTATTTATCCCAATCACCGGAAATCGTATCCGCTGAAGGCATTTTTTACGGCGAGCATAAAATAATACCGCTCCTCAAGAAGCACCGCGAAACAAACGAAGTCACCGATGCGGACATCAAGGAGCTTACCCGGCAGGCGAAGGAAAAGACGGTTTCATATGCCGCAAGCGCCTTGAGGAACAGGGATGACGCGGCCGCTCTGTGCGCCTTATACGTAAAAGGAGCGGGTATCGATTGGGATGAAATATATGCCGTCTCTGATTTTCAAAAGGTGCCTCTGCCGGGTTATCCTTTCGAACGTAAACGCTGCTGGGTTCAGGGAGGCGCGCGTCATTCGGCCGTAAACAATATGACAGCGGGTAAATCCCTTTCATTGCCGCTTCTGGATAGTTGTTTGGCGGAATCGCTGGATCAGGAGATTTATGTCACTAATATAAGCCCCGCTACTCATTGGGTGGTGAATGAGCACCGGGTGGATGGGCAATTCATGATGGTGGGGACGGCTTATCTGGAAATGGCCCTAGAGGCCGCTAAAAAATATTTTCCCGACGGCCGGGCGGAGATACGGGACCTGGTGATGCTTAAGCCGTTAATACTGGCGGAAGGGGAGTCGCGCCCCGTTCAGACCGTATTGAAAAAAGTGAACGATCATCATGAATTTTCCATTATAAGCAAAGCCGTTACGGCGGAAAATCCTTCCGGTAATTGGATCATGCATGCCGCCGGTAAAGTTTTCCCCCCGGCCGGGACTTTGCCGCCGGGATGCGATCTGGCCGCCATTAAACAGAAGTGTCCCCGCAAAATTATTCATCCGGGCGTCGACGGCAGGAATGCCCCCCATATACAATTCGGCCCGCGCTGGAATAATATTCAAGCGCTTTACCGGGGCGAGGGACAAACCTTGAGCCATATAAAAATGGGCGCGGATTTCCATCCGGAATTATCAGCTTATATATTGTACCCCGCCCTTTTGGATAATGCGCTGGCGGTTGATGCCGCCGGCGAAGGCCGCGAATATTTACCCTTCTCCTACCGGCAGGTTAAGGTATTCGGCCCTCTGCCCGCGGAGTTTTACAGTTATGTGACGGTGAAAGAGGGTCAAAATACGGGCGGCGAAATACTCGTTTTCGATATAACCATAATGCATCCGTCCGGTGAAGTTGCCATAGCCATAGAGAATTTTACACTGAAAAAATCGCATATCCCGCCGAAGGGCGACGCCATTTTTTACGAAACCGCCTGGGTTCCCCGGGAAATAGAGGCAACCCGGGATTTGCCGCCGGGGACCGTCTTGATTTTTACAGACCCTTCCGGGTTGGGAGATGGAATGGCGCGGAAATTGAAGGGTGAAGGCCGGGAAGTCATAACCGTGGAGCTGGGGCGGAATTATCAGGAGGGTGACGGCAACCGGTTTATCATCACCGGAAGCCAGGCTGATTATGATAGGCTGTGCGCGGTGATAAAAAAGCACCCCCCGGCATATATCATACACCTGTTTGCCGTTACCGGAGAAAACGAAATCACTCATGTGGAGCTTCTGGATAAGACGCAAACAGCGGGAGTATACAGTTTGTTTTACTTTATCAAGTCCTTGCTTCGCAATAATTTCGACAACCCGATGGAAATCATCCTGGCGGGCAGCCTGGTCAATGAGATATCGCGAACCGAGCCCCACATGCATCCGGAGTATGCCCCTTTATTCGGCCTGGGCAAGGTGGTTACCCAGGAGCATGCCCATATAAAATGCCGATCCGTTGATCTGGATATGCAAACCACCGCAGAGGATCTGCTGCGGGAATTAAAGGCCGTCAATGCGTCTTACCAGGTGGGTTATCGCGACGGCAACAGGTATGTGGAAGAATTCCGCCGGACCGATCTGGAGAAACTGCCGGAAAGGCCGGTGGAAATTAAAAGCCGGGGTGTTTATGTAATAACAGGCGGCGCCGGCGGTATCGGGCTTGAGATCGGCAAGTATCTGGCGGCGCAAAACAAGGTGAATCTGGCGTTGATCAACCGGTCCCCTTTGCCGGCCCGGGAACACTGGGAGACAATTATGACCGGCGGGAGTGATGCCAAATTGGCGCATAAAATCCGCGCCATTCGTGAAATCGAAGAAGGCGGGTCCGAAGTAGCGTGTCTTCAGGCGGATGTCTCGCTGGAAGAAGATTTACGTTCCGCTTTGGACAACCTCCGGAAGAAATACGGCGGAATCAACGGTATCATTCATAGCGCGGGTATAGCCGGGGCCGGGTTCATCATGCACAAGGATGCTCAGACTTTCGGACAAGTATTGGCTCCTAAAGTCAGGGGGACCTGGCTTTTGGATAAACTAACCGCCCGGGATGAGATGGATTTTTTAATCCTGTTTTCCTCGGTCACAACACTGGCTGGCGCTCCGGGGCAAAGCGATTATACGGCCGCCAATGCCTACCTGGATTCTTATACGGCTTACAGGAATAAAAAAGGGAAAAGGACGTTCGCCATCAATTGGGCGGGTTGGCAGGAAACAGGCATGGCGGCGGATTATGGAGTGAATTTTGACGGGGTTTTCAAGGTACTGCCCACGAAAAAGGCTATTGACGCGTTTCACCGGGTGCTGAGAAAGGATTTGAAGCGGGTACACATCGGGGAATTCAATCACTGGCATGAAACGGTAAGCAGACTGGTTGCCGCTTCCTTCGTTAAACTGTCGGCGGAAATGCAGCATGAGGCGGCGCTGGACCATGCGGAATCAGTTTCCGGACGGGTTTCTCAACCCCAACAGTTGCCGTTGAAGTTAAAGGGGAATCAGGATAACCGCTACTCCGAAATGGAAAAACAATTGGGCCGGGTTTATGGGGAAATATTGGGGTTGTCGGAGATCGACATTTATGACGACTTTAACGAGCTGGGCGGAGATTCGCTAATCGCCATGCGGATGCTTACTCATATCAACCAGCAATTGAATATGGATCTTGATATAACAACTTTCTTCCGCTACCCGAGCATAAAGGAATTGGCCGGATACCTGGAAAAGACCGGGGCGGATGAAAAAGACGCCGCCGCTGTTTACGCCGCCATTCCCAAGTTACCCGAACCGGAGAATTACCGGGAAACGGTTCAGCGCCATCCGGTTTCTTCGGCGCAAAAAAGGCTGTATATTCTCAATACCCTGGAAGGCATCGGCACCAGTTATAATCTTCCCCGGGTAATGCTGGTAAATGGGGAATTGGATGTCGGGCGCCTGGAAAATGTATTTCAAATCATGGTCGGGCGGCACGAATCGCTGCGCACCTCCTTTGAAATGATGGACGGCGAACCGGTCCAGGCCATCCACCCCAGAATCGACTTTACCGTTGATTACCGCGAGGCCTGCGAGAAAGACACCGACATCCTGATCAAGGAGTTTATCCGCCGGTTCGACTTAAGCAAGCCCCCCTTGTTCCGGGTTGGTCTGGTCAAGCTGGCCCCCGCCAGATTTTTGCTTATGTTCGATATACATCATATAATTTTGGATGCCATTTCCATGAATATTTTTATCAAGGAGTTCATCGCTCTGTACCAGGAGCAAACCCTTCCCGAACTGCGCATCCAATATAAAGACTTTGCGGCCTGGCAGAATAATTTGTTTGCGTCGGGCGCCTTGGCCGGGCAAGAGGAATTCTGGCTTAAAACATTTGACGGTTCGGTCCCCGTGCTTGATTTGCCCACCGATTATCCGCGGCCGGCCACCCAAAGCTTTGCCGGGGCTCGGTTCGGTTTCCGGCTGGATGAGAAGTTGACTGCCGCTTTAAACAGGCTGGCGGCGGAAACCGGATCCACCGTTTTCATGGTCTTGCTCTCCCTTTTTAATATTTTATTGGCGAAATATTCAGGCCAGGAAGACATTGTTATCGGTTCCCCGGTATCCGGCAGGTCTAACGCGGATCTGGAGAACTTAATCGGCATGTTTGTCAACACTTTGCCGATGCGGAATTATCCGGAAGGAAGCAGAAAATTCCGCGATTTTTTAATCGAAGTGAAGCAAAACACTTTGCAGGTTTTCGCCAACCAGGATTATCAATTTGAAGTACTGGTAGAAAAACTGAACCTGCGGCGGGACCTGAGCAGGAATCCTTTATTCGACGTCATGTTCGTCTATTATAACATTGGCAACCCCCAAATCACCATCGACGGGATTCCCCTGATCCCTTATGAATTAGATTTTGAATTGGCGAAATTTGATTTGACTTTGGTTGCCGAGGAGCGGGGTGATGCCCTCAAACTGGATTTCGAATATTGCGCCGAATTGTTTAAAAAAGATACCATGGCAAGAATGGCGGAGCATTTTAGAAATATCGCCGGACAAGTATTGGATAACCCGGAAATCAGGCTGTCGGACATCGATATGCTGTCGGCTGAAGAAAAAAGACGGATATTAATTGATTTCAACAATGCGGGAGCGGATTATCCCAGGGATAAGACCATTCATGAACTTTTCGAAGAGCAGGCGGAAAAGACGCCCGATAATATCGCCGTCATGTTCGGAAATACGGAGATAACCTATGGGGAGTTGAACCAGAAAGCCAATCGGGTTGCCAGACTGTTAAGAAAACAAGGTATTAAGCCCGACGGCATTGTAGGATTAATGGCGGAGCGGTCTCTGGAGATGATTATTGGCATGATAGGCATCCTGAAAGCGGGTGGAGCATATCTGCCCATAGATCCGGAGTTTCCTGAGGAAAGAATAAAGTATATGGCCGAAGACAGCGGGCTCAATGTATTGTTGACGCAAAGCCGTTTGGCCGGCAAAGCGGGATTGCCCGGGGATAAGATATATTTGTTGGATGAAGAGGAAATATTCCGGAAGAACAGCGCCAAAAATCCGGCAAAAACAAATAAACCGGGAGATTTGGCGTATGTCATGTATACCTCGGGTTCTACCGGAAAGCCGAAAGGGGTCATGGTGGAACACCGGCAGGCGAACAACTGCATTCATTGGATGCAGGGACAATTTCCGCTTACTGGCAAGGATATTGTTGTGCAGCGGACAAATTTGACCTTCGATCCCTCTGTCTGGGAAATTTTTTGGCCGCTCAGCCGCGGGGCATGCATAAAACTGCTCACATTGGAACAGAGCAGGGATGCCGGCTTCCTTATCGATTTAATGGCGGACAATACCGGATTGACGGTCATGTATTGCCCGGCTTCCTTAATTACGGAAATGACCTATTTGTTGAAGGACAGGCCGGTCCAACCTTCGTTGAGACTGCCATGGCTGATTATCGGAGCGGAACCTGTGGCGAGGGATGTCATCAGAGAATTCCATGCCCATTTTCAGGGTATAATCGTCAATACATACGGCCCTACCGAATGTGCCATCAATAATACTTATTATTACCTGGAAAGGGAAGACCCCCGTCCGTTTGTCCCCATAGGAAGGCCGGTGGCCAACAATCAAGTATATATTCTGGACAAGTACCGGCAACCGTTGCCGGTTAATGTCCCGGGCGAGATTTATATCGCCGGGGAGAGCGTAGCCAGGGGATATGTCCGTAATCCGGAAAAAACGAGCGCCGGTTTTAAGGACAATCCTTTCGGACCGGGAAGGATTTATCAAACGGGCGATATCGGCCGCTGGCTGGATGACGGAAATATTGAAATCATGGGGCGCACGGATCATCAGGCTAAAATCAGAGGGTACCGGATTGAACCCGGCGAGATCGAAAGCGTATTGTTAAAGCATGATGCCGTAAGTGAAGCGGTGGTCGCCGCCAGAGAGGGTTCCGGCAGTGAAAAATACCTCTGCGCTTATCTTATATTGAACGAGGAAATCGGGGCGCCGGAGTTAAGAGCATATTTGGCCAAGTCCCTGCCTGATTACATGATACCTTCTTATTTCGTGAAACTGGAAAAAATACCGTTAACCCCCAACGGCAAGATCGATCGCAAAGCGCTGCCGGAACCGGACAAAACAATCCATACGGATGCCGCATACGAGCCGCCCGGGGATGCCGTCGAAAAAGCGTTGGCCGATATCTGGCAGCAACTGCTGGGTCTGGAGCGGGTAGGTGTATATGATGACTTCTTTGAGATCGGCGGGCATTCGTTAAAAGCCGCCAATCTGGCAGCCCGCATTCATAAGGAGTTTCGCGTGGCCATACCCTTGCGGGAGGTATTTTTGACTCCCACCGTCAGAGGACTGGCGGCCTACTTGCGGAATGCCACAGCAGAGGCCCACCATGAAATCAAACCGCTGCGGGTCTCCGAGGACAACACTTACGCCGCATATCCCCCCGGCTGCTTTCCCACTTCCTCGGCGCAGCGGCGGATGTTTATCGTCAATCAATTGGAAGGGGACGGCATAACTTATAACCTGCCGGCCACACTGATCGTGAAGGGGCGGTTGGATCTGGCAAGATTTATTGAAGCGTTTCAGACTCTGATCGAGCGCCACGAAACCTTGCGCACGTCCTTCCGTGTGATTGACGGCGAGCCTGTGCAGGAAATACACGAGAAAGTGGATTTTCGGCTTGGCTACCGGATATCCGACCGGGAAAAGGCGGAGGATATTATCACCGGGTTTATCAGGCCTTTTGATCTCGGTAAAGCGCCTCTTTTAAGGGCGGAACTGGTAAAAATCGGAGACGATGAGCATTTATTACTGTTTGATATGCATCATATCATATCCGACGGCATTTCCTTAAACATCCTCAGCGCCGAATTCGCGGCTTTGTATGAAGGTAAAGCATTAACCGCTCCGAAGGTGCGTTACAAGGATTTTGCAGTATGGCAAAACGAGTTGTTCCAGACCGAATACGTCCGGCAACAGGAAAAATACTGGCGCGAAGTATTTTCCGGAGAACCGGCGGTGCTTAATATGCCGTATGATTTTCCCAGGCCTCCGGTGCAAACGTTCGACGGGGACCGCATTTATTTTCAAATAGACCGCACTCTCACCGACGGCTTGAACAAGCTGGCGAAAGAAACAAGGAGCACCCTTTATATGGTTTTATTCGCGGCCTACAATATCCTGCTTTCCAAATACACCGGGCAGGAAGAAATTATCGTGGGTTCACCGGCCGCCGGAAGGCCTCATTCGGACCTGGAAAGCATTGTGGGCATGTTTGTCAATACCGTGGTGATGCGCAACTTTCCTCAAAGCGTCAAAACCTGCCGCGCCTTTCTGGAGGAAGTAAAGACAAATGCGCTGCAGGCGTTTGAGAATCAGGATTACCAGTTTGAAATGCTCGTCGATGGGCTTGATCTGCCCAAAGATTTAAGCCGGAACCCTCTGTTCGACACTTTCTTCGCTTTCCAAAGCATCAATTTGTCGGAATTGACCGCCGCCGGCGATTTACAGTTTTCACCCTACGAATACCGCACGAAAATTTCCAAATTTGATTTCATGTTGTTTACTTACGAGAAAGACTGGGGTGTTTTATTCGACCTGGAGTACAATATCAACCTGTTTAAACGGGAAACCATGGAGCGTTTCGCGGATCATTTCGTCAACATTATCCGGGAAATGATTGCCGGTCCGGATGCCGCCATCTCCCGGATCAATATGCTTTCGGAAGCGGAAAGAAAACAAATCCTGGTAGATTTTAACAGTACGTCCAGGAATTACCCTTTTAACGGCGCCATCCACCACCTTATCGAGGCTCAGGCGGCGCGGACCCCAGACAACATCGCAGTTATATTCAATGATGAGCGTTTGACCTACCGGGAACTCAACCGGAAAGCCAACCTGCTGGCCGGATTCCTGCGGGCAAAGGGCGTAACCTCTGAAACAGTGGTGGGATTGATGCTTGACAAGTCCTGCGAGATGGTAATCAGCCTGCTCGCTATCCTAAAGGCAGGAGGCGCTTATCTGCCAATCGATCCGGGCTATCCGCAGGAACGAATTCTGCATCTTCTGGATGACTCCAAAACCAGGTTTTTGATCACCGGCAAAGCTTGCGCGGAAAAACTTCCTTTTACAACCCTCCAGAATATCGCGGCCAATCAAAGGCCGGTTGTCCTCACCGGGCCGCGGAAACCGCTGCAGAATTTTAACGCCCTGCCTATACCGGATCGCACTTTGATCGATATGACCCGTTATAAGAATAAGATCGGTATGGCCAGCGTCAACCACTGCATATCACTGCAAACTACCCGGGGATGTCCTTATCAATGCATATTTTGCCATAAGGTCTGGTCAAAAACCCATGTTTGGCGGGATGCGGAAAATATTTTTCAGGAAATCGAACAATATTACCGTAAAGGCGTTATGAATTTCGCCATTATCGATGACTGTTTCAATTTAAATATGGAAAACGGGAAAAGGCTGTTTCAGAAAATTATCGACCGAAAAGTGAAAGTGCGGCTCTTCTTCCCCAATGGCTTAAGGGGAGATTTGCTGACACCCGACTATATCGATCTGATGGCAGCGGCCGGAGTGGCGAATATTAATTTATCGCTGGAGACCGCGGCGCCGCGGCTGCAGAAACTGATCAAGAAAAACCTGGATTTGGAACGGTTCCGGTCCGTGGTGGACTATATCGCTTCCCGTCATCCGCAGATTATTTTGGAACTGGCCACGATGCACGGGTTTCCGTCGGAGACGGAGGAAGAAGCCCTGCAAACATTGAAATTCATCCAGGATACGCATTGGATTCATTTCCCCTATATTCACATCCTTAAGGTATACCCGAATACTGAAATGGAAGACCTGGCCCTGGCTCACGGCGTTGCAAGAGAGGATATACTGAAATCGGTATCTCTGGCTTTCCACGATATCCCGGAGACCTTGCCTTTCCCCAAGAGTTTCACCCGTAAATACCAGGCTGAATTTTTAAACGGTTATTTCCTCTCCAGGGAGCGGTTAAGCCAGGTGCTTCCGATCCAAATGAAAATTCTGGGCGAAGCTGCTCTGGTCGAGAAGTACCGTACTTACCTGCCGATGGAGATTAAAAGTATCGCTGATATACTTCAGGCGGCAGATCTTACGGATTTACCCGTTCCCGGCAAAGAACCCGAACCTGAAATACCGGCCGTTTTTACTGCCAAGCCGCCGGCAAGGAAGAACATAAATCCGGAAGCCAAGAGGATTCTGCTTTTGGACCTTTCACAGTATTTCAGTTCGCACCGCATGTTGTATAAGGTGGTGGAACAGCCCCTGGGTTTGCTCTATCTATTAACAACGCTTAAAGAACACTTCGGCGACGCCATAGATGGGAAGATTTACAAGTCTGGAGTGGATTTCGACAGTTTCCATGAATTGCGGGAACTGGCAACCCGGTTTGAACCCCATTTGATCGGGATCCGGGCGCTCAGCTTCAACAAGGAATTTTTCCATGAGACGATCTCCCTCTTGCGGCAATGGGGATTTACCGCACCGATTATCACGGGGGGGCCATATGCCACCAGCGATTACCGGTATATATTGCAAGATAAGCATGTTGATCTTGTGGTTTTGGGCGAGGGGGAAGAAACCTTCCGGGAAGTAATAGGACGAATGATGGAAAATGGATTTGCGCTGCCTGAGACGGCGGTGTTGAAAAATATTCCCGGCATCGCCTTTGCGGAAAGCTTGTCCGCTGAGGGTGATTCCCGCAGCATCATCTTGCTTGATGAGGGATTCGATTTTGACGGCGATGATCCGGACAATCCGGAACCAGCCGGCGCTGAAGCCAGCCTGGCGTATGTCATGTATACCTCCGGTTCCACCGGGAAGCCGAAGGGGGTCATGGTGGAGCACCGGCAGGTAAACAACTGCATTGGTTGGATGCAGGAGCGGTTTCCGCTTACCGCCGGGGATATGGTAGTGCAGCGGACCAACCTGACCTTTGATCCGTCGGTATGGGAAATTTTTTGGCCGTTGTATCAGGGGGCGGGGATTAAGCTTCTCACTGCGGAACAGGGCAGGGATGCCGGATATTTGATCGATTTGATGGCCGGCAGCCATGAACTGACGGTGATGTATTGCCCCGCTTCGCTCCTGACAGGCATGACCTATCTCCTGGACGCCAGGCCGGTTAAACCTCTATTGCGCTTACCATGGCTGCTGATCGGGGCGGAGCCTGTCGCCAGGGACGTGATCAACAGGTTTTATTCCTATTTCCTGGGAAAAATCGTCAATACATACGGGCCTACCGAATGCGTCATCAATAATACTTATTATGACCTGGACAGGGAGGATCAGCATCCGGTAGTTCCGATAGGAAAGCCGGTGGCCAACAACCAAATCTATATATTGGACAAAGACCGGCAGTTGGTGCCTTTGAATGTACCGGGCGAAATCTATATCGCCGGGAAAAGCGTGGCCAGGGGTTACATCCACAATCCGGAGAAAACCGGCGCAAATTTTCTGGAAAATCCTTTCGGGCCGGGGAAAATTTACCGGACGGGGGACATCGGCCGCTGGCTTGATGACGGCAACATTGAGATTATGGGCCGCACTGATCAACAGGTAAAGATCCGCGGATACCGCATCGAGCCGGGGGAGATTGAGGCGGTGCTGGTAAAACATGAAGCGGTCCGCGAATGTGTCGTGGTGGCAAAGGATAGCAAGGCTTCCGGAGAAGTAAAAATATGCCCCAAATGCGGGATCACTTCCCGTTACCCGGATGTCGTTTTTAACCAGGACGGTGATTGCAACTATTGTTGTGATTTCAGCCGTTATCAAAAACCCCTTGCGGATTATTTCAAGGTTATCGGCGATCTTGAACTGCTGCTGAGAAAGCTGAACCATAACCAGGAAGGGAGGTATGACTGCCTGTTGTTGTATGCCGGCGGGAGGGGATCGGCCTATGCCTTATACCAATTGGCGGATATGGGGTTCAAAGTACTGGCGGCCACATATGACAACGGGTATTTCTCCAAAAGGGATCTGGATAATATTAAATTTATCACCGAGCGGGCGGGCGTTGATCATGTCAGGCTTACCCACCCCAACTCCGAGGCTATTTTGCGGGAAAGCATGCAAACCGCCAGCACTGTTTGCAAAGGCTGCTTCTTCACCTCGTCGTCTTTGGCGGTGGATTATGCGTTACGGCATAAAATCAAGGTGGTAATCGGGGCAACCTTATCCCGGGGGCAGATCATTGAAAACAAATTGTTGAAATTCCTGAAGCAAGGTGTGGAGGACGCGGGGGCGCTGGAGAAGGAAGTCTCGAACCTGCAGAAACTGACATACGATATGAATACAAACCTTTACGAACTGATCGACATTGATGCGGTCAAAGACGGTACCGTATATGACCGGATTAAGACCGTCGACTTCTACCGCTATTGCGACATAACCAATGAAAATATGATCAATTACTTGAACGGGCGCGACGCCTACTGGAAAGATCGCAAGAACTACGCCGTTTATTCCACCAACTGCCCCATTAAACAACTGGGCGATTACTGCCACCTGCAGGACAGGGGGTATCATTATTACGGCCACGCCACCAGTTGGGAGAAAAGGCTGGGCCATATATCTCTGGCCAATATACGGGAAGATCTTCAATGCAAGGTTACCCCGCAGGGTTATGAAATCTTCCTGAAAAAACTGGGGGTTCCCAAAGCGGCTTCCGCCAGGAAGATGTTGACGAAATACTTGTGCGCTTATCTGGTGAGTGAAAAGGAATTGCCGGTATCCGAACTCCGCGGATTTTTATCCCGGGAGCTGCCCGATTATATGATTCCGTCTTATTTTATCGATTTGCCGAAATTGCCCGTTACGCCCGAAGGAAAAATCGACCGCAAGGCTCTTCCCGAACCGGATTTTTCCATGAGCGCTGCGGTGGATTATGTGGCTCCGCAAAATGAATATGAGGAAAAAATGGCCGCAGTCTGGCAGGAAGCGCTGGGGGTGGAGCGCGTCGGAACCAGGGATAATTTCTTTGATCTGGGCGGCGACTCCATCAAAGCCATTCAAGTTTCATCCCTGCTGCAAAATTACAAGCATCCTTTAGCCATCAAGGACTTATTCCAGCACCCGACTATTGGTGAACTAAGCAGCCTGCTGCCGCAAACGGAAGGGTATGTTCCGGAGGATCTTCATGCGGCCGAAGATAAAACAGGCGCGGCTTTATATGAAAAACCCGTCGATTATGGGACCCATCCTCATTACCAGAGCATCAACCCGTTCCTGGACGATTACTTGGTAACTCAACAACGCCACATGTTATACTTTAAAAAGGACAAATCCGAAAGGGATTCATCGATCATCGGCGAAGCGGAAGCGGTTTTCGAGAATTATAGCCTGGATAAATATAAAGAGGAATTCGGCGTAGGCTCCCCATTCTCTCCTATGAAATCTCTCTTTTATGAAATCTGGGCGCTTAATGCCGCGATAATTTGTGATATTCTGTCGAACCAGGGCCGGGCAAGCGAGGCCATGGAGTTTTTGGGCCACCTATACAAGGATTGCCTGGCGGCGGGCTTAAGCAGGGATAAGGATTTTATGCTTTACCGTTTGGATTTTTACGCGTTATCCGTGATGAGTCCGTATATAGACGCCCCGTTCCTTCATGCCACGGGCCGTCAAAACCTTGATCACATTATCTTGGGCTTGGGCGGAGACTGCCACATGGTTGAGGTGATGGAGGAAGTGTGGAAGCACTTTCCCCGGCAAACCAGGACCAATATGTTCCTGACCGATGGAGCGCCCGGCTTCTTCAATGGTTACAGCAGCTTGCTTCAAATCGACTGTGTATTCTCATTGGATATCGCGCCGTTTATTTATGCCAAAGGGGTCGATACCCGGGAAAACCTCAAGAAGACCATGCGGGACTCGGTGGCATGGCTGCGGATGAAAAATCCGCGATTGTCTATGTTTCTAACTCATATGTTTTTTGGTATGGAATCGATGATGCGGCTCACCGGCACGCCAAAAGAAATATGTCTGGATGCCTATACGGATTTTTCCGATGAATTGGCGGAGATCTTCGTTACAGCTCCCAATGCCCGCCTGTTGAATTTCCAGAAAGATATTTGTCCCTTGGTGTATGATCATTCGGTTTTCCGGGATCCCGAACCGGTTGCGCAGATACACTTTAAATTTGAATACTATGAAAAAATCGCCAGGTGGGTATTAAAGACCATGAAGGAATTTAAAATAGAGTAATTTGCGTTGTAATTATATTTTTTCGTCTTGCCACTAAATATCGACAGCTTAAATGTAGCCGCACGCTAAATTTAGTGGCAAGATCCAGCTTTAAGGTAACGAAATGCAATTGCCTTTAATGACAAAATCAGTAATTTTCCGGCTTAACCGGACACTGAGCTTGTCGAAGCGCCCGGCGGTTTTTTGCAGAAAGCAAATAAATAGCGGAGAGGGCTATTATAAGGAGGAGAACCATGGTTACCAAGACAACCGTAAAGAACAAACCGGCCGCACCGGGGAAAATACTTTCATCCCTGAAAGACGATAAATCCTATGACTACACCGTCTCTGAAGACGGCAAGACGGAATCCATGATTCTTCTGCACAGCCGCATGGGGATCCGCATCGAGTTCAATCTTCATAAGAGCGCCCTGGCGCTGTGGCTGTCGCCGCAGGCGGGGAAAAACGTGAATTATAAATTTCGCAACTTTTCCTGCCGCGACGACCATACGAGCATCTTCGACAAAATCACTTTTCCGGAACTGAGCGCGAAAAAATTCGTCAGGTGTGATTACGATCCTTTCCACTGTATTCTCCGATTTGAGGGACAAACGCTGCACCTGGCGTCGCTTCTGGATAAGCCCGTAGTGCTTGTTTGGACGGAGCGGGAAGAGGTTGTGGATTTTAAAGGAGACAAGCAGGACAGCATCGTGAGGAGGTCAAAAAACGTATTTACCGTGCGCCATCCGGATCGCGGACTTTTCTTTGACTTTGTGGCCGCGCTGGGCAAGGGGGAGACGGAGTTTATACACCAGCCGGAAGTCGATACCGGAAGGAGCACCTATGCCCGGGTGGTGCTCCAACCTGGTCAATTGTTAGTTATCGGCGGGGAACTTGTCAAGGAAAAAGTGGAATCCGCCGTTACAGCCATAGCAGGCAAGCCCATGGAAGTAATCCTGGACGAGAACGAAAAGAAGATTGCCGCGCGGCTCAAACCGGGCGCGGCGGTGATAAAAAACAACCCAGAGATGCAGAAATTATACGACATCAACAAGCGCCATCTCCTTTCCGTTCAGGACGCTTCCGGCGCCATACGCGCCGCGCTGAAATACGTATATTACCTGATCTGGACCACAGACGGCTCGGTCACTTCCACCAGCATGTTCCAGACCGGCTGGCAGGAGTTCTTAAAGCTGTGGCTGGAATATCTGCTGGCGAATCCCACCAGCCAGGAAAATCCGCCCCATGGACGATTTTTTGGGCAGCTGGCCAACGGCAGGATCACCAAACGCGAGGAATTCGGAGCGCTTTGCGCGGTATGGCCCGCGTTTATGTACTGGGGGCTCACGGGGGATCCGAGATTTGTCAGCGGGAAGCATCTAAAGACTCTGGAAGACGCCGTCGATTGGCTGGAAAGATACTGTTTCGATGAAGAGATGGGTGCGCTGGGCACATATTACCTGGGCGGCGGTTCGGAAGATCCGTTTTATGGCTCAAATGATTTCGGCTGGGACGCCGCGGTGGGGTGTTTCATGGCGCGGGCTTGCTATGCGCCGCATTACGATGGGCGCTTGATTCGGCGGGTTTACGAATTCAATATGAACCTGAACCAGTATAATATATATCTCATGCTTTCCGCTGCCTCCTCCGGGGCAAAATCCGCGGCTTACCTTGAAAAAGCAAAGAGGATTGAGAAATTCCTGCTTAAATTGCGGGAAACGGACGCGAAGGCTTATTATCTGGTGGAGGGAAAAGGGCTGGTCCTCGTAAAGAACAAGGAAGGCTACCGTGAAGGCGGCCTGCTGGCCGTCCAGAGCCAGAGTCCGGCGTTTTTCATGCCGGATTTTCCTGTGTTATTTTTGCAGCGCATGAGGAATTTCAAACCTTACGCCGCCGATTCGGAGAAAGGGCAATGGGCTTGCGTGTTTTACGGGCGGCTGGCGGGCCTGGACACAGAATTTGTGGACGAACGGGAGATCATGCAGTCTCTGGAAGCATCCCTGCCTTATCATATCCGTCCGTCGCGCTATATTCCCATGCCCTACACCATGGTGGAGGTCATCGGCGCCAGGGATGGCGAGTTCCACGATATCCGGCCGCAGGCTTTTTCCGCGGGACCGTTTCAGGCGGCTGTCGCCAACCTTGCCGTTCGTACCATGCCCTTCGGTGTCGCCATACGGGGGACCAATTATCTCGCCGAATACAATCATTTTGAATATCTCCATGGCCATCTTAATATCCGTTACCGGGGATCCGGGAAAATCGCGCAGATTACTTTAAACGGAAAGCCTTTGGAATATACGCTCCAGGCGCCGGATGCCCGTATAAAAGGAGGGAGCAATGATGTCCTGGTGGAGCTTTCGACGGCCCCCCCTATGAAACCGCTTCTGGTTTATTCAACAGTCAGGCTTAAGGAGGTTGAGTGCGCCGGTAAAACCATCAGATACCGGATTTACGGATATTGTCAAAATGTTTTGGTATTTAAAAATTTAAACGGAGAAATCCGGGTTCTCGATTCAAAGAAGAGAAACGCGCAAATTTCCAGAAAAGATGCGGAGCAATATTCTTTTATCGAATTTTCAGGCAAAGGCGTATTTACGGTGGAAGTTATATGAAGGACTATTATCCGTCGTGAAGAAATATATGGTCAAACCGAATAAAAACGTTATGGAATACATCGGAATAGAGCAATTTGCGTTGTTATGATAATTTTACGTCTTGCCACTAAATATCGATAGCCTAATGGCAGCCATACACTATATTTAGTGGCAAGACCTTGAATTAAGGTAACAACGCAATTGCCTTGAATAAAAAATCTTTTTCCCAACAGAAGAGAGGTACAGCGCTGTTGAAACCGTATTAACCTTCGGATCCGCAACCTACCAGGACGATCTCAGGTATGGGGCTGTATACGCTCTTCGCCACCATTTCGTTTTGTATCTCCTTGCCGTTTTTATAGACAATCCTGTAGAGAAGCACCTCATAACCGTCCATGCCTTTTTGCGCCACGTCATGCTGCCCAACCGGCAGCGCAGGCACCTTCTTTTCCAAAATCCTGCACGGTATGACCTTGTTCACGAATGAATCCAGCTTTACTTCCTCTCCCGGGTATTGATCCTCACCCCAGATGTCCGCGGTGACTTTATTTTCCTCTGCCATACGGCAGTTGATTATCACGGGGCTTTTCCGGTTGTTCCTTATTTTCAAATCGATTTTGCCGTATTCCACCGTGGCATCCTGGCCCGGAGGCACATAGGGGATAAGGCTGGTATGGTTTTTTCTTTCCCTGATCTCCAGGCGGGCGAAAAGCGCCGCGCTGTATAGGGTGGTCGAAACCTGGCAGACCCCGCCGCCGATCCCCGGCGCGAGAATCCCCCGGATCATCACGTTGGCTTCCTTGTAACCTCTTGCGCCTACCCGCGGCCCTACGATCCCGTTGTAGGAAAAAATCTCTCCCGGATACAATACCGTCCCGTTTACGGCGCTTACGGCCAGGCTGATGTTATGCGCCCGATCCGCCAGCGCGGGATCGAATTCCGTGGTGAAACTGCCGATAATCGTAAAACGGTACTTTGCAAGGTCCTCGCGGAATATGCGCGGCTTGATTTCCCGCACCGGAAGGTTGACGGAGCGCGGAGCGCTCTCAAGCATGGCTTTTGCCAGCATTTTTTTTAATTTTTCCTCATCCAGGGAATATCCTGCGGTTCCCCCGGCAATCAGCGGCTGTCCATGGCTTATGCCGATTATTCGGGCCTGCTTCGGAGGGGTGTCGATCTGGCTGCGTAAAACAGTAATGCAGGAGGCAAATTTGCTTTTATCGACGGCAACTTCCAGATCCAGGACGGTTTTTTTGGAAGGGCCGCGGCCGGGCCGGGATCCCCATGGCCAGGATTTGCGCCCGATGCGCCAGGCATTTTCCACGGTGGCGCGGATATTCATATTAAATCCATAGTAAGCCGGTATAAATTCCCACTTTTGATCGCGGAAGCAAAGAATGACAGGTCCATTCAGGGCGTTTTGCTTAAAGGATGCCAGTTTCCGCCCGGCCTCCTCCCTGGTCAATCCGGTCAGGTCGATATTACCCACCCATACTTGGTATATCCTGGCATGTGCGGCTTCAAAGCAAAGGAAAACGGCGCAAGACGCGGCGATTACGCCAAGGCCGACAAGCAGCAGTATTCCGTGGGAAAACGGCGGATTTCTCTTCATCGATCAACCTCTTTATTTGGGCAGTAACGGAAGGACTGTTCAATCCGATGCGGTCTGAGATATATTCTTTCCCGGCCTGAAAAAATCCTTTTTGTGTTTTCCGGGAAGGCACGGCGGCGCGGATACCGCCGCTTAATTTACGGAAGCGCGCCTGAGACGTGAAATAAATGCGCCTGATAAAGACATAATATATGCGGAGATGATGCGGATGAATATGACAAGGATTAAAAGCATTCTTACGTCAGACAGAGAAGTGAATATACTGTATGATAATTCCCTCATCAAGCTAGAGGGGGTCACGGAGAACGGCCGGGTGGTGTTTATCAACCTGGAGACGAATGAGCGCATGATAGCCCCTGCCGATGAGTTGATAGAAATAGAGTTGTATTAAAATCCAGAAAAACGTAAAGTCCGGCATTTCATGCCCTGGCCTTCCGCTTCAGCATCTGCTTCAAGAGCTGCAGTTCCTCCATGGAAAAGAGGAGGGCGAAGCCTATGTAGACGATGAAGCCCACACCGCAGCAGCCTGCAACCAGGAAAAGGGTATGAAGGGTTTTGGTGAAACCGGCGCCGGCCAGAATCGAACTCAACGGACCGAGTATAAACCGGATTACGACCCCCATGCATAAAGCGGCGGCCAAGGAGAGGGCAAAGGCGCGCAGCATGGAGGCGCCTTTGATGGAGCCCAGCCTGCGGTAAAGGAAAAACAGCAAGAGCAGCATGTTGGCGATGCCCATGATGGAGAAGGAAAGCGCGAGTCCGCCGTGCTTGAGCCCGGTATAACGCAGAAAAATCAGATTCAATATGATGCTGAGCGCTACGGTGAAGATGGTGATCAGCACGGGGGTCACGGTATCCTTCAAGGAATAAAAGCCGCGAGGAAGCAAGTTTATAGCCCCGTGGGCAAAAAGCCCCAGGCTGTAAAAGAGCAGCGCATATGCGGTCATCTCCGTGTCCCCGGACGAGAATTTTTGGCCTTCGAAAAGCAGGCGCACGATGGGATAACGCAGAACCATGAAGGCCACTGCCGCCGGTACGGTGATGAAGAAGATAAAACGCACCCCCAGCGCTAGGGTGTTTTTGAATTGATCCCATTGCTCCCGGGCGGCCAGCCTGGACAGGGTCGGAAAAAACGCGGTGGAAATGGCGGCAGCGAACAGGCCCAAAGGCACCAGGATCAGCCGGTTGGCGAATCGCAGGGCGGTGATACTTCCCTCCGCCAGTCCCGAAGCCATGGCGTTGGTGATCAGCAGGTTAAGGTTTGTGGCGGACAGCCCGACCACCACCGGCAGGAACATGACGATCATGCGCCGGAACCCCGGATTGTTCAGGTCAATGTAAAGGAAGCGATAGCCTCTGGCGAATGTGGCGACAAAGAAAGCCTGTGTAATGAAATTGGCGATGGCGCCGGCCACTACGCCAACGGCCATACCTGAGATGCCATAGCGGGCGCCCAGTAAAACCGCTCCGCTGATAATTCCCACGTTGTAGATAATCGCCCCCAGGGCGGGCGCGAAAAAGCGCTGGTAGGAATTGAGGATGCCTCCCATCAAACCCGCCATGGCCGTAAAAAAAACCGCCGGAAACATCATGCGCGTCAACAAAACAAGCAGATCCAACTTGGTGCCGCTGAAACGATATGCCAGGACGCACAGCGGACGCGCGAAGATCATCCCTAAAAACGTCAGGCCGGCGAGAATGAGCACGGTGAGATTGATGAAAGTGCTGGCCATTTTCCAGCCGTTGTCCTCGTCCTTTTTGGCCAGATATTCGGTGAAAAGCGGAATGAAGGCCGCGGAAAGCGCGCCTCCCACCAGCAGGTAATACATGAAATCCGGAATGTTGAAGGCGGCAATGAAAGAATCCGTTTCCAACCGGTTAAAAAGGCGGCCGGCCACGGATTCCCTGATAAATCCCAGCAAACGGCTGATCAAGATCATGAGGGACAATAATCCCGCGGCGGATGCCAGTCTCTTAGGGGACAACACCTCGGAGGAATCCATGCAGACACCCTTTCTGTATGTGCTTGTAATTAAGCAGGGGAAATCGTAAAATTTAAAAGTCAGTACTATTTTAGTCGCAGTTGGAGATTTTATCCTTTTTTGTTCGGAAATTCATTAGCGCCGGATATATATTCGTATAGAGCCATTTGTGTTGTTATCATAATCTTACGTCTTGCCACTAAATATGGATAGCCTAATGGCAGCCGTATACTATATTTAGCGGCAAGACTTCGTATTAAGGCAAAAACGCAAACTAAAAGGCGTAAAAATATTTCCGCATCAAGCCGAAATATCCTTCTTTTTGATATGCGGCGGGGATTGAATCCACTTTCTTCCTTGATGTTCCGGCTTTGTCCTTCCGTATTCGTCTTCTGTTTTTAACAATACTGTCAGATTTCCGGAAGGATTTGCGCTAGCTCGAGCAGGGGGCGGAAAAGATCGCCGCGGGCGCGGATCCTGTTCAGGACAATATCCCTGGTAAAATCCGCGGGCTTGGCAAGGGGGAGTTCATCCCATGAAACCGGGGTTGATACGGGTGCGCCGGGAAAAGGTCTGATGCTGTATACGGAGGCTATGGTTTTTCCCTTCAAGTTTTGAAGGTGGTCTATATATACCTTGCCGGCGCGTTTTTTTACGATGCGTTCATCGGTGGCCAGATCCGGGTAGACATTGATGATGATCCGGCCGATTTTCCGCACGAAGGAACTGGTTTTTTCATATGCATAGACGGGTTTAACCGGCAGGTAGATGTGGATGCCGGTGGCGCCGGATGTTTTTGGGAAGGCTTGCAGATTCAACTGATCCAGGAGCTTTTTTACGGCCAGGGCGATCTGCACGGCTTGGGGAAATTGCGCCGGCGGCATGGGATCCAGATCGAAGATTACATATGTGGGATTTCCAAGGTTTTCTTTTTTTGAAAGCCAGGGGTGGATTTCGATGCAGCCTAAGTTCACGCCCCAGATGAGGGCGGCCAGGTTGTTGGCCACGGAATACCGCAGCACGCGTTCCCCGGATTTTATGGGGACGGTTTCCACCCAGACAGGCGCATCCGGACAGTTTTTTTGGTAGAAGTAGTTTCCTTTGATGCCCTCCGGATATCTTACCAGCGAGAGCGGCCGGTCCAGCAAATGCGGGGCGAGCGCGGGCCATATTTGCGCGTAAAATCGCATGACATCGCCTTTGGTGATGCCCTCGCCCGGCCAGAAGATTTTATCCAGGTTCTTTACGGGTATCTGATGGCCGTCGATGGAAAGAAATTTAATATTGTTCACCCGTTAAGTCACTCCATCATACATTCCTCCGGCTTCATGCCCGGAAGCAGCGTCAGGAACAGGGGATGGCGCAACTGCGAATTTTCGGTCAGTTCCAGATATTGGATCTGCGCCACCAGGGTGGGTTTAGCCCAACGCACGTTTTTCAATCCGGGAGGGTCCGGGAAAGGAGGCAAATCGGTGCGGGTTTCATCAAGATAATTCCGAAGCTCCGCCAGAAAGGTTTGCGTCATGCCCGTACCCACATTCCCGTAATATGTAAGCTTTCCGTCGAATAGAGCCCCCAGCACCAGCGAGCTTAAGGTTCCCCGGGAAGCAGGGTTGTACACGTACCCGCAAACCGCAAAGGGTTTTTTCTGCAGGATTTTGCACTTGCGCCAGTAATTGCTGCGCTTTCCGGGGAGATACGGGCTGCTCCCGTATTTTCCGATCATGCCTTCCAGTCCCATTTCTTTTATGGCGTGAAAATACCGGATGCCGTTTTTCCGTATATGGGTTGAAACAACCAGAAATTCCGAGGATTTAAGCCCGGCAAGCTTTTCTTTGCGCCGCCAGAGCGGCTGCGCCGTGATATTTTCCCCTTTTTCATACAACAGGTCAAAGGCGACAAACAGCACGGGGATTTTTTCCCGCATCACGCGTGAAGCTTCCCGGCCGAAAGTTCCCTGGCGCTTTTGCAGCCAAAGGAAGCTGGGTTTGCCGTCCTTCAAGGCGACGATCTCTCCGTCCACGACCGCCGGTTCAACTGCAGCCAGTTGTTCTTTCAGCGCCCCGAGCTCCGGGAAAACGTCGTTTAAAACCTTGAAATTGCGGCTTTGCAGGATGAACCGGCCCTCCTCCGCGAAGATCAGGCAGCGATATCCATCCCATTTAATTTCGTATAAAAAGTCGGGATCGTCGAAGGGATCAACGGATACGGCCAACATGGGCGGTATTTTTTCCGGCAGGTTCATGAAGATTTCCTCTTGGCCTTCTTGCCCTCTTCCGCCCGGGCCTGGTTTGTCATCTCCAGGCTGGCCTGGAGCGCTTCCATCAGATCGATGACCTTCCCGGTTTCCGGCCTTTGTGCGGTCTGGACCTCATTTCCGGCGATCTTGGCCTGGATCATCTCCATCAGCCTGGCGCGGTATTCATTGGTGTACTTGGCCGGATTGAACTGAGAGGAAAGGTTGGTGATCAGGTTTTCGGCCATCCTGACCTCGTTTTCATGAAGGGACGGTTCCTGCCAAACCCCGGTCAATTCCCGGACGGATCGTATTTCGTCCGGGTAGAACATGGTCTCCATGATCAGCACGCCCTGGGATATCCTGAGCGCGGCCAGGCTCTCCTTGCTGCGGATCGCCACCCGGGCGACGGCGATTTTCCCTGTGGCAAGCATGGCTTTTTTCAGCAGGGTGTAAGCCTTTTCCCCGCCCCGGCTGGGTTCCAGATAATAGCTTTTCTCGAAGAAAATCGGATCGATCTCCGCCAGATCCACAAAATCAAGGATATCGATGGTCCGGGCGCCCTCTCCCGGAAGCCGGTGGAAATCCTCCTCGCGGATGACCACGTAACGGTCCTTTTCATATTCATACCCCATGATGATTTCCTCCGCCGGGACCTCCACATTGCAGACGGGACAGACCTTCTTATACTGCACCGGGGTGTGGCATTTGTTGTGCAGGTATTTGAACTTGATATCCTTGTTTTCCGTGGCGGTATACATCTTGACCGGGATATTAACCAGCCCGAAACTGACGGCGCCCGTCCACAGCGTGCGCATTGCAAGTCACTCCAATCCTTCTTGTCATGCAGGCAGGATCATGCATTTCAACGCAGAATACTATTGAAGGAGGCATGTTTTTTTTGCGAAAAATTCCAATGCTCCCTTTATTATTACCTGCCTGAGGATTTTTAACGCTTTTATTTAGGGCGCACTTTAACTCGAAAGTTGATTTAGTATCAAACTGCCGCTTGACGGACGGGGGAATGGTTTTGACGACGACGCAATTGGATATAGCTCTGCTGGATCGGATTGTCAAGGAAACCGTGGAAACTGTGGAAAGCAGCAAGAACAGCATATTCGATCTGGCTGAGACTGCGAAGCGCGAGTATAAGCGGGTGATCGAGGAGATCGAGGACCTGCGCGTGGAGATTTTTAACACCATGGATAAGATCGAGGATCTGGAGACCAAGTACAAGCGCGCGCGCATCCGTTTGATGGAGGTAAGCAGCGATTTCAACAATTATAAGGAAGCGGACATCAAGGAAGCTTACGAGATGGCATATAATTACCAGACGATGCTTGCGGTGGAGCGCGAAAAAGAGAAGAATCTCCGGGCCAAAAGGGATGAAAACGAAAGAAACATGTACAAACTGCAGGAATTGTCCAAAAAGGCGGAAGGGCTTGTGACCCAGGTGGACCTGGCGGTAAATTTCATTAATGGAAACCTGGTGGATTTTTCCCACCAGATAGAGGGAATCCAGCAGAATCAGCAGATCAGCTCCAAAATCATCAAGGCGCAGGAGGAAGAAAGAAAAAGGGTGGCGCGGGAGATACACGACGGGCCGGCGCAGAACATGGCCAATGTGGTAATGCATACGGAGCTTTGCGAGAAGCTCCTGGAAACAAAGCCGGAAGCTGTAAAATCCGAATTGCAGCAATTGAAGATCATCGTAAAAAAAAGCCTGGATGAAATCAGGAAGCTGATCTTCAACTTGAGGCCCATGGCCCTCGACGATTTGGGCCTGCTGCCGACCTTGTACCGCTTCGCCGAGGAGATCCTGGATCGGGAGAACCTTCCGGTGGAGATCAAGGTGATCGGGACGGAAAGACGACTTCCTTCCACCACCGAGGTGGCGCTTTTCCGGTTGATACAGGAAGCCATCAACAACGCCCGCCGCCATGCCGAAGCCGAATCGGTCCAGGTAAGGGTGGAATTCGGCGCCCGGGAACTGCGGGTCACCATTATGGACAACGGCAAAGGCTTCGATCTTTCAAAGGTAAAAAGAGAAGCCGAAGGTAAAGAAAGTTTCGGGATCATGAGCATGCAGGAAAGAGTGAAGCTCCTAAACGGTGAATTCAACCTGGATTCCTCGCCCGGCGCCGGGACGCGGGTCTTAGTGGTAATCCCGATGGAAATAGAGTTGGGGGGAAAAACCGATGGATCAGATCCGGGTCTTGCTTGTGGATGATCATGCTTTGCTTCGGGAAGGGCTGCGCAAAGTATTGAGCCTGGAAAAGGATATCATTGTCGTGGGAGAGGCGCAGACGGGCGAGGAGGCTTTGCGCCTGGCGGAAACCCTCCGCCCGGATGTGGCGGTTATGGACATCAGCCTTCCGGATATGACCGGTCTTGACGCCATGGAGCATATCAAAAAGGCCTTTCCCCAGGTGAAAATTCTGACTCTTTCCATCCACGACACCGACGAATATGTGCTGGGAGCCCTAAAGGCCGGGGCGCGCGGCTACCTTTCCAAGGATGTGGACGGAGCCATGCTGGGGGAGGCAATCCGCATCGTGGCGCGGGGGGAGGCTATCATCCAGCCCAGCATCCTGAGCAAGATCCTGAACCGCATCAGCCGCCAAAAGGATCGCCCCGGGATGGCGCTCCAGGGGCAAAATGGAAGCGGACAGTTGACTGAAAGAGAACAGGAGATCCTGATCCATATAGCCAGCGGCAACAGCAACAAAGTCATCGCCAATAAACTTTTCATTTCCGAAAAAACGGTGAAGAATCATATCAGCAGTATCTTGAAAAAGCTTAAATTGGAGGACCGCACGCAACTGGCCATATATGCATACCGGACGGGAATCGTGGCATCTCCAGAGCAGACGGGCAGGGAATAACGATAACGAAATGAATGAGCGTTTTGCCTTGCAAAACGGCCGAGGTGATTTTATGCCCGGTAAAATTAGGGTGCTGGTGGCGGATGATATTCCGGAAACCAGGGTAAGCATCAAGAAAATCCTGTCGCTGGAAGAAAAAATCGAAGTGGCGGGAGAGGCGGCCAATGGGAGCGAGGCCGTGGCATTGGCGGTTGCGCTCCGTCCGGATATTATCCTGATGGATATAAATATGCCGGGGATGGATGGCATTGCCGCGACAGAGCTGATTGCGCGGGAAAATCCGGGCGTTTCCGTAATCGTTCTGTCCGTGCAGGAGGAGCAGGAATACATCAGCCGGGCCATGGAGGCAGGCGCCAGGGAATATATGGTAAAACCCCCAGGCATCGACGAATTGCTCCGCGCCATTCTCAGGGTGTATGAAAGCACATCCGGCTTGGGGATTGCGGCAAAATCAACGGCCGATAATCAATGACAGCAAACTAAAAGGCGGGTGATGAAATGCGGTGCCCTTTTTGCAGTCAGCCGGACAGCAAGGTTCTGGAATCACGCTCCACCGAGGATGGCCGGGCTTCAAGGCGAAGGAGGGAGTGTTTGAAATGCGGCCGCAGATTCAGCACATATGAACGGATTGAAGGCACGCCCATCATGGTGTTGAAAAAAGACGGCCGCAGGGAAATGTTCGACCGGCGGAAAATACTCCACGGTCTGGTGCGCGCTTGCGAAAAAAGGCCGGTGGGCATGGAGGAGCTGGAAAAAATAACCGGCGATATCGAACAGGACTTGAGACTCAACTGGGACAGGGAAGTTCCCAGCAAGGAGATCGGTGAGCGGGTGATGGCGGCCCTACAGGCGCTGGACGAGGTGGCATACGTGCGGTTTGCTTCCGTGTACAGGCAATTTGCGGACATCGAGCGCTTCATGGCGGAGATGGAAAACCTGATGACAAAAAAGAAAGACGATGCCGCCCGTTGATATCTTAAGGGAATATAAGAGGGCGGGGGAAGACGGGGATGTGGAGTATTGAAAAGCGCCGTGGATTGGATGTGGCGGTTTGCGGGGAGTTCAACGCTGTCCCCCGCCTGATCCAGGCCTTCTCCACCAGGGGGGGAGGCGAAAGCGGCGGTTTGTTTCAGACCCTGAACTTAAGCTTTCAAGTGGGGGATGAAGCGGAAAAAGTACTTCAAAACCGGAGCGCCTTTTGCGGCGCTCTGGGGATCAGACCTGAACTATTGACCTGTTGCGAACAGGTGCATGGAACGGATGTAGCCGTTGTATCCGGATCGGATACAGGCAGCGGGGCGGCAATGCGACAAAACTCCATCCGGGGTTGCGATGCCATGGTTACGGATGTGCCCGGCATACCGCTTTTTACGGTACATGCGGATTGCATTCCTTTGTTTCTTTATGATCCGCGGCATAAAGCCATCGGATTGGCTCATGCCGGCCGTAAAGGCACCGGGGGGGGGATCGGCGGGGCCGTGCTTTTAAAGATGCGGGATGCATTCGGCAGCAAACCCGAGGATTGCCTGGCGGCTATCGGTCCGGGGGTGGGAGCGTGCTGCTACGATACGGATGAGCAAACCGCGGCTGTATTCGTAAAATGGCCGCGGGGCGTACTGGATGCGGGTGAATCCATGCACGGCTCCCCGCACTTTTTTCTGGATCTGGCGCTGATCAATAAATTACAGATAGTGGAAGCCGGAGTCCGTGAGGAGAATGTGTTCATCGCTCCCTGGTGTACCAGTTGCCGTCCGGATTTATTTTTTTCCTACCGCAGGGATCGGGGGGCGACAGGCCGCATGGGAGCGGTTATCATGATTTCCAGCCCATGATCATATACCAAGGCAGGAATTTATTGGAGTTTAGCGAAATATTAAACCGGCGATTAAACTTGTCAAAGATGTATTTAATCGCCGGTTCCCTAGTAATCGGAATTTTATAGGATTTTTTCTGAAAGGAAACGCCGGATGGGCGCGGCCATCAGAAGAGTATTTCGGCCAAAAAAATTGCATCAGATCGCCATATGGGCTTTACTGTTGTCCAGCTTATATTACTTTGTGGGATTAATTGCAAACCGCGAACCTTCGGTGGTTTTTTCGTCCCATGGAATCCTTGAAAAAAAACAAAAAGCGACTGTCCTGTGGATCCGCAGGGAAAAAGTATATATCGCGCCCATCAAAGGCATTTGTCACCTTGCCGTCAGAGAGGGCGAGAAGGTGCCCAAAGGGGCGGTGCTCGGGTTGATCAAGGCCAAGGAGGATTTTTCCCAAAGTTACCAGGAGATTATAGCCGATATCGCGGAACGCAGGAAACAAATCCGGAAGCAGCGGACGCATTTGAGCATCGCATACCAGCAAAAGAAGCTTTCTTTAATGCTGGAGATCACCAACCTGGAAAAGTCTGTTTTTAAGGAAACGGACGGCCAAACGGGAATTCCAATAAAACAAAGGATCGAAAACCTGAAGCGGAATTTGCAGGGAACTGAGGTCTCATACAGGACCTCTTGCAGGGAACTGGAAAAGAAAATGGCCGTCTTGCAGGCAGAGGAGGAAAGGTATTACCGGAAGAGTAAAAAAAACTTATATGTATGCAGGGCGCTGGAGCACGGCGTGGTAAGTTACCATGTGGATGGCCTGGAGGCGGCGTTCGCCTACGAAAATATCACCCCCGAATCGCGCTTGTGGTTTCATAAAGCTCCGCGCTCCAGGGTTTTTCGCCCTCGGCAGGAAGTCCGGGAAGGGGATCCTCTGTACAAAATCGTGACCAACGACAGGATTTACGGCATGGCGCTGCTGCCAAACGCTATCCTGGTTGAACTGGAAAAAGGCCGGCGCATTTTTTTCATGAAAAACGGATTTCCCTGGTGGGCGGAGGTGGTCGCCAAATATGAGGGGAGCGGAAGGCGACCGGGTTTCATGGTTTTCGAGTGCTGCGATTTTCCTGATTTTTTAATGGCGCCCCGTCGGGAGGTCCTGGAACTGGTATTGGCAAGTTACAACGGCACTGTGATTCCGGGGCGCGCTTTGGTGACGGTTCACGGAAAGCCGGGAGTATATCTTGTTTCCGTTTGGAGAAAAAAACGGTTTATTCCCGTGGAAATACTGGGCAGAGTAGGCAATAGCGTCGCGGTGAAAGGGATCCCGGAAGGAAGAAGGGTTATTGTTCAGTGATCAATTGCGAGCGTCTTAAAGAAAACCTTCGAAACATCCGAGATAGAATAAGGGAAGCAGCCGGAAGAGCCGGCAGGAATCCGCGGGAGATCGATTTGATCCCGGTTTCCAAGGGGGTAGACGAACAAGGAATCAAACAGGCATATTTGCTGGGTTTGGATTGTTTCGGCGAGAACCGCGTCCAGGAAGCGGAGCGGAAGATCCCTTATCTTCCCGGAGTAAAATGGCATCTCATCGGCCCGCTGCAATCCAATAAGGTGCGCAAAGCGGTACAAATATTTGATTTCATACAATCCGTGGACCGGCTGAAGATCCTTTCCCTACTGGCGGAGGAGGCGGTGAAAGCCGGGAAGACCATTCCCGTCCTATTGGAGGTCAATGTCTCGGGGGAGGAAAGCAAACATGGTTTCAGGCCGGCGGATGTCCTACCGGCGGTGGATCGGTTCATGGAACAATCCGGAACCGGAATCGTGCTGTCCGGTTTGATGACAATGGCGCCCCTGGCGGGGAAATCTTCGGATGCAAGATATGTGTTCAGCGGGTTAAAAAAGCTTTTTGACACCGTCAAGGATAGATTCCGGGAGTTGTCATCATGGCGGTACATTTCCATGGGGATGTCCGGAGACTTTGAAACCGCCGTTGAGGAAGGCGCCAACATGGTGCGGATCGGTTCAGCATTGTTCAAGTGAGTTTAACCTAAATCCGGCAAGTAAGTGATAAAATTGGGCTTAAATTTTTTGTTTTTGGGTTACTTCCCGGAGGCATATTTAATGCAGCGGACGTTCATTCAAGGCATGGGAGGAAAAAAATGACCAGGAATAGTCGAAATGAGCCGGAAAAGAAGGGTATAATCAACAAGTTTTTCGATCTGATAGGCCTGGAGGAGGAGATTGTGGAGGACGGCGAAGAGGAAGGCGCCGGCTCCGCCCGCGAAGAAATTGAAAAAAACGAACCATGGCGGCGTTCCGCTTCGGCGGAAAAAACCAAGGTTTTATCCCTTTATACCCAAAAGCAGCAGAAAGTGGTAGTGATTGAACCCGTCGCCTTCAACGATGTGGAGGTTATAGCCAACCATTTGCGCAATAAACATCCTGTGATCGTAAACCTGGAGAATGTGGAGAAATCTTTGGCCCGACGCATTGTGGATTTTATCAGCGGAGCGGTTTTCGCCCTGGACGGTTTCATGCAGCGGATCAGTTACGGCATCTTTCTGTTTACGCCAAACAATATGGACATTGCGGTGGAGCAAATCCGCGAGCAGATGGAAACCAAGAATCCATATTCCAGGGATTTCGATTTTCGCAACAAATAGCATGCCGCAGCATGGGAATTTTCATCACATTGAAAGGCCGCGGGAGGATTTGATGAGCACTTTTCCTCGCATAGTTTTTATAGGGGCCGGGGCAATGGGAGAAGCCATGATCAGCCGGCTGATCGGTTCCGGCCTGGTACCGGCGAATCAAGTAATCGCAGCGGAACCCCGCGATTCCCAGCGGGAATACCTCAAGCAGAAGTATGGCATCGGAGTGACTCCCGACAATAAACAGGCGCTTGCCGAAAGCACGCTGGTCTTTCTGGCGGTGAAACCCCAGGTTTTACCGGAGATTTTACCCGGGCTGGCCGGGGCCGTCAAACCATCACACCTCGTGGTTTCATTTGTTACCGGAATCACCCTTGGATTCCTGGAGAAAAACTGCCCGCCCCGCACTCCGATATGGCGCGTGATGCCCAACACCCCGGCGTTGGTGGGGGCGGGCATGATGGCCTATTGCAGCGGATCGGCGGTGTCCCCGGATGCGGAAAAAATACTGGTTTCCCTGCTGTCTGCGCTGGGAGAGGTTTTAAAAGTACCGGAATCGTATATGGATGCGGTTACCGGGGTCTCCGGAAGCGGCCCGGCTTTTGTCATCTATTTTTTGGAAGCGATGATAAACGGCGGAATAAAAGCGGGGCTGCCGAGGGACGTTGCAACCCGTCTTGCCGTCCAGACCTTATACGGCACCGCATGCATGCTCAAGGAAGAAAAGATATCCCCGTCCTTGCTGCGGGAGAAGGTAACCTCCGCAGGCGGTACAACGATTTACGGTTTACACGTGCTGGAAAACGGCGCCGTAGGAGGTTCTGTTATGGAGGCCATATTTCAAGCCGCGCAGCGAGCGCGGGAATTGAGTAAATGATGGAAAGGGAACGGTTTGTAGCCCTGTTTGAAGCGGACCGGCGGATTTTGGCGTCGAAAATCTTCGAGGCTGTACAGAAATCCTTGCAGAACGCGGCGCCGGTTTCCACTGATTTTCTTGATCCCGGCGAACGCAAGGAATTGCAGGAAAAATTGCGGCTCATTCCGGGCCTTCGCGTTCTGTCCTGCGGAGGTTTCCGGGAAGCGGAGAGGCAGCGCCTGATTTTCATACCGTCATATTATTTTACGGAAATGGTAAAACCGGGGATTACAGCCCTGGAAGCCCGTTTGTCTAAAAAAGGCGCGGGGACGGAAGAACCTTTGCACCGTGATTATCTTGGCGCGCTACTGGCGCTGGGAATCAAGCGGGAGAAATGCGGGGATCTCTGGGTGATCCGGGGGGGATGCCAAGTCGTTCTGGATGAGGAGATCGCACCGTTTGCGGTCCATAATTGGCGGGAAGCCGGAAGCTGCCGCCTGGAATGCGACATCATCGATCTGGAGGGGCTGAAGCCTCCGGCACAGAAAAGCAAAATCATCAGGACAACCGTGCCCTCGCTAAGACTGGATGCTGTCGCGAGCAGCGGGTTTGCCATGTCCAGATCGAAAATGCTGGAGGAGATCAAGGCGGGCAAAATGAAGGTCAACTGGCGCGAAACCGTCAATCCCTCCCAGAAGGTGGCGGAGGGAGATGTCATTTCCATGCGGGGCCGGGGCCGGATGGTGCTGGCGGAGGTGGGCGGATCCACCAAAAAGGAGCGGATATTTCTTACACTGGAAAGGTTTTTTTAAAAGCCATATTTTTAAAACGGGGCGATGATTATTGAACGGCTGCGGACAGCGGCAAGGGAGGAAAGCCATGCTGACGCCTTTGGATATCGAGACCACGGTCTTTAAAAGGGAGTGGCGGGGTTATTCCAAAAAGGATGTGCAGGAATTTATGGCACGTCTGCTGCCGGAATACGAGCGCCTGTATAAGGAAAACATGAGTTACAAGGAGCGCCTGGAGGAGATAGAGACCAAGCTTTCGTATTATACCAAGATCGAACAATCCCTGAACACCGTTTTGCTTACAGCCCAGGACGCCTCGGAGGACATCAAGGTCGCCGCGAAGAAGGAGGCTGAACTGCTTGTCGTAGAAGCGGAGCAAAAGGCGCGTCTGTTAAAAACTAAAGCTGCCCAGGAGATCGATGAAGAGATACGCTTTCTGGCGGCGCTGAAACAGCAGATCGAATACTTCTTTACCCAGTTCAAAAGCCTGCTGCATACGCATCTGGAGATGCTCGAGCGGTCGGTGCCGATCAACCTTCAAGCGGAGTTGCAGAGGATCTGGGATAAGTACGTCCCGGTGATCAGCGAACTGCCTGTCCAGGGGGCACCGGCAGCCCAATCCGGGAAAAAAGAAGCGGGGGCTGCCGCGGAAACTAAATCCGAGCCGAAGGAAAAACACAGCAAGACGGGAACAGGGTGAAAGGATCTAAGGATAAAGGAAGAACCGGATTGTCCTGGACAATCCGATTTTTTATTTTTTTGAGGAAGGATCTGGATAACAGGAAAAGAAATATTGGTTATGAATATAAGGAATGAATCCGTGCAAGAAAGATTGGATGATTTATTAACTTAATCGAGGAAACCTCGACCGGAGCATGTAAAAAACTCCATCGAAAGGCATAAAGATTGCATAAATCGTGTTCCGGGCCGCGAACCCGCCAATGGGGCGGATTGTACAAGGGGGGCGTGGTCCTAAGGGACGATACCGCCATCAATCTATCGGAGGAATTATACCTGGAGTATGTCAAACCCTATGATGAAAAAATCCTTGACGAATTCGGCGGAGGCTGCATCCATTTTCGCGGTCACGGCAGGCAGTGGCTGGCTGAAATGATGAAAAGCAAAGGCCTTTACGGGATTAATTTCGGCCAACCCCCGCAACTTAAGTTCGGGTTGGATTTTCTGGCGGAGATCCATCCGGTTTTTACGGGCGGGATTTGACCGTTATGCAGCATGAACTTCCCGGTTCGATGATTAAACCTGCCATGAAAAGGTTCGCTTCCAGGAGTTACCTTCACCACTAGTGCGGAAAGCGCTGAAAAGGCCGGGGAACTTGTTAAGGATTTACGGAATTGATGGAAACAATAGAAAAAAATGATGTTGTCTGGAGCAATTTTCGTTGTCATGATAATTTTACGTCTTGCCACTAAAAGCGTTGTGAAAAACCCAATTTATTTAAAGGAAAAAAGCAATTTATGTCGAATAATGTTACTATCAATCTATGGAGATGATAGTCATGTTAGGAAAGAAT
>JBLNCG010000007.1:0-22889 GCA_050260475.1 Bacillota bacterium
GGGCTAATTCCAGCACGCTTAATCTTTGCCTTGCAATTTTCTCTTTCGGATCCATTTTATCAAGCCTCCCTTAAGTTAATTTTACCAATAAAAGTGTAATTTGGGAAGCTTAGTTATACAAGTTGACATTCACGCCCCCATCAGCAGTTCCATCACATACATCTCCAGCGCCTCGTAATCGCGGTTTTTCACGCACTGCGCCTGGAAGGCGTAATCGAATTTCCTTACCTTATCTTCCAGCATCTGCACGATGCGAATGCTGTTTTCCAGATGCCGGTAGCAGGCATCATCCTTTTGCGTCCGCATGGCCTTGACATCCAGGCCGACGTATTCGCCGTTCTTGCCATAGCCGTTTTCCACCAGCACTTTGATCTGATTGAAAGCCTGGCGCAGGTTTTCCACGCCGAAGGCCTTGTCCTCATCGAATTTCATGCCGTTCTGATCGTTTAAGTGGACGCTCCAAAGCTTGTTGAACGCCATCCCGAAGGCGATTTCATTGGCGGGATCAAGGCCGGCCAGAATTGCATGGGCCGATTCCAGCAGGCCGCCCACCCGCGCGGGATCAGCGGTAGAGGCGGAAATGCCCATCACATGTCCGATGGTGGGGCAGAAGCTCCGGTCGATCGGTTCATTGGGTTTCGGTTCAATGAGCACTTTGATGTGCGGATCATATGCCAGCATTTTATTTATCGCATCGATTAAAAGTCTTATTCCTTCCACCGGGGATTTGCTTTCCGCGCAAAGAGTGCCTTCCCTGGCCAGCCAAAGTACGATTTTATCGCAGCCCAGTTCATTGGCGATGTCAATGGAGCGGAAAGCGCGCCATAAGGCGAAATCCCGGTCCTCTTTGCTGTTGGAAGTGAAACCGCCGTCCGCGGTGCGGGGATCCATCCAGAGCCGGGGGGCTACAAACTCCGCAGTCATGCCGTTACAGTTCAGGATGTTTTTAGTTTCCCCGGCTTTGCGTCTGATTTCCGCATCGGAGAGGGCGTTTATTTCGGGCACCGCATCGTCATCGTGAAATTGCACGGCGGAGAATCCGATACTTTTTAATCTGGCAACTTTTTGCGCGAAATCAATAGTTTTCCTGACCGCGGGACCGAAGGCGTCCGCTCCTTCGTGAACGTTCCAGGGGCCTGCGGAGAATTTGAACCGCGACATTTTTAAATCCCCCTTTTCTTATTCCACTTTTATCCATTGTTTAGTACGTGAACTTAAAAGGATCGCCTCGGTAAGCTTCACCAGATAATGACCTTCTTCAAAGGTGGCGAAGGGGCAAGGATCCTTGCCCATCACTTTACCGTCGGCAATGAACTTGTAAAAGGCATGGACATTATTGCGCATGGCGTCGTTCCACCCCTCGGGGTGGCCTGCGGCCAGGCTCGTATATTGCCTGGCTTCCGGGGTCATCAGGTTGGGGTTGCGGATGACCTGGCAATTATCCCTATCCTTAAAGCCCATCCACATCCAGTCGGCGGTTTCCTGGTTCCAGTGGAGCGAGGCCTTGGTCCCGTCTATTTCGAAGTTAAGGTAGCACTTGCGGCCTGCGCTCACCTCCGATACGTAAAACACGCCGTGCATGCCATCGGACATTTTGAACAACACAGCGCCGTAATCCTCGGTAATGACGGTTTTTTCCTCATAATCGGCGTTCCGGTTCACGGTGAAGGTGGCCACCTGCGATTTCGGCTTCCTGCGCACGGGAAAGACGGTGACAAGGTCGGCGCATATGTCGGTAATTTTTGCGCCGGTAACATTCTGAACCGCATCCATCCAGTGCGTGCCGATATCCGCGATGCAGCGCGACGGGCCGCTGATTTCCGGTTCGATACGCCAGTTGTAGTCGGTGTCGAACAACAACCAATCCTGCAGATATGAGCCGTGCGCCAGAATAGGCTTTCCGATTTCGCCGCCCGCGATTTTTTCCTTGATTTCCTGCACCAGGGGATTCATCCGGTAATTATAATTGACGCCGTGTACGATTTCCGGATGATCCCGCAGCAGAGCGAGCATCCTGGCCGATTCCTCGCTGGTCCGCGCCAGGGGTTTTTCGGAGAAAACATGCTTTCCGGCTTTAATGATTTTTTCGTTGATCTCCAGATGAAGGTTGTTGGGGGTGCAGTTGTGGACCACCTTTATTTCCGGATCCGCCAGAAGATCGTCTACAGTCGCAAAAGACTTCCGGATATGGAACTCGGAAGCTTTCTGCCGGGCCAAATCGGCGTTGACATCCGCCACCGCAGCCAACTCGGCGAATCCGATCCGCCGGATTGTGTCGATGTGGCTTGCGCCGATGTAACCGGTCCCGACAATTCCCGCCTTGATTGCATTCATTTTTCTTGCCCCTTTGCAAAGGAATAACCGCGCGCGACTTAACCGCAATTCTCCGTGAAATATTTCCGCACGTCGGCCAGCGATTGGCGGTGATCATATGAGGGCCAGTATTCCAGCCCCAGGTAGCCCTGATATTTGACATTATTTATGGCGTTGATAATATTATGATAATCGTTTTCACCCAGGTGGGGTTCATGGCGGCCCGGAACTCCCGCCGAGTGCAGATGGCCGATAAAATCGACATTTCTGGTAATATTGCCGATGATGTTCCCCTCCATGATCTGCATGTGGTAAATGTCATAGAGGAACTTAATCCTTTCGCATCCCACGCATTTGATTATTTCGAAGCCGGCATAAGATGAATCCAGATAGTAGCCTTTATGATCCACCAGGGAATTCAAAGCTTCCAGGTTTACGGTCACTTCCTCCCTGACCGCCAGATCAGCCACCCGTTTTAAATTTTCGATGAGGATATTTTTCTGGGAGTCGGATTTGCCCTCCGCATCGCCGGCCAGTGCAATAAGGGAACGACAGCCGAGGTCTTTGGCGATTTTCATGGATTCACGCATATTCTCAAGAACAATCGAAGCGGGAAGGTTCACGGGGGTAGTCCGGACATTTTTGATGCAGCAAATGGAAAGCGGTATCCCGGCTCCCCGGGCTATTCCGGCGATTTTCGCCAGGTCCTTTACTTCCGGCTCCCAGAACTCAAAGGCGTCAAAACCCATATCTGCGGCAATTTTGATGCGGTCGCAAAAATCCAAATCAGTCAGGACGGTTTCCAGACACAGGGATAATTTAGGCATGGCGATTCCTCCTTACGCAAGCTCCGCGGCCACTTTATTGATGGCTGCGGCGATCATATCGCAATCCTCCGGAGTAAGCTGGGCGGGGATGTCTATATGCACCACCCGGCCAAGATATTCCAATGTCTTTGGATTCATATCAGCGGAGTATTCCACCGGTTTTCCCTTGTGATGGGGGCAGGTCCAGGGACATCCTTCGGAAGTGGGGGTTAATCTGTCGATGACATGTTTCCAGTGAGCATAAATATGCCAGTCGGGAATTCCCGCGTTGAAAACGCCGGCGGCGTTGACGCCTTCCGCCTGCAAAGCCCGGATGAATTCCGACACTTTGCCGCGGTCGTTCAAATAGAACATCAGACAAATGCCCACATCCCCTTCGGGGTCGTGAACCGGTCTGATTTTGATGCCGGGGGCGCCGTTTATCTGACGGATGATGCGCTTTTGATTGCGGCGCATCCGGGAAAGCAGGTCATCCAGCCTATTAAACTGCGCCAGCATGACGGCCCCGGTCAGTTCGCTCATGCGGAAGTTCATACCGCAGAACAACTCGCCTTCATAACGCTGCTCCGCGAAGCGGTCCGGGCGCCAGCAGGCCGCGGTGTCATGGAAGCCCATGCAGCGGTCGTAAAGCCTGGCGTCGTTGGTGACTACCATGCCGCCTTCGCCGGCGGTAATGATTTTATGATATTGAAAGGAATAGCAACCGCAATCCCCAAAAGTGCCGAGATATTTGCCCTTATATGTTCCGCCCATGGCCTGGGCCACGTCTTCAATTACTTTCAGGTTATGTTTTTTGGCAATCGCCATGATTCGGTCCATGTCGCAGGGGACGCCCCTCATATGGACGGTAATGACGGCTTTGGTGGAAGGGGTGATTTTGGCTTCGACGTCATCGGGGTCCAGGGTCAGGGTTTCATCGACCTCCGCAATGACCGGAATGGCTTTTGCCGCTACAATGGCGGCACAGGAAGCAAAAAAGGTATATCCGTTTACGATGACTTCGTCCCCGGGGCCCACACCGCAGGCTATTAAGGCGGTAACCAGCGCCGATGTACAGGAATTCACAGCCAGGGCGTATTTGGCTCCCAATTTTTCGGCAAACAAGGTTTCAAATTCTTTGACTTTGGATGGGTATTGTTCCGGGCCGTAGTACCGGAAAAGATATTTGCGTTCCAGAACTTCCAGCACCTGTTTTTTTTCGGCCTCGCCGATTTCGAGGCCGCCGGGATACATGGGTATGTTGGGAGTGGTTTTCGATTTCGGCCCGCCGTAAAGTGCCAGTTTTTCTTTCATGGTTAGCTCCCTCCGTTAAAAAGTTTTGTGGAATCCTTTATTGGGGCAATTGCGTTGTTACCTTAAAATATATTAAACTAAAAGCTTTTATATACCGTTATCATAACAAAGATGGTTTTTTTTGTCAAGAAGGAGTGCCGGCGGGCGTGGGACCGGAACTGACGGAAAGGGTATTGATAATGCAATACATTAAGATATAATATTAGTATCGGGCCGGTTTTTGCAAGACCCGTATAACTCTGAGGAAACGAAGGGGCGGGGAAATGTCCAAATCAACCATCAAGGAAATCGCGAAATTGGCCGGGGTTTCGCCTTCGGCGGTCTCCATTGTGCTTAACAACAAACCGGGGGTCAGCGAGGAGACCAGGAAAAAAGTGGCCGAAATTGTGGAAAAGCTTCAGTACACGCCAAACCCGAGCTCGAGGAGGCTTTTGTTCAACAGGACAGGCAATATCGCCGTACTATTCGCCAAAGAAGCTTCACCGCTGGAACATTTCTTTTACGCCGAACTTAATCAGGTGATTTTGCATGAATGCGAGGCCAGAAATTATAATCTGGTATTCGCCTCCTTTACGGCGAAAAACGGCCGGGTGATTTTCCCCTCGGTAATCAAGGCCTATGATGCGGACGGGGTGATTTTTTACGGCGATATGGACCCGTTAGTGTTAAATGAGGTAAAAAAATTCGAAATGCCTTTTATACTGGTGGATAATCATTTGGTAACCGGTGACGTTTTTTGTGTCTATACGGATTATCAGGAAGCGGCGTATTTGGCTGCATGCCATTTGATACAATCGGGGCACAGCCGTATAGCTTATCTGGGCAGCAATTCACCTCCGGCTTTCGGGGCTCAAACTTTCGCGGGTTTTAAAAAAGCTATGGAGGGATATAAGCTGTTCCTGCCCTTGAATTGGGTGGAAACGGAGGCCAATGATGAGGCTTCGGCTTATCGCCTGATGGATAAGGTGCTGGCGCAGGTTGACAAACCCACCGCCGTTTTTTGCGCGGCGGATATTTACGCCATCAGCGCCATGAAATGCATAAAGGCGCATTCTTTGCGCGTTCCCGAAGACATATCGGTGATCGGCATCGATGATATCATGCTGGCCGGTTATGTGGAACCTGCTTTGACGACCGTCAGAATCAACAAGGCGGAAATGGGTAAAATAGCCGTCGATCTGCTGACAAAGAGGATTGATAAAACGCCCGTAACCAATGCTGCCGTTCCCGTGGGGGATATAATAGTCAGGGACTCGGTGAGAGGAATATAATCCGGCGTTTTTTACTTTTAGTTCAACAATGCTCAACCTTGACGCATCATTTAGCCCTGCACAAAGTCATACCACTTTGTACATCAATAAAGAGCAATTTGCGTTTTTATGATAATTTTACGTCTTACCGCCAAATATCGATAGCCTAATGGCAGCCATGCACTATATTTAGTGGCAAGACCTTGAACTAAGGTAACAACGCAATTGCCTCATAAAAGAAAGAGGTTCGTATAATGGAGGCCATTATTTTTAGTTCTTCCCCGGGGATACGAATTTCGTTTATAAAGGACAAGGATCAATTGCTGCTTGAAAGCCTGTTTGGCCTTTTATGCGCCGGCGGCAACGGACCTTCGCATAATCAAGCGCCGGCTCTTCTGCGGATTGATGCCCATCGTTTTGCCTCGATGGATTTCAAAGCAAGCAAAGTGGATTGGGATGATCGTAATCTGCGTGTTATTTGGGAGATCGTTGAAAGCAAGATGCAGTTGATGACGGAGTGGGAATTTTTTCCGGATTTTGCGGTGCTGAAAAGAAAAGACACTTTGGTCAATACAGGCCGATCTCCGATCTCCATCTACGGGTATTTGTCGCGGCTTGCATTGCAACCGGGAAATTACGAACTTTATGGCCAGAGCAGCCCCTGGGGCGCTGAAAACAACGGATGCTGGATCCCGCTGCACACAGGCACGGTTGAACTGGGTTGCGTGGGGGGGCGTACCTCGCAGGGAGTAACGCCATATGCCTGTATACGGGAAAAACAATACAACCGCGGTTTGGCCGTGCATATCATCCCATGCGGCAATTGGAAAATGCGTTTTACGTCTTATCCCGCAACCCAGGGACAGGCAGCCCTGGCGATCGAGTCGGGCATGGCGGATGATCACTTGCAGATGTCATTAAAGCCGGGACAGACCTGGCAAAGTCCGGAAATTTTTTTCCAGCCGCTGGTTGAAGGCCGGCCGGAGACGGCCGCCCCCTCCTTGCACCAATGGAGTAACAGATATTGGTTCGGGCAGGCGAAAAAGGAAGCGCCCGTTGTTTACAACACCTGGCTGGATCAATTCGACAATCTGGAACTCCCGCGCCTTCGCTCTCAGTTGTCCGCTGCAAGGGAACTGGGCTGCGAAATTTTTGTCATCGACGCCGGCTGGTTCGGCAAGGGCGGCGGCCAATGGTTTGAGGAAACGGGGGACTGGCAAGAAAGCGTCGATACGGCTTTTTACGGGCGCATGAAGGAGTTTGCGGAGGAAGTCAGGGGGGCGGGTTTGGGTTTCGGCCTGTGGATGGAACCGGAACATTTCGGTCCTTCTGCTCCCATACGGAAAGCTCATCCCGGATGGTTCCTGGGTTCCCGGGAAAACGGACCCCGGCTGGATCTGGAAAACGGCGAAGCCTACGCCTATCTGGAAAGCGAAATCCGCCGTTTGATCGAAACTTACAGGCTGGCGTGGATCAAGATCGATTTTAACATTGAACTGGGATATGATGAGCGGGGATGGGAACTGAACGGTTATTACCAGGCCTGGTACAAGCTGCTGGATGAATTGCGCCGCCGCTATCCCGAGACGTTTTTTGAAGGGTGCGCCAGCGGCGGTATGCGCCTTGATTTCAATTCCCTGCGGCATTTCGACGGCCAGTTTTTGTCCGATACCACCAATACCCTGGATGTGATTAGAATTTACGAAGGGGCTTTACTGCGGTTGCCTCCTGGCCGGCTCTGCAAATGGATTGTCCTGCGCTCCATTGGGCGCACCATACCCGATTATCCCGGAACAGCCGCGGGGGCGCCGGAATCCCTGGCGATACCGACGGCAGCCGGCTGGCAGCCGGTGCAACTGGCGGAAACCGTGGATCTGGATCTGGCTTCCCTGGCGGTGATGCCAGGGATGCCCGGATTAAGCGGGGATTTGGCAGGCCTGTCGGCGGAGGCCCGTGCGCGCTTGAAAAAGCATCTGGCATTTTATAAGGAATGGCGCCCTTTTATTGTGGGATCCCATGCATATTTGCTCACATCGCCGCGGCCAATCGATGACCGGAGCGGGTGGTCCGTTTTACAGCTATGCCATTCCGGCAGCGGCGACAGTCTTGTTTTTGCCTACCGCCTGCAGGATGCGTGTGCGCACCGCAGTTTCCGGCTGCAGGGATTAAAGGGGGACACGGTTTATAAGGTCACGGTCTATCCGGAGGATGCCGGGGGCGGCGCCTTGAGTATGGAAGGGCGGGCATTGATGTCTGCGGGGCTTAAGATGAAGATCGATAGGCCCGGACAGGCGAGGGTTTATATATTAAAAGGCTAAATCCGCTTAACTGCTTTCCGGATTTGCGGCAATATGCCCCGGCCGTTTCAGTCAGGCCGTGGAGCGGCCTGCCGTTGACGTTGACCTGAATAAATAAAGTATTCGGTCTATCTTTCTGCCAGTAATTGCCGGTATACTTCCGGGGTGGATTGCTCCGATAAGAATACGGATGAAGCCTTTAACGAGTCCACTCGGGGGGGTTGTTTATTAATGAAGAAAATTACCGGCGTACTGGCTACTATAATAATTATGGGGTTCATAATTCCGTTTCTTTTACCTGTGAAGGAAGGCCCCGCAAAACAGGGGAAGTTGATTTCATCTCGTTTCTTGGCCTTGATGCAGCCCAGGCGGGCAGCTGCGCTAGAGGAGGCCCCGTCCTGGATCAGCCATAAATATTATGCAGCGGGGGATATGGTGACTTATCAGGGGAAGATATATAAATGTATAGCAGCCCATAAATCCACCTATCGGAGGAGACCGACGGTTGCGGCTCACCTTTGGCGGCCTCTGGCGGCCACGCCATCTCCCGCGGCAACGCCCACGGTATTCACAACACCCGGCGCGGCTTCATCACCCGCCTTCAGCCCTGAACATACTCCGGCATCGACCCCTGCCCATTCGGCGATCCCGACCCTGACGCCGTCCATCAATCCTTCACCCAGCGCCGGTTCTCAGGTTACTGCGACTATAACCGTCCTGCCGGCCGCCGCTCCCACACCGACGGCCCCGGGTTGGCCGGGCAGGTATAAAATAGTCGGATATCTGGGGGGATGGAAGGATTGGACCGGCGTTTCCATCGCGGGCAGCCAGATGACCCATATAAATTACGCTTTTGCCAATGTAAGAGATGCCCGGCTTATACTGGAACAGGCGACTGATCCGGCCAATTTTAACAGGCTGCGCGTATTAAAAAGCCAATATCCGCATTTAAAGACGCTGCTTTCAGTGGGAGGGTGGAGTGCGGGAACGGCCGGCTTCCAATATGCGGCATCTACTGCCGTCAACCGGGCTGTTTTTGCGGAAAGCTGCGCCGCCGCAGTGGCCGCTCACGGCTTCGACGGCCTGGATCTCGACTGGGAATACCCTTACGCTGCGGACAGGCTAAATTTCACCTTGATGCTGAAGGCGTTGAGGGAAACGCTGGATGCGCGGGGAGCGGCGGACGGTCGCCGTTATTTGCTGACGATAGCGGCCGGAGCGGGGCTGGCATACGCAAATAATACGGAATTGGGACTGATTCATAATTACCTTGACTGGATAAATCTGATGGCTTATGATTTCGGAGCGGACCGGCATAATGCAAACCTTTATGAATCTTCATACCGGAATTCCACAGGCTTAAGCTGCGACGCCGCCGTAAAAATATTGACGGACCGGGGCGTTCCGGCCGGGAAGGTCGTGCTGGGGGTGCCATTTCACGGCCGAGCGGGGACCGCGTGGCCGACTTATGCCACGCTGGTCAATAACTACATAAATAAAAACGGCTATGCGAGGTATTGGGACGATACGGCCAAGGCGGCGTATTTGCTGAACGGACAAGCTTTTATTACATATGATGACGCGGTTTCACTAGGCTGCAAGACGGATTATATAAAAGCCCATGGATTGGGCGGGGTCATGTTTTGGGAGTATTCCCAGGATTATATGGGGTCGCTGTTGTATAAGCTGTATAGCGCTCTGCGTTAAAAACATCAATAAGAATAAAACGGGCGGCCGGAGACTCAAGCGGCCCGTTCTTGCATATAATCTTTGGGTATAACTCTATAACCCCAATATACATTTTTTATTTTTTACCTTTTATCATATAATCCACCACTTCCCTGGATGCGTATGCCTTCCCAAAAGCGGATACCGTAATACTTTTAAGCTTAATCTCACGCCCATCCGCATACATCAGATTCGTGTCGATGAACAGCAAAACGGAAGTTTTTCCATTTTCCAGCAATATCTGCGGTGTTTTCCCTTTGGGCGTCAGTTTCATAGTGTAACCAAGTTCAGCCGCCTTGTCCTTCAGATTGACGAATAAGGCCGCGGTGTTTTTATCCAGATCAAATCCGAAAGCGGCCGCGACTTTTTTGGCGATCTCCGTGTTGTCCAAAAGGCCGGTCGGCTTCTGCGGGCCGAAGGAATAAAGGAACAAATCCTCGCCGGTATGCCCTCCGGTGGTCCAGCCGATGCCCGCGCGCTTGCTCAATAAGCGTCCTATGGCGGGCGCCAAATCGCTGCTTCTTGCATTGAGCAACGCATCTATCTCTTCCTGGGACAAATCCGGCAAACCGTAATACTGTTTTAAAATATCAACGAGGTTTGACCGATCCGGGTTCAACAATTTTTGCAGGCCTTGCGCGGTATATTTGGCGTTTTTCAACGGCTCCACCAGTCTGGCGGGGAGAAAACCGTTATAGGACACTGAACTGTTCCCGATAGTCATGCCGCCGGTTCCGTGGTCTCCGAATGCCAAAACCAGGGTATTTTGGTCCTTTTTGGAGAAATCAAGCGCCGCTTTGACGGCTTCGTCAAAGGCCAGCATGTCGGAAACCACTCCCACGGGATCGTTGGCATGGGCGGCATGGTCGATTTTGCTCCCCTCCACCATGAGAAAGAAGCCTTTGGGATTGGCGCTCAGGATTTCCAGCGCCTTGGCCGTCATTTCCGCAAGGCCGGGTTCCTTGAAGGGATCCCGATCAAGGTCATAGGACATGTCTCCATCGGCAAAAAGACCCCATATTTTTTTTGCCTTGCTGTCCTTCATCTGCCGGGTATTCTCCACGATCTCGCAACCTTGCGATTTCAAGACATCCAGCAGGTTCAACCCATCTTCCCTTTTACCGCCAAGTTCCTTGGGCAGCAGGTACATCCTTCCTCCGCCGAAAACCACGTCAATTTGCTGATATACCTGTTGTTTGGCAAGGATTATGTAATTGTTCCTATCGTTTAGATGAGTTGAAAAGCCGGCGGGGGTGGCATGTTGGATGTTGACGGTGGCCACCAGCCCCGTGGATTTGCCCAGCAGTTTTGCGCCCTCCAGCACTGTTGAGAGGGGTTTGTACCTGTCATTTTGATCCAGGGACATTCCGGGCATGGCGTACTTGTCGGGAAACATGGCAACGGATCCCGCGTCCGTTTTATAACCCGTGGCGTAAGCCGTGGCTGCGGAAGCCGAGTCGGTGATAATGGAGTCGGACGCATAAGTTTTGATGCCGCCTGATACTATTTCGTCCAGCGCCAGGGGACCGCCCTTGTACCAGCGGGTCAGGGCGGAGTGGGCGCCGCCCGCCCCGTCGGCGATGAGAATGATCACATTCCTTACCGGAACCGGCTGCTTCGCCCACGAGTCTCCGGCGGGAAAAACAAGCTGGCAGAGGCAGACAAATAGAAACAGCAGGATCAGCGATTTTTTATTCTTTTTCACGGGATCCTCCTTTATTATTTATTTTACCGCCCTTGCAGCGCCCGACCCGCGGCGATCATGATGCACATGCTGCTTCCGGTGGCGCCGGAAACGGCATCCACCTCCGGGGATTGGGCTTGAATAATCCGGTCAACGACCGCGCGCGCTTCGTAGCCCGGCCCGCAGTCCTGTTTTTTTATGACAATGCCGGTGATGCGGTGATCCTTGACGGTAACTTCGAGCGCCACCGAGACAAGGAAGTCCCCGAATTTTCCCGGGTATGTCCCGTCCGGGATCTTATCCAGGTCGATATTTTCGATTTTATTATATTCCGTTTCGATTGTCCGGGCCATTTCGTTGTAGCGGAGCATGAACGCTCCCGCGGCGCCGAGAATCACCAGGATTATCACGGCGGCGACGGCTAAAAACTTTTTCATAACGAATCCCTCCCGATTCGGTTCGTTTGAAAAGGTTGTAATAAAATCAACCTTCCAATCTTTAAGACCCAGCATTGATGTAACAACGCAATTGCCTTAGAGAACGCGATAGAGATCAGTCGCGTTATTTCTCCATCGCCGCTTTCGACTGATTGATCGCCCTTATCACCGCCGGATCGAATTTCGGTTTTCTGTCATAAGTATAAAGCCCGTTCACTTCCTGCTCCACATCATAAAGCTGCGTGTAACAGAAACCGCAAATTTTCGGATTCGCAAGCAGAACCCGGGTCAATCCTTCATATCGTTTTAAAAATTCCGCTTCGGACTGCGGCCTGTTTCCGTAGCCCCAGGATTTCTCGTCTTTTTGCCCCGGGTTCCACCAGATGCCGCCGTATTCGCTGACCATATACGGCTGGCCCTCGTATTTTTGCCGGTGGGGCATCCAGGTGAAAATTTCCTCCCCGGAGGCCAGTTTCCCGTAACGCTCCGCGAAAACTTCGGGGTCCTGTTCATAATCGTGGACGTCGAAGATGTCCGTGGCCACATGGAAAGCCCCGCTGGTATCGATGACCGGGCGGGTGGGATCGAGCGCCTTCGTGACCTGGTAAATGAGGCGCAGCACCTCGTCGTCCTGTTTCGCGCCGGTTGCCCGGTCGTCCCAGGTTTCGTTGAAGGGGCACCAGCCGATGACGCAAGGATGGCCGCAGTCCCTCTGGAGCGCTTCCAGCCATTCGGGCAGGAAGCGTTCCAAACCCATGGGGCCCGTAATGTTCAATCCCCAATTGGCGTACTCCCCCCATGCCATGAATCCAAGTTTATCGGCCCAGTACAGGTAACGGGGTTCGAAGATTTTTTCATGCAGCCTGGCTCCGTTAAAACCCATCCCCATGGCGAGCAGAATATCGTTCTTCAAAGCTTCATCGGATGGCGCGGTGTAGATTCCATCCGGGTAATAGCCTTGATCCAGAACCAACCGTTGAAAGACGGGTTTGCCGTTAATGGATACGGCCTTGCCGTCCCAGGTGATACTGCGCAGGCCGGCATAGCCGGTGGTCTTGTCGATGACTTCGCCGTTTCGTTTCAGAATAAATTCCAGGTCATATAAGTTTGGGCTGCCGGGAAACCATAAATGGGTTTCGGACAATTGCAGGATGGAAGCGGTACGCCTTCCGGAAACGGCTCCGGCGTATTCCCCCACGGGTTTCCCTTTAAAATAAGCCTTGATGGAAAGGGCAAGATTCCCTAAAGGACCGTCCAACGCCGTTTCTATGTAAAAATGACGGTTTGCCGGGTCCGGGATTATTTTAAATGATGCCGCAAATGTTTCCCCGACCGCTTCCAGCCATACCGTCTGCCAGATGCCGGTGGTCCTGGTGTAGCAGCATCCCTGCGACGGATATTGCGTACTCTGCTTGCCGCAGGGCTGCAAGCCTGAGCGGTTGTCATCTTCGGCGCAGACAGTGAGGATGTTCATCCCCGGTTTTATCAATCCGGTAATTTCTAAGGAAAAAGGGGTGTACCCTCCCCGGTGGCGGCCTGCCGGGAGGCCGTTGATCCAGACCTCCGCCTCATAGTCCACTGCCCCGAAATGGAGCAGGATCCGCCGGCCTTTCCAGGCCGCGGGGATTTCGAACTCCCGCCTGTACCAGACGGCGTTCATGAAATCCTTGTGACCTATACCGGAAAGCTTGCTTTCCGGGCAGAAGGGGACGACAATGCGGCCGGAGAGGTTGTTGAAGTGCAGATCCCTTGCGCGTCCGCTTTTACCTTGGTCGATTTCAAATTGCCAGGTACCGTTCAGGTTGACCCAGTCCTCCCGGACCATCCGGGGCCGGGGATATTCGGGGCGGGGGGGGGGGATTGGATTCATGGAGTCCTCCCATTCAACGGACTATCATCACCGGAAAATTTTGTGCAATACGCGGCGTTCGGTCCATACGGGGGGGGTGACGGCGGACCGCAGGCCGAAGAAGTCTTACGGCGCGTTATGGGAGACGCTTACGCATGATGAAAGTTGATATTATAAACCCGGTTCCACCATGAAATATTCTTTTGGCGTAAATTTGATTTTTACTACTTTCAGATCATCAAAATAGCAGGTTCCCCTGACGATGTTGCAAAACATCCCCAACCGCGCCGCCAGGACTATTTTATGAACATCCCGGCCTGTTTTAAAATACATTTTGATGTATTTCCAGCCGGTGTCTCCGCATACATTTCCGGAGTGATCAAAGCAATTGGCTATGGAAAGATTGCCTCCTACGGATGTTTTCTCCACGCCCTCGGCTTTTATGTAACCGGAAAACCTGTAATAGCAATCCGGTTCGACGGAGATTTCCTGCATGACTCGTATATCATCCGCCTTGTCGATGGCCGCCAATTTCAGGGCTTTCTTACCGGAGTGGGAGTGCTCGTCTGTTATTCCCACAAATCCCTGGTTGCAGGTTTCAACCTGCCAGCCGTCGAAACGGCCTATTTCAAAGCCGCCGTTAGTCATCAACGACTTGGGAGCGCAATTGCTCAAGCTTATTAAGAAGAAAGCCACAAGCAGACACCCGGGAAAAAATATCCTTAGAGAATTAAACCGCATTTGTCCACCCCTTCAGATAAACGCTTATTTTTAACGACGAAAAATTCGGGCATGCAAAATTCCGTTTTTTTACAATACAATTATATCAGAAAATTATTTAAAAGTAATTATACGGTATTTGATTTTTTATGCCATTATATACTTTCCAGGCAACAGTTACAAATAGAGCAATTTGCGTTGTTCTGATAATTTTACGTCTTGCCGAATATCGATAGCCTAATGGCAGCCATACACTATATTTAGTGGCAAGACCTTGAATTAAGGTAACAACGCAATTGCCTCAAATAAGGTAAAATTATATGTTAAAATCAGCTGAGAAGGCATTGCCTTCCTACCCGTACGGACGGTTTGAAATAATCATCGGGTCAAGCTTGCTGCCGTTCCGGTTTTTTCATGACGTCGAACCTGACGATGCCGACAACCAGGGAGGTCATGATGAAGATTTCCGTAACCATGCCGGCGATGGAACGGGAAACCAGGTTGTACGCAAACCAGCAGGGGGAGGGAATCAGGGAGATCAGGCGCGTATGAGTAGGATTTTTCATCCAAAAGCCGATGGTGGAGATTATCAGGGCTGCCGCAGGGAGAAGGCTGTAAGCATTTTTCCACGCAACCAGTCCGGCTATCGTGATTGACGCAATGAAAAAGGGCAGCCAAATTTTCCCGGAAGCCCAGGATTTGTCCCGGTGATAAAATACCGCGTTCCTGGCGGCTGCCATAAAATTCATAATGGCGCCCGAATAGGCGCCGAGCATGATAAAATGCGCGATAAAGAAAGCGCAGGCCAGAACCTGGTAAAACAAGATTCCCTTGTGGTATTTTTTTTGAAAGGAGACCACGGCCATAAAAAGGCCGGCGAATCCCATAAACTGGGCGGTGAAGTTTGTCATGGCGCATCCTGCCTATTGCATTTGACGTTCCCGCATCCGTAAAGCATGATGCTTAGCTGAAATTAGAGAGATACCTTAATTAAATGCAGCAGCCCCGGCTTTTTTTCCGCCCGTAAAACAAAATCAAACCGTCCTAAATCGGTGCATAAGTAAAAATCCCGTTCCGGAGCCCAGCCGCTATTTGCGGGATCAAAAAACCGTCTGCCGTTGCTGTGTTTGAGCCTGTTTATACCATCCTGCAGATTATACGGGAGGTTTTCCAAAGAGTTTTTAATATATTCCGCGCAGAGCAAGTCTTCTTCGGCGGTGCTTATGCCCGCGTTTCCCATGCAGACCAGGGAAACCACGGCTGGCTTCTCCGCGCGGATATATTTCACCACGGCCGGGGCGTTGACCAAACTCGCGGCGATGATTTGATCCGCATTGACGGCTTTTACGATGCCCTGAGTGCCGGCGCTGGTGGTTTGCACGACGGTTTTTCCCGTGAAATCCTCATTTTCAAGCGATGCGGGGGAATTTCCAAAGTCAAAGCCGGGCTGCTTTTTGCCTTGCCTTTCTCCGATGAGCAGGTAATCCGGTTTTTTTTCCTTCAACTTATAAGCGAAACCGATGTCCGCAACGGGTATTATTTTTTCCGCACCGTTGCCCATGCAATAACAGGCAACCGAAAACGCCCTGAAGACATCTATAATCACCGCCAATCCCATAGCCCTTTTAGCTCCGTCCAAAAGATGCGATACGCTAATCTCCAACCTTGGTGCCTCCTATTATAGAATGTTGTTGCGATTTCGTCAGAGGGAAATACGTCCGAAAGATGTCTGATTTCATCATACACAGAATATGCCGGGTGGTCAATCTTTTTTAAGGGAGTGTCCGATGTTTTCTTTTTACAATTTTGCCGCTGCATTTGCTTAAAACTCAACATATATATAGAACCGGTGGTTAAATACATCTAACCTATTTTGGAAAATCACGATATTTAGAAGCGTTGTGATAAAGTCGAACTCACCCCCGTTCCCCCTCTCTTCTGCGGAATAGAGGGGGACACAGCAAGGCTTCGAAGGCTCAGGATTACCCTCCCTTTCGCAAAAGAGAGGGCAAGGGTGAGTTTCTCACAACGCATCTAGGCCGTACCAATTAAGGTACGCTCAGTCGTGCCTAAGTTAAGGCACGCTCCTTCAACGCGTTTTCCGAAATCAAAATTGATAAGTTAAACCACCGGTTAAATAAAAGCCTGTAAGGACGTTTAAACAAAAAAACCACGCCACTTTCTTCATGCCGGCATGGTTTTTTGATTGTGTTTACCGAAACTGGTTGCAATTATAAACACACGAAAAGAAAAACCTAATAAAGAAACGCCTTCAACTTTCGATAAAGCGGCTTATGGTTAAACCGCGACGAGAATGTTTTTGTGTCATAAGGTGTGATATTTGCATAAAATATAGAGCAATTATGGATCACATGGGTCATCGCAAGTGTCCGTGTCCTGACAGTCATCATCGACCTTAAATAAGCGGTTTTTGGGTTTAAATAAAGTCGCCTTGATGACATAGGTTGCCCCGGTATCCTTGATGGGGAATAAAAATTGGCCGCAGCAGTCCGTAAATTGGTGGCCAACCGGTTTGAACCTGCACTTATCCCCATCTTCAGCGCAATCGCTATCTTTGATAACCTTAAGAAGTTTGACAACAGCGCCTTTAGCGGGTTTACCATCGGGACATAAAACAGTGCCGTGGATGACCCCACGGTTTTCTTTGGTCAGCACAATCGGGGTCAGGTCGACTTCTTCATTAGGTTTTACAGTGATAGGTTTAGTTTTGAATATTTGGAAACCCATGATAACACCTCCCAAGGTTAATATATAAGTAACGCGACCGGTTCGTGACGTTGTGGATTTTAAATGTGCCCTTGGAAAAGGAAAATGCGACAAATTCACCCGGAATATAAGATATTATCAGTAATAACCGCGGCGGGCATCTTGATTGCCCTGTCGGTTTTATTTGCAAAAATATGTTTTCCAGATTGGTTATATCCGGTCAGTTTCGGTTTAAATATTGCGTTTTTTCTCTTAGTCAGCGTCATGACAACACAGCTCATCAGCATCTACGGGACGGGAACGAAAATATTGGCAAAGGATCTTTCGTTTTTGGAACAACTGGTTATCGGTACGGAGAAAATTCCGGCGTTGCTGGATAAAGCCAGTTTGTTGGCGGTTAAGAACCAGTATTTTCTTGCGGATAAATTATATAAAACCTTGCTAAAAATGCATCCATTAAATCAGGATATATGGGTCGCCTTTGCCGGATATAACTTGCGGCAAAATAAAATCCAACAGGTCGAACTTCTGGCGGATGAAGCGAGGGTGTTTTTTAAGTCAAATCCTGTTTTTCACAGGGAGTTCGGATTTTTATTATTCCAATGCCGAAAGTATCAAAAAGCCGCTGCATTTTTGGAAACTGCAATCAATCTTGGGGACGGCGAAGGAAACTTATTTATACTTGCGCGGTGCTATGAGAAACTTGGGGATTTGGCAAAGGCCGCACAATTATATTCCAATTGCATAGACGGGGGCAGCAATAAGCAAGAGGCTTTCAAGAACCGCGGAAAAATATACTTTAAAGAAGAGCGGTATAAGGAATGCATAACTGATTTCGTTAATTATATGGAATTAAACGGCGATGATCCGGAAGTTAAATATATGCTTGCAAAAGCATACCAAAATACGGGCAGATATGAGGAAAGCATGACGATCATGGAAGATAATAAAGATGATCCCGTGTTTGCCGGCATGGCGGTTGAAAGTCGGCCCCAGGCTGTCATTAAAATAGATTACCTGGAGCCGCCAGAATTAAGGATCCTGAATGATGATAATATTTACGAGGAGCAATAGATTATGAGAAGATATGATATACGCCGTCCCGGTTATAAACGCAGGTCAATTACAGAAGAAATGGACAGGAGAAAAATAAAAAGCACAGCGCGAAAAATACGGAGATATGCATCAGAGGCTATCCGGGATGACAGCAATTTAAAAGCGCGGCAGCTTAGCCGGGGAAAATACGTCCGGGACAAAAAGAGTATTTGGAAGCCTTCGATGGCTTCTGTTTTTTTTCTAGCGGCTTTAGCGGCGACGGGCTGGGCTATTAAATGCCGTCTGCAACCTTTATATCAAAGCCAAGAACAAAAAATTGAAATTCTGGAATCACGCTTAAGGGAGATAGAAAAAAAGCAGAAGGATGTGGATGAAATATTTCAACAAGCTCAAAAGATAAAAGAATATATCAACAGGAAAAACCGCTCCGCAAAATCAGATGATATCGCCTACATGAATATTTTCCTTGCCGGGAGTTACGGCATCGATCCCAAGCTTCTGCTGGCCATGGAGGAAACGGAATCCACCTTTTCCATTCAATCCAGGGGAAAAGCAGGTGAAATGCATTTAATGCAGATTATGCCCGGGACGTTCAAAGAAGCCGGCGGGAAGAATATTTTCGATTGGCGGGAAACGTTGGAATGCGCCGTACGTCATTTGGGTTGGCTGTTGAAAAAACACGGGGGGGACCGCCGGACCGCCCTGGCGGAATACAATGCCGGTGAACGGAAAGATGCCGCTAAAATCGCGGCAGGATACATACGCAAGCTGGAAAGACTATACTTCCAAATAATAAGGGTTTTAAAAGGACAATAAATTTAAACACAAAAACCGGACATCGCCCTCCGGTTTTTCTGTTATAATAATCATGCGGGAGCAAGTATCCAAACTGTTTTATAAAAAACGGGAAGCGCACCGGGATAAGGCAGCGGATGAAGTTTCCGGAAGGCAGTTTTTTTCTTTTCGGCATGGGAAACAGGAGTAAGCTCTTCAGACTTAATGGCTTAAATACGGGTTATATTTCTTGGAGTTGCCGGATCCTTACGGGATTCCGACTGTTTACGGCCAGTATTCTGCGCTCTTTTGGATGGACTACCGGGACCGGCGCGTGGATGGTTCGGTTCGATGGGAAGTCCGGCGAACTATATCCCTATCTGAAATGGACGGAAGCCCATTTCAAGCGGAAAGAAATTCCAGGGGGCCTGATCCACCGGCCTTATCCTCTGACTTGGGAGGCGGAAGCAATCCAGGCGGATTACGAGGGGATGAGAATTATCTCCTCCCGGGTATGCCGAAGGCAGAATCGCGGCGCCCCACACATGGCGCCGCGGAGATGTTTCTATATTTACTCGGGAAATAAGGCGACTGTAAGAGAATCCGGGAGTCGGAATCCAAGAATATATACAGATGCCAAAGGTTATATTTAACTCTTCCGGCAAAAGGGAGGAAAAAGTCATGGGAACCGGATATAAGATTGTCGATTCCCCCTTGGGAAGATTGTTGGCGGCGGCCACGGAAAGGGGAATATGCATGGTGAGTCTTGGAGATGTCGATGATTATCTGGTAAATGCCCTTCGCAGGGAGTTTCCTGATGCCGTGCCCGGGAGTAATGAAAATTTGATCCAAGAGGCGGTGCAAGGAATTCTGGGTTATCTTTCGGGTGGACGGATTTGTTTCGATTTACCGCTGGATATCCGTACAACATTATTTCGCATGGAAGTTTACGAAACGTTGAAAGCCATCCCATATGGCGCGATGAGAACCTACAAGGAAATCGCGGCCTCCATCGGTAAGCCCGCGGCGGTGCGGGCAGTCGGCAGCGCGTGTGCCAGCAATCCGGTGTCCCTTGTGGTTCCCTGCCACCGGGTGGTCAGGAAGGACGGTGGGATGGGGGGATACCGGTGGGGGATTGAACGAAAGAAAAAGTTGCTGGAGATGGAAAAAAATGCTGCGGCCAGACCTTTTTAATACCACTGCCCCTTGCCGTAGCGAAATTCCTGGGGGGGAATAGCCCAGCATTTTTTAAAAAGACAGGCGAAACTGTTGTAATTTATAAATCCACATCATATGCTATCCTCGTGACCTCCTGACCTGATCGGTGTTTGTGAGCAACTGGCAGGCTGGCTGATACGGATGCGGTTTAAATAATCATGCATACAAATGCCGATTTCTTCCTTGAAAATCTTGGCGAGCCTGCTATAGCTAATATGGACGTTTAAAACGGGGCGGGTCCGCCAAAGGCTTTGCAAGCTCTCCAGGGCTGCGTAGATCAAGGAACATGCTCCGCGGAAGCATGTCCGGATAAAAAATGACCTTATCGTACAGCCGTAATCCAAATAATTAAACTATCCAATGCGATTGCCGCCCATCGCCGGAACCGCTTCTCCGGCGATGGTTTTTTAAGAGGGCATAGCCCTCCATTTTTTTCACAATTTCAGCGCATTTATGAACTTCAAGCAAAATCGGAAGCAAAAATCCTTGCAAAAAATATATGTAAAAATGAAAGTACTATGACATGATGCTTGTAACAAATACAACATACTTCAGATGACAAGCCGTATTTTCAAGAAAATGCGGCTATTACATCCGATTCCGCCGTTAACGGATGTTTTCGTTTATATAAAAATAAATATGAAAATATTGTAGACTATTTTATAAAAATGAGTTAAAATTTTGTTAAGAAATAAAATAGAAAATAAAAACCCAAAAAAGGACAAGGGGGTGGCAGAGGATCTCTATACGATACTTGCCCTGCTCCGGCAGGTAAAATGCCGGAACCTGGCGGCATGAGAATTTTTACATTCAGAAATAACACATGAAAGGTAGGGAAGTTTAGAATGTTTCATCAAGCTGGAAGGCGCTGTTTCTTGATATGCGCCGCCGTTTTCGGCATACTGCTGACGGCGGGTTTTCTCCTGACCGGCCTAACGAACAGTTTCTCTGTTTTTGCCGCAACGTACCCCGGAAAGGTGGGCATCGGCCTGGAGGGCATCGGCGGGCGGGGGCTGGAATTCATCGACGCGGCCAGGACCACAAGATCTTTTGAGGCCGTAGGAGGGGGCACGGTCTCCAAGGATGGCAGCGGCTGGCCCCTGGCGGACTGCCAGACGGTTCTTTTTGACATGAGGCCGGTTGCTGCCTGGGAGGGAGTCATAGACGACCCTGAGCAATTCCAGATTAATGTTACCGGTACGTATAAGATGTCCTATACGGGAAGCGGTACTCCAGGCGTAGTGGAAGGAAACTTTTCCGTAGCCAATGTGGTTTACAACCCTTCCACCAATACCACCACCGCGGATTTGATCGTCAACGGCCCCATTGTTTTCATCAAATTCACCGGCACCAGCGGCGGGATCAAGAATCTCAAGGTAACCCGGCCGGGGTACGACCATTACACCACGGAAAGATTTACGACGGCCTTTCTGAACTGCCTGCAGTCAGCCAGCTTCAGCACCATACGCTTCATGGACTGGTCGGGCACAAACAATGAAAACAAGGCATATCCGGGTACTACGGACTGGGGTGAAAGGGAGCAAGTGACCGACGCCACCTGGGGCGGAGGCGTCAGGGGCGCCCAGTTCGGCGCTCCCTGGGAAACTGTCATCGAACTGGGAAATCAAGTGAACAAGGATATTTGGATTAATATTCCCGTGGATGCCACGGATAACTATGTAACTCAGCTTGCCACCATGCTGAAGAACAATCTTAATTCCAATGTAAATATCTATGTGGAATACAGCAATGAGGTCTGGAACTGGGGATTCCAGCAATCCGTATGGAATAACCAGAAAGCCCAGTCGCTGGGCCTGGATTACATTAACGCCTATGCCCGCCGTACCGCGCAGATCAGCAATCTGTTCCGGGACGTCTTCGGCGCGTCCGCCATCAACAGCCGGATCCGCGTAGTAAATTGCTGGCAGGTGGGCTGGAATCCGCCGGACGGGCAGTATAACCAGCAGATGCAGTATATCAACAACAATTTTGGCGCGCCGAGCGGCATTGTTTATTCCCTCGGCATCGCGCCGTATTTTAACGAGGGCAGCATCGGCAGTGAAACAGTCACCCAGATTCTCGATCAGATGCAGGCCTCGAGCGACGCCAGCGCATCAGCCAGGCAGTTGATCATTAACGTGGCCAATAATTGGAGCCTGGCGGGCGGCTGTTCCTGTTACGAAGGCGGGCCGGATAACGGCGGGGGCAGCACCACCAATGTCGCAAACCGCATCTCCGCCAACCGTACGACCCGGATGAGGGACATCATCGTGCGGGATATGTCCGTCAACTTCTTTGACCTGGGCGGCAGGCTGTTCATGTATTTCACCATGAGCAGCGGGTATAACCGATATGGATGCTGGGGTTTGACCGACGACGCCTCCCAGCCGGACCGGAACTACAAGTTTTCGGCCATTCGGACCCTGCTGGGGGATTCGGGCGCTACACCCACGCCTTCCATCCTGCCGACGCCGACCAATACGGTGACGCCGACCTTGAGTCCGAGCGCCACACCGACCCTGTCGCCCGTACCCACCCCATCACCGACGCCCGACACATATATAGCGGCGAAAAATACGCTGATAAGCCTGACGTTGGACGGCAATCTCAATGAAAGCGTGTGGAACCTGGAAAAAAGCGCCTCCAAGACCATCATCGGGACGCCCAACAATACCGTCACCTTCGGCGCCCTCTGGGATGCCAATAACCTGTATGT
>JBLNCG010000008.1:0-51562 GCA_050260475.1 Bacillota bacterium
GTCTCCTAAATGCAAGGTTTTTAAGGGTTTATTCGTGTTTCCCATGCATTTTCCCTGCCGCTTTTTGGCTTTTTTGTCAATGTTTGTAAGGGTTGGAGACTTTTTCAGGAGACCCTATTTATCGTTGATCTTTTTAAAAAAATCGATATCCACCATGAGCAGCGAAAGAGGGCTGTTGTAACGGCGGCTTAACCTGCACAACCGCTCCAGATTGTCCACATAATAGCGGTGATTATATAAACCGGTCAAGGAGTCGGTCGAGGCCTTTTGCTGCATCTGGCGGGAAAACTCCAGGAGATGACGGGTGGCATCCTGCAAACCGACTATGGTTTCCTCCTTTTCACTTCGCGCCGAGCGCTCCGCTTTCTCGGCCTTCACCAAAGTGCCGAGAACGAAATTGATCACTGCCATCACTATCAGATATGTATAAAGATTCGGCCATATTTTTACCCATAATGCAAGGTCTTTTACCAGGGTTCTCCAGGCAAAGAAGCCCGCCACCACCAGAGAGATCAGGATAAAAGCAAGCCGGCGGCCTTTATAAAAAACAAAATTCAGGATAGGCAGCAGGGAGAAAACCACTACATAGTGTGAAGCGGACCAAATCATGGAATAGACAAAGAAAATGATAAAATCCGTACACAGATACAGCCACCGGAAAGCCTTCCGGTAATACAGTTCTAAAATCCCCCATGAAACCATAAGATTATAAATTACAAACAATCCAAGAATCATTAATCTTGCCGAAGCGCCAAGATGCGCTTTTGTGTCGGTAAAGATCAGCAAGGGGAATATTAGGAAAACCATCCAGCGGATTTTTAATTGATTTTTTTGATGCTCGGGAGTTTCCTGCCGTGTCTCCATACCAATCCATCTCTATTTAGAAGTTTTAACTGCCTATTCGCGGATCTTTATGATTTGTTGAAAAAACGCACCGGAATTATCATTCCGGGGTTATGCCACAAGCCATTTTAAAACGTATTTTATGATTCGTCAAATTTTTAGTAATCCCTGCAAATTGGAAAATACCTCCGCACCGATATTTACCGAGTTAAACAGGCTTTTAAAATCTTCCCCTCTGCATTTGGTGAAAACAAAAAGATTAAGGGACGGTTCCTTAATCTTCCAATACGCGCCTTTATGATGCGGCTGTTTCAGTATTCCAATATTTCCGGCTTATATCCTTTAGATACCAGTTCGGTCTTCAAAGCTTCGGCGTTTGTTCTGTTGGCGAACGCGCCCACCTGTACTTTATACGGGGCCTGATTGGGAACGTAAACGGGATATCCCTGATTTAAAAGCTTGTCGGCTATTGAAAGCGCTTGATCCCGGCGGCTGTAATTCCCGATAAGGACCCTGTATTTGACCGCTGACAAGGGCGGCGTCTCCGGCTGTACAATTTTATCCGGCGTGGTCATCTCTTCATCCACGGGCAGATTTTCCAGCTCACCCTGGACGATTGTGCCTTTTTCCGGATTTTCATTGAGGATCTCTTTAAACATGTATCCGAAAAGCACCCCCAATCCGATGGCGAGAAGGCTGAAAAAAACCACCCCCACCAGTTTGGTGACAAATTCAGACATTATTTTCATACCCCTTTGCATATTCCCGCCTCCTTTTTCTCGATTTCCACCAGCGGCGAATTTCATGTGAAGCCGGGGACGGCCGGACATTTGCCTCAATCTCTTGCGATGTTTTAGAAAAGAACCATTATTTAATAAAATCACGAAACTCGCTTATAACATACATACAACAAAAAAAGAGGAAAAATTCCTCTTTTCACAAAAAAAACAATACAAAATCATTAATTTTGAGACACCGATTTCTAGCGAACTCACCACTCCTTCCCGTTTCGCCGCAAACGCGATGGATCCGCAAGCTGCAAACCGTATTTTCGGGCTATGGCCAGCGCATCGCCAATATTAGCCGCTACATCCAAAGGAGCATGAGCGTCGGAATTGGCGATTACTGTTATTTTATACCGGGCGGCGATTTCCCAGAAGGGTTCCAGGGGATACATGGGCCGGACGCCCCCCGTGGTGTTGAGGCGGGGTTTCCGGAAGCCGTAACCGTTTATTTCCAAAGGCAACTGCAGATCAGCCGCTGCCTCCAGGATATCCCTGGCGCAGGATGCCGCATTTTCACCCCAGGTCCCGCAGCCGATCCCGAACATATCGGGATGGGCTACAAAAGCGAACAATCCGGATCGCATAGCCTCTATCATGTATGTCGCATAAGCTTTCAGAACCTTCCAGTCCTGCATCCTGTCATCAATACCGGTCCAACGCCCCTCAAGAGGGAAAAAATGCACTGAGGCAATAAGATAATCCAACTTCCATGTTCCGAGTAGTTCGTCTGCAAAAAAACCATGATATTCGCGGCTGTATTCGCATTCCATTCCCTTCCATATTTGCAGCCCGGGGAACATCAAGCGCGCTTCCTCGATAGCCTGGATATAACAGCCAAGCTCCGCAAGGCCCATGCGCATGCTTTCCCACCTGCCGTCCGGCAGAGGGGTATGGTCTGTAATCCCTAAAATTTGCACGCCGCGTGATAAAGCTGCGGCGGCGTAGTCCGCCGCATCGCCTGCAGCGTGTTTGCACCGGAACGTATGGGTATGCAGGTTGTTCATAATATTCCCACAACCGGCATGCGATAATACTCCGGACCTTTTTTAATGAGTTTTTTGGGGACATCCGTCCTTTCGATCTGTGCGAAAATACCCCAGGCCTTGCCGTTATTAGATCCCAGCGCCACCAGGATCTCATGCTTCCCTTTGCAGGCGCTGAACGCGATCTTGGCGTCTCCGGGCAGCGCCGGGTTTGTCCCGCCGGGATCATGAAAGATCTCCTGTTTGTCAAACCAGATTTTTACAGGGCCGTCATATCCCAGAAGCAGCTTTAAATCCATTTTTTCTCCGCATTCAATGTCCGCCGCATAATAGACCACAACATCCCGGGGGGCGATGGAGTCCATTTCCTGATGCAGGCTGCAAAAATTCCCCGGAAAATTCCTCCGCGCAAAACCCAGCTTCCCGGGATCTTCCGGGTATCCCAGGTTGTGCAGCTTCCCAGCCGAAGGTTGGAATCCGCTGATTTTAAACTCAGTGATAAAATGCGTGACAGCCCGGCCATTCACCACCTTCAAAGGGCCCATCACCGGAAGCGGGCGATCCGCCTCGTCCGTGATGTTGCAGTAAGGTTGTATCCCATAGCCGTAAAAGAGGAACAGGCACAAAGTGCTAAAAGGAAAAACCGTTTTTAAGATAACCTTGTTTCCGGACAGGTCAATGCGATAGACGCCGTGGTGGGTCAGCTCATAAGGCTTCTCCGACAGTTCGAAACCTGCGGGCCGTCCCGGCGCCTTAAGTTTCCCCATGACGTTCAATACGTTGACCACAATGTTAACCATTCCATTGTAAGGATCTTTCACCATCTTTACGCTTCCCACCGCCAGGGGGGGCTTGCCCGCTCCGGGGATCCCCTTCAGGACCGCCATGGCTTGGGCACACCTTGCGCCAAGGCGGTTTTGATCATACCCGCTGATGTGTATGGCGTCGTCCAGGGCAAGATCGATGGCGGGGACGACCGCCAGGTTCCGCAGCGTCTTCGGCAGCCTTCTTTGTTGATCCTGCACGGAATTCCAATACCACGGGTTTCCCGTTCCCCCGCAAACCCTTGATATCTGAACGATAATAAAAAAAAGTTTGCCGTCATGAAAATCCCTTCGCACGGATTTGACAAATTCCTTCATGCGCTCAGTATATAAAGGGGCGGTATCCCGGCCCGTATCGGAACACCCCTGATACCATACCACTCCCGCCGCTTTGCCGCCGTTTTTTTCAAACCTCCGCAACATGGCTCCATAAAGACTCTTACCTCCCAGCTTTTTTAACGACGGATCCCATTGGGACATGGAGGTTCCGCCGTGGGCGCAAGCGATTACTCCCTGAGGGACCCCGGTGAACTTCAACATTTCCTGGGCAAATGAGACTCCGGGACCCACGCCGGTTAATTTGGAGGCTTCCGGTCTTGCGCCGCCGCATAAATCGACATGCACCTCATCCACGGCTTGACCCAGCACATGCAAGGGATCTTTTGCCGTATCCCAGCGATCGTCCATATAAAACGCGCGCACGTCCGGATGAGGCGGTAAAGCGTACTTCAGATAACCGATCCCTTCCATGTTGGACTGGCCGGCCAGAATCCAGACATCCCCCACCAGGAGATTCCTGATCTGAATACCCTCAAGCCGCTCTCCGGCAGGAGTTTCAACCGCCAGATTTATTTCATAGGGCCCGCCCGCCGGAAGCCCCTTCAGGACGCCCCGGAAAGCCCGTTTCTTTGCCATGCCCGCCTCCACCGCATGAAATCCCTTTACTTCCTTTCCCTCTTTCTTAGCGTAAAGCCTGAGCGTTCCCTCATATCTGCATTCCCCTTCAAAGGCCGCCTCGCACACATTTTCCTTATTTCTTTGTAAAACCATGTTATTGAATAATCCTTTGATTACCTTCATACAGCCCTCCTTCGATTGCTGTTTTTCCCCACCCAATCCTTTCACACCCCGTATTGCTTCCGGTACCCGTCCACTTTCGCCTTCATGGCGTCATCCAGGATAATGCGGCCGTCGATTTTACGGTTGTGCAGATATGCCACTATTTCATCAATAGTGACCAGAGAATACGTTTTTATGCCGAAGCTCTTTTCCAGTTCCTGCAATGCTGACAGTTCTCCCGTACCTCTTTCTCTCCGGTCTACTAAGACCACCAGCCCTATGACCTTTATATCGGCAATGGACCGTAACAAATCCAGGCTTTCCCTTACCGAAGTCCCCGCGGTGGCGACATCCTCTACAATGACAATGCGGTTGCCGTCTTGCGGCTTATACCCTATGATATTGCCCCCTTCCCCGTGGTCCTTGGCTTCTTTCCGATTAAATAAATAAGGGATATCCCATTGATAGCTGCGGTAGAGACTGACAGCCGTCACTGCGGCCAGCGGAATCCCCTTGTAGGCGGGTCCGAACAACGCCTCAAAGTTTTTGCCGATATTTCTGGCGATACAGGCCGCATAAAAATCGCCCAACCTGGCGATGTGCTTTCCGGTCCGGTAATTGCCGGTGTTGATGAAATACGGGGTGCGGCGCCCGCTTTTGGTCGTAAAATCCCCGAATGTCAGGACCTCTGCTTCTAACATCAAATCGATGAGTTCGGCTTTATCCATAAGTTCATCCTTTCTCGAGGCAATTGCGTTGTTACCTTATACGAATCTATTGTATCATTCTTAATTGCTTCAGACATTCCTGCTTCCACCGGCTGGTTTTAAGGCGGTGAACGTAAATCTCTCTTATATTCCGAAACACCGCCCCGATTGCCCGGTCAAATATATAAACAGCGTCGCGATACACCCGGCCCCAAAAAAGAGGTTTATAAGCCGGGATTTTTTAACTTATTTTTATATTTAATAAAAGGTATAGAAAATATTGATGACGAATAAAAGTCAATGATCCGGCGCACCGATGTTATAATTCCTTAAGCGAACCGGTGGCCGCAATCCGAACCATATCCGGAGGGATTCGCCTTGAAAATTCTCTGGCGCCTGTGGAAGGAAGCCCGGCAATACGCCGTTTATTTTCTGTCCGCTACGGTTGCCATGCTGGTCATTACCGCCCTGAACCTTTGGGCGCCGCTGGTAATCAAAGACATCCTGGCGGTGCTTCGCATTAGCGGGAAAGAAGCCTTCGTCCGCATCGGACAATTGAGCCTGACGCTGCTGGGAATATATCTGTTGCGCACCGCCGCTCAATTTGTTGCAAGGTACTACAGCCACGTCGGCGGCTGGCGCTTGGTGGCCCATATGCGCGCCATTACCTACGATCACCTTCAAAAGCTGTCGCTCCGGTTTTTTTATGAGAAACAGGTGGGGCAGCTGCTCTCCCGGACCGTAAACGACAACGCCAACCTGGAAAACTTGGTCTCCCACGCCATCCCCGACGCCCTGTCCAACCTGCTGCTTTTTACGGGAGTGGCCGCGGTTTTATTCACCCAAAACGCCAGGCTGGCCTTTTTTGCCCTGCTCCCCATCCCGGTGCTGATCCTACTTATTCTGCGCTTTAATACCGCCATCCGTCCGGCTTTGCGGAAAGCCCAGTCCAAGCTGGGCGACTTGAATGCCGTGGTGCAGGAAAACCTCTCCGGCATCAAGGAAGTTCAGATTTTCACCCAGGAGGAGCGTGAAAGCGACAGGGTACGCCGTTCCGCCTGGGATTATACAACCGGCATGTTGGCGGCGTTAAAACGGACGGCTTTTTACCACCCCATCATAGAGTTGTGCGGATCAATAGGCACTTTGGTGGTAATCTGGATGGGCGCCTTTCTTGCGGTAACCCATTCATCCCTGACGCCGGAAACCATTGTAGCTTTCTTATTGTATCTTTCCATGTTTTACGGCCCGGTGACCGCCGCCGGCAACATTGTGGAGAGCATTCAAACCTCCCTGGCGGGTGCAGAACGGGTTTTCGAAATACTGGATACCGAGCCCGACATCATGGACACCCCCGGGGCATATTCGCTATCGAAGGTCAATGGAGATATCCGCTTTGAAAACGTCTCTTTTGCTTATCGTCCCGGGGAACTCATCCTGGAGAATATCTCCTTCCAGGTCCGTTCGGGTGAGATCTTGGCCCTGGTCGGTCCCACCGGTGTGGGAAAAACTACCATCGCCAGTTTGATTCCGCGTTTTTACGATCCCAATGAAGGACGTATCAGTCTGGACGGCCATGACTTGCGGCAGCTTAAACTGGAGTATCTGCGCAGCCGGATCAGCCTGGTCCTGCAGGATGTCTTCCTATTCAACGGCACCATCGCAGAAAACATCATGTACGGCGCCTCCGACGCTACGGAGGAAAAGGTGATGGTAGCGGCGCGGCGGGCGCGGGCGCACGATTTTATCGCGGCATTCCCGGATGGCTACCGTACTGTCATCGGCGAAAGGGGCGTCAAATTATCCGGCGGCCAAAAACAACGTCTGGCTATCGCCAGAGCCCTGCTCCGTTCCTCCCCCATACTGATCCTGGACGAAGCCACCTCATCGGTAGATTCCGAAACAGAGTCGCTGATTCAGGAAGCCTTGAAGGAGCTGGTGCACGACCGTACGACCATCATCATAGCCCACCGCCTTTCCACCATCCGCGAGGCGGACCAGATCCTCGTGCTTAATGAGCGCGGAATCGCAGAGGCGGGCAGGCATGAAGAACTGCTGGCCCGCAACGGATTGTATGCAAAATTATATAAAATACAGTTCCGGGAAGGAATTGCATAAACAAAGCCAGTAATCAAATAAACCCGCAAGTTAAATAAAAAAACGAGGACAACTATCATGCTTTTTTTCGGCAAACATTTTTTAGGCCGCTGGATGGACGAATACGGAAAAATCATCGTAGTGAGGAAAGGGAAAAAGGGTTATCTGGTGGATTTTTATACGGATTACAGGCTCAATCCGGCTATAAGAACCAGCCCTGAGGGAGGCAACTCCAAATCTCTCGATATGAAAGCTTATGTCCGCAATAAAAATCTCGTGGTGGAACTGGGAAATTCCGTTTCAGGGCCCACACTGGTATTAAAACGGGAAACCTTTCATTTAAGGCCGTCCATATATATGGGGATAAACGGGCATCTGGAGGATGATTTCGGCGTCCCCTGGATTTTGCCGTTGTCCTTATATTTAAAAGTGGGATAATCAGGCCTTGAATTATTCATACTGATGCCGTATGTCTATTATGATACATAAAATCATCCTGTTCCGGAGACATTCATGTCTTTCAGGATATTGCTCCTGCTTTTTGGGATATTCTGTTGCTCTGCGGCTGTAATTTTCATCAAGGCAACAGGCGTGGAGCCGAGAATCTGGCATCTATGGGCATGCGTGCTCAATACGAAAATCGGAAGGATATTGGCCACTGGCGTGCTCATCGCCTCTCCGACACTCCCTGGGAGTTATGCGGCGATATCATCCGCGCCGACCGGGCTGCCGGAGAAAGCCTGGTGGACTGGTACGGGCAGGAATTTATTCAATCTCCATATGTCGTTAACTCAAACGGCAAATATTATATGTTCTACAGCGGATATAGCACAGGTATGGATAGCGACGGTCAAAATTCCGGCGTATCGAATGCAGCATCCGCCGCACTCATGCAGCAAGGAGGCCGCCTATGAATAACTCAACTTTCGCATGTCAATTTAACCCGGCAGCAAAGTCACATTCATCCTGGGATGCCATGAAAAACAGGGCGCTTCTTAAATGCCCTCTCCCAGCCAATCTGCAAGCAGCAAAAACACCGCAGCAGTCCAGGAATAGCCGGGACAGCGCAAGCCCTTACCCGTAAGCGCGTTGTAATTCTCATACATGGCCGGCTCCTTGACGCACATATCGCAAAAACGTTCAGCGATAATGCAGGCGAGTTCTTTTTCGCCCGCCCCGGCCAACCCGTCGAAAATCAAGTAAGTGGACGGCGCCCAGATCGGCCCGCGCCAGTATCCGTCCGGCTCATACTTGGGGCTGGCCGGGGCTTCCGTGGCCAGTCCGTATTCGGTCAGAAAAGGGCCGCCCGGTGAAAGATCCCGAACAATTGTGCGGCGTATATCATCGGGTATCAAACGCCCGAGAACCATGGGGATGTAATTCAGAAGCGACTGGGTGGGTTGGGCTTCATGGGTGCCGTTAACCGGCGAAACGAACCGGCAGTCTTTTACTCCCTGCGTTAATAGATTCTTAAGCTGTTCCGCCGATTTGCCGCGCCATTCCTCAGCTTCGCCCTCCCTGCCGAGAACATCCGCCATTTCCGCCAATCCTTCCAGTTGCAAGACCAAATGAGCGGCCAAATCCGCGCCTTCGGTGGGGAAGCCCTGGTCGAAAACGGTGGCGTTGTCCCATCCCGAATCGTTGCCGTGATGATATTGGCACATCCCGTCCCCGTCCGCATCGCGGTAGTTATACCACCATTGGGTCAGGCGCGCCGTAGCTTCGTATGCCTCCTGAAGGTGCGGCAAGCAGCGTTCGCGCCCCAATATCTTTAAAAGCTTAGAAATCGTCAAGCCGTAAACCGGAGGTTTGACATACCCGTATCGGCTTTCCCGGTCATTGACGCTGTCCGGCAGCATGCCGTTGGGCGCCTGTTTATCGAATAAAAGCAGCAGTTGTTCCCAGGCCAGTTCGGGGTCGGCCTTCGCCAGGGCAAGCGCATTGAAGCAATTGTCCCAAGCCCAAATCTGGTTCATCCAATGCTTGGACATGAGCACCGGCCTTCTGGTAAATTCCCCTTCCTTCTTGGCTGTGCAGTTCCACAGGATAAACCAGGCCATTTCCGCGGCGCCATGATATTTTTCCGGAACCCGGGGCGTTTTCTGCATCCATGCCCTGTACTCTCTTTGCCGCGCAACAACCGCATCCTCCAGGGAAGGCAGTCTTTCCTCCCAGATATCCCCGAAATCGGAAAACCGGATCGCCCCGCCGGTTCCGCCGGTCCCGGAAAATTTCAGCGTATAGGGAATATCGTGAAAAGCCCCTTTCGAACCGGTTACCGTCAATGACCGGGATATCTCCAGATCCGCGTCCGGATTCGCCCTTGCCTGATGGTGGCACCGTCCGTTGTGATCGAGCAATACGGCCTCCCCTTTTTGCGGCTCATGCTTCCAGCACAGGGCGTGACAGGGTAAAAGCCGGATTTCCGTCCCCCGGGCTTCGAAAACCAGTGTGTCCGCATCCATAAAAGCGAAGGATGCCGCCCCTTCTTCCGCCTGTAAATCAAGCCGCCAGGGCAGCGCACGATAATCGTATTTTACTTCCGTTTCCCCTTTGTACAGGGCAATCTCATAAAAATCATGCGCCCAGAAGTCCATGCCTCTTTCCGTAATAGCGTTTTTCCGCGCCGTCCCGATCATAACCCGCCCTGAACCGGTCCCCGCTTCGGTGATTTTTAAAAAAGACCCCGCCGCGCTGAACGGGACCTCCGAAAGTTTGTATTCGACCATATCTCCCGCCCCTCTTAAGAGCAATTTACGTTGACATGATGATTTTACGTCTTTCCACTAAATATCGACAGCCAAATAGTAACCATACACTATATTTAGAGGCAAAGCCTTGAATTACGGTAACCACGCAATTGCCCCCTTAAAAATCGGTTTTTTCATCATAAGGCAAAAAAGCCGGCAATCCTGCGGCCGGCCTTTAATCTCCTTTGAGCCTGGAAACGGCGCTCTTCTCAAACTTGATCTCCACCTTGTTGCCCACTCTTAACATTACATCATCCCCGCCGAGTTCCACGATCTCCCCATGCATACCCCCGATGGTGACCACTTTGTCCCCCTTTTTCAAGGAGCCCAGCATCTTTTGCCTGGCTTTCTGCTGCTTTCTCTGAGGGAAGAAGATAAAAAGATAGAGTACCGCCACCCAAACCAAGATCATCGTAACTATGGAAGTCAAGCCCTGGGGATCTTTCATTCCATCGCCTCCTAGCCGAACCGTATTGAATTACAGAGCATTATACACCTCTTATTTCCCTTCAGACATTATAATAGATTTCGCCGGGAATAACAATGGTTTTTCGTGGGGCGCAATTTGCGTTGTTGTGATGATTTTACGTCTCCACACACTATATTTAGCGGCAAGACCTTGAATTAAGGTAAAAACGCAATTGCCTCGTGGGGCAGATTTTAAACCCGCCTTTGCATTCAGGCCACGGAACCGAATTGCGCCTTATAAAGCGCCGCGTATTTCCCGTCCGGCGCTTCGAGCAACTGTTCATGCGTGCCCATCTCCACAATACGCCCGGAGTCCATAATCACGATCAAATCCGCGTTTCTGATGGTGGAAAGCCGGTGCGCCACCACCAGAGAAGTACGCCCCTTCAAGAGATTCGCCAGCCCTTTCTGAATCGCCGTCTCGGTCTGGGAATCGATGCTGGCTGTCGCTTCATCCAAAATAAGAATCTTCGGATCCGCCAGCAACGCCCTGGCAAAAGAGATCAACTGGCGTTGCCCCAAGGATAATCCGGAACCTCTTTCATATATGACAGTCTGGTATCCATCGGCCAGCTCCTCTATGAATTTGTGGGCATTGACAGCCTTGGCGGCGGCTATTACCTCCGTCGGCAAAGCCTCTGGACGCGCATATTTGATGTTATCAAATATGGTGCCGCAAAAAATAAAAGGATCCTGCAGTACAGTGCCTGTTTGGCGGCGCAAAGACTCCTGTCTGACGCGGCGCAAATCATAGCCGTCTATACTGATCCCGCCCTCCTGCGGATCATAAAAACGCAGCACCAGGTTGGTCAAGGAAGTTTTACCGCATCCGGTAGCTCCCACCAGAGCGATGGTTTGACCCGGTTTAATATGCAGGTTGATGTCCCGCAATACATAGTTGTCCGGGTCGTATCCGAAAGATACGTGATCAAAATCGATTTGTCCCCGTATCACTGGCATTTCAATCGCATCGGGCGCATCTGTGATCTCAGGCTTGGTATCCAGAAAAGTAAAAACCTTCTCTGCCGCAGTCATAGCCGCCTGGTACTGCATATAAATGCCGGAAATGGATCCGATGGGCGCCCAGAGCCGGTTGATATATCCGGTAAAAGCCAACATTATACCGACCGTCATCAATCCCGTCTTGATGTCTCCTGCAGATGCATATAGTACAAGGGCCAGACCAAAAGCGCGGGTCATTTCGATGGCCGGAACGAAGGCCGCCTGAAGCCGGGCGGTTTTCAGCCAGCTTTTTACCAGCCGGCTGTTGGCGTGTATGAATTGGCGCATGTTTTCATCTTCACGTACAAACGCCTGGATGGTTCTGATACCGGATATGTTTTCAGCCAAGAAAGCATTGAAACTGCTGATATAATTCCGTATTATTTTCCATCCGCCGTGAATTTTGGGACGAAGGTAAATGGAAAGGATTATCAGCACAGGTAAAGTGATCATGGCGGCTAAAGCCAGCTTGCGATCGATAAAGAACATAATCGCCAGCACCATGGAAAAAGAGGTCAACTCATGCGCCACTAGCGCCAGGATATGGGTCAGGAATTCATGCAGCGCATTCATGTCGTTTAAAAAACGTGTCATGATCCTGCCTACATGTTCCTCTTCATGAAAGCGCACAGAGAGTGTCTGGATATGGTCAAAAAGCTCCTGGCGCATGTCCGCCAGAATACGCTGCCCCATAATAGCCAGCATGAGCTGGCGCGCCACGAACCCCAAAAAATTAACCATATGTATGCCGAAGCTTAACAGGATCACCAGTAACAATCCGTCGATTTTCTTCAGGGCAATATATTTGTCAACGATGATTTCATCAAAATACGGCTCCAGATGCCACATGATTACACATACAACAAATAAAAGTATGGTAAAGGCAAACATAAGGCGAAACGGTTTCAGGTAGCGCATCAGGCGCCGGCACAATCCCCATTGCGACATTTGCTTTTTGACCGTTTCCTGTGGTTCCATGTCGGAATCCTCCCGTTTCTCGGATAATCACGACGGGTTTGATTTCCCCGAAACCTGGCTTGCATCGGAATTAAACATGCATTTGGGAAGTGAACCAAAAAAGAATCAAATATTAATTCTCAAAGGCTATTGGTTAACCCAATTTGGTTATTGAAACGAAGACGCCTCCGCGAGAAGCTTCATTGACTGCAGGCAGTAAGTCCGGTAGTAAAAACCTTCCGCCCCCAGCAGTTCCATATGGCTTCCCCGTTCCAGAATGCGGCCTTCGTTAAGGACGATGATCTGATCCGCATCCTTAACTGCGCTGATCCGGTTGGAAATAATGATGGTGGTCCGGCGCTTCATGACATTGTTTATGGCCTCCTTCAATAGCAATTCGGTTTCCGCGTCCACCGCCGAGGTGCAGTCATCCAGCACCAGGATTTTGGGGTTGATTAAAAAGGCTCTGGCAATGGCCAACCTTTGTTTTTGCCCTCCGGACAGCCCGATGCCCCGTTCACCCAGTTCGGTTTCATATTCATCCGGAAGGGAGGCGATAAAATCATGAATTTGCGCAAGCTTTGCGGCCTTCACGATCTCCTCCATAGAAGCGCGGGGGCTGCCGAATGCAATGTTATCCTTGATTGTGGATGAAAACAGCAAGGGCTCCTGGGAAACGTAGCCCAGGTTCTTGCGGAGCAAACTAAGTTCCATGTCTCTCACGTCGATCCCGTCAACCAGTACCGCTCCCGATACGGGATCGTAAAAACGCCCCAACAAATTGATAAGGGTGCTTTTGCCGGACCCCGTCTCCCCCATGATCCCCAGGGAGGTTCCCGGGGGGACGCAAAAACTCACCCCGTGCAGGGCGTGTTTTTCCATATTTTTATATGCAAAAAAGACATCCTGAAATTCCAGCCAGCCCTTGATCTCCTCCGTTTGCACCGGATTGGGCGGCGACTGGATTGGGCAAGGTTCATCCAGAATTTCAAAAACCCGCAGACCTGCGGTGTAAGTCTGGCTGAAGCTGTTCAACTGCTGGCCTAGATGCGTCACCGGCCCGATCAACTCCCGCATCAGGCCCAGCGAGGCCACCAGGGTACCCAGCGTCAGCCGTCCCTGCGACACCATCATGCCGCCGATACCCAGCACAATCAACTGCAGGGTACGGTTGGCGAAGGTTGAAACGCCATGTAATCCCGTGCCCAATCTGGCAGTTTTATAATTGATATCGACGGTTCTCTTGTTTATTTTTCTGAACTTCGCGATCTCATCCCTTTCCCGGGCAAAGGCTTTAACCACACGGTATCCGGCCAAGTTTTCCTGCAGAAAAGTGGAGAGCTCCGCATTCTGCTTATGAACATCATACCAGGCATGAGTTAGTTTGGCCCGAATCATATTTACCGCCACACCCAGCAATGCGATCATCAAACCGCTGATTGCTGCAAGCCTTAAATCTTGAGCCATAAATGCGGCATATACCCAAAAAATGCTGATGACCAAGTTGAGTGTATCGATCAGGGAACTGGATAAAAAGACTCTGGTGGCGTCCACGTCGTTGGTCATCCGCGACATCAACTGCCCGGTTTGCGCCGTATCGTAAAAACTGTACGGAAGCAGCAAAAACTTTCGGTATAAAGCCGTACGCACCGTAGTCAGGATGCGCTGCCCGAGGATCTCTTTGCCGTATTGAAACAGGAATGCAATGACGCTTTTCAGTAAAAATACGATCAGGATGACCGTTATATAGGAGGACAGCACATCGAATTTTCGGGCAATGAATACTTTATCCACTATTTCCTTGGTTATAAGCGGGAGCGCAATAACCATGCCTGCTAGGGCGAAATTGGTAACCATCAATCCTGCAAACAGCTTCCAATTGGGTTTGAGAAAATCCAGGAGCCTTTTCATATGGTTTAAATGCCTCCAGTTTTAGTACGCGGGTTGATAAAAATGGACGGCGGCCTAATAGGGCATTTGTGTTCTTATGATAATTTTACGTCTTGCCACTAAATATCGATAGCCTAATGGTAACCATACACGATATTTAGTGGCAAGACCCAGCATTAAGATAACAACGCAATTGCCTTTAATAATAAATATTTTATTTCCGCCAGCGCGTAAATACCATTGATCCTGATGACAAATCATGTATTATTTTGACATCACGACGCTCATTAACTTATATCTCCGACGTCAAGCCGGTTATATCAAATATCTCTATCCTTCCCGGATCCCCCGAAAAAGTCACCGTACATTCCACTCCGGGCTCTAAAATCAGGCAGTTGTCCGATAAATCCACATCCTTCTCGGTCTCGAGAAACACACCGAACGCGGGAACCCTGGAAAGCAACTTTGCCGTATTTGCATCCGCAGTAAGTTTAATATCGGGTTTGACCGGTTTTAAATGGCGGAACCTGGCGAACACCTTGTAATTCTTATACAGCCTGCCACCCAAAGCAAGTTCCGCAAAGACTACCGCATCAAGCAAATCTCCGTTTCGGAGCGCCGGCAATATATTATGACATTCATCGTCGACCATCAACCGTTCAGAGAATCCGATCCCCAGTTCGGCAAGGGTGTATTTGGAGAGCTTTACCGCATCGTTGCTCCAGAGGGTGATCTCACTGACGGTTTCACCGAGTTTTTTTCCGTCCAACCGGTAAGCGGTCACCCTGAGGAGCGCTTTTTTGTTTTCCGTCAGGTCGCTTATGCCGTACACTGCCAATTCACCCTCCTCCAGTCGGATTACCGGTAATATCTCCGCGAAAAACCGGCGGGAGTAATGATAAAGGCCTTTTTTCCGCTTATAGTTGTCCAGGCAGGACCAGCTTGCCGTAGGCCAGCAGTCGTTGAACTGCCAAAATAAAGCGCCCGCGGTTTTGAATTTCCGGCAGCGCCAGTGCTCAACACCCGTCCGGATGGCTTCCGCCTGGTTAAACTGGGAAAGGTACACAAAACTCTTCAAGTCCCTGGGCAATCCCACCTGCCCGGCCAGGTATCTGAGGATTTTTTCCATGCCTTCAAAGCTCTTGTTATGAGAGAGCAACACCGGGCTGAAAATGCGCCTGTCTTCAGGTTCGGTAAAGGAAAGCACGGTTTTCCAGTCCGGCATGGCCTGCAGACCGAATTCGCTTAGAAAGCGGGCATGATCGAAGATATAACGCTCATAGCTTGCCCATCCATGCCATATCTCCCAATTGTGCCTGTCGCCCGCTTCCATGCCGTTCGGATCCTTGCCCCCGTATGGACTGGAAGTCCAATACGGCCTTGCGGGATCATTTTGCGCGCAAACCTCGGGGAGGATCTTCTTATAGACATAATTCCCCAAGTATTCGGGATCGCCGTTCCCCCACCAGGAATAGAACCCCTGGTTGTTTTCATTGTTCCCGCACCAGAGCACGATGCTGGGATGGTTGCGCAAACCGCGCACCACCGAAACCGCTTCCTCCTCCGCAAGCTTCCTGAACCAGGCGTGATCATCCGGATATTGAGCGCAGGCGTACATGAAATCCTGCCACACCATGACGCCCATCTCATCGCAGGCCTCGTAAAAGGACTGATCCTCGTATATGCCTCCGCCCCAGACGCGCAGCATATTCATATTGGCGTCTCTGGCCAGTTCAACGTATTTCCTGTAATCCCGTGCCGTCAGACGGGGCAGCATGTTATCAGCCGGGATCCAGCAGGCGCCTTTGGCGAACACCTTGACGCCATTGATTTCAAAGATGAACGTCTCCCCCTCCTCATCCTTCTCCTGGATGATCCTGACCGTACGGATGCCGGTTTTAAAGCCGGCTTCATCCACAATCTCACCGCCCCGGCGCAAAACCAACGCCACATCATAGAGGGGTTGTCCCCCCAAACCGTTGGGAAACCATAGCCGGACTTCAGGTATGGAGAGCTCAGCCGCGAAACCCAAACCCCGGGGATTTTCTTGAACGCCCACCGCCGTACCCGCCACTTTTTCCCCCTGCAAGGCGATGCTGATCTCCGCGGTCAACTCTCCCGGTTTGAAGGAGAAGACCCCCCCTTCGACTTTTACTTTTGCCGTGCCATTCTCTACGGATAATGTCTGCAAATATGGATGGATAATTTTGCCCTCCGTAATATAATCCAGATGCACCGGGCGCCAGATCCCCACCTGGGCGATGCGCGGCCCCCAGTCCCAGCCGTAGGAATACTGCGCCTTTCTGACGAAGGAACGGCCCGGTTCACTGCCCCCTATTAATCTGGCTGAATTGTTGCGGTATAAAGCCCTAATGGTCTTGACCGGCGAGTCGAAACGGATTTCCAGGATATTTTCCCCTTGTCTTAAAATTGTTTTCACTCCGTATTCGTGAGAAATGAACATATTCTCCAGTCGGCCGAGATGTACATCATTCAAATAGACATCCGCCAGGGTATCGACTCCTTCCAGCACCAGCCTGATGCGGTCGGCTGACAAGTCGTCCAAGGTAAAGGTCTTCCGGTAAATCCATTCCTTTTCCTCAAGCGCTTGATAGTAATACTCGTTCATACGGTAAAAGGGATCCGGCAATTCTCCCAGGGTCATTAGATCCAATTGCACGCACCCGGGCACCATCCCTTCCTTCCAGTTCAAATCATCCGCGCTGGTAAACTGCCACTTCCCGTCCAGGGAGATCCGTTTGGTCGGCATAGAGAGACGCTCCTTTGTTATTTAATATCAGAATGAAAATGTATAATTGTCAAGATAGCCGTTCATGGACAGCTACCGGTATCATAATCCTGACTTTTGAAGTCTACTTAGTTTCAACTCTATTTTTCAGAGACGGCTTCCAAAACCAAAACCAATAGATACAGCGCCAGGGAGCAGAAAATACCCTTGGCCAGGAAATACCAGGAAATGCCGTCGTTCGTAAACCTGCCCTTAAAAACCTCATTCCCCAATAAAAACGAATATAGGCAAATGATAAAGACTATGATAGCGGCAATTATTGTAATTACTTTTAAAACTTTCATCGGCATACCTTCCTTTCTGGAGCAATTTGCGTTGTTATATGATGATTTTACGTCTCCATTAAATATCGATAGCCAAATGGCAGCCATACACTATATTTAGCGGCAAGACCTTGAATTAAGGCAACAACGCAATTGCCTTTTTTGGAATTTATGGTGACACACAGGCTAATTTATTATCGGCGGCAAATCCCGGGGCGAGTACCCCGATTTTTTCCATGGGTTTTTCAATTTTTTTTCCCCGCCGATATCCTTTTCGAATTCCATTTATATATCATAATCCCAACTCCTCCAAAAGCTTCCCTGCATCCCTGCGGAGCTTTTCCTCCGAGCCCCGCGCCGCAAGCACGGCGCGGCCTTCGTAGCCGCCCTCGTCGATGAACGAATCGGGCGGCAGATAATTCAGACATCCTCCGGTCAGGCTGACCGTCATGAGATCAAGTCCCGGATAAGCTTTGCGCAGAGCGAATGTCGTTTCCGCCGCAATTTCCGAGTGCAGAAAAACCAAGACGGTTTGATTTATTCGCAGCGCCGCCAGAGGCATGTTCTTGAACCCGGCATCCCTGTCCTTCCGGGCTATGAAGTTATACCAGTTACCGGCCGCCCACTCCAGCCAGTTCATGCGGTTGGCCAAACGGCGGATTTCCCTAAGAGGGCCGCCCGCTCTCCTGAATGCTTCATACTCCGCCTCCAGTATCCGCTGCAGGGCTTCCTTTTGCTCTTCATCTTCAATCAGAGCCGGGTCCAGTTCCACCCGGAATTTGCGGGTGATAAACCGGCACTCCTCCAAGGTTTGACATCTCACGGCTTCCAGCCCTTCGGCAGCGGCCTGCGCTATACCCTCCCCGATGCGATCCATTTCATCCACGGCCGCCGTATCGCTTTCCGGGTAAAGCGAGGATGTCGGACCGAGATAAACCTTTTGGGGAAAGCTTTCCTGGTCGAAATAATAGCTGATATGTTCTTTCGGGACCATGTTAGCGCTTGGCCCCAGAAGAAACAAGCATATCCCTCCATAACGGTCTTCTATGGCATCCCTTACCCGGGCGGGATAGTCCGGATCAAGCAAACGGTCCCTGCAAGCGGACGCAATATGAGGGTGAGCGCTGAAACGCACGATACTGCCTATGGTTGCACCGTTTTGATCCTGAAAAAGCATGGACTGCACTAACTGGTCCACCGGACCGTCAAACCAGACCGGCTCAGGGCCGGGAACCGATTCCGGTTTTTCCCCGAGCCATCTTCGCCGCATCTCATTGACCAGGGGCGAGGCGTCCGCGCGGTCGGTTGCAGGATCATATCGATAGCCGAACCAGTAAGTCTGAATCCCCAGCTCCGGCCCGGCATCCCCTCTCCTGTTCACGTTCAGCCGTTTCCCAGCGTCCGTTCGCCCCGATTTAACGCGGCATGGAACTGCAGCGGATAAGGCGTCAAGCGCACACATCGAGAGGATTTTATCAAGCCCCGCAAGGACCGGAATACCGCCTTCCCCCCTGAGCCACGGGGAGGTATGGGTATGGGTTGTGTGTATCAAAACATTGTCCGCCGGTATCTTCAGGATGCCCGAAACCGCTTCCTGCAACGTCCGGTTATAATCGGGATCCAGTTCTATTAAATCACAGGATATGATGACCGACGTGAAATTCCGGGCCGCGATTGCGGCGCATCTTGTTTCCAAAGGCCGCCGGAATCCCTCTCCGGTTTTGACGCACGGGGATATATCCGCCTTGGCAAAACCGATCCTGATCCCCTCCGTGCCCGGAAATGCCGTCTTACCTTCCATTGTTGAATTTCCTTTCGATAAACAAGAATAACTTTGACCTGTTTAATCCGCAAAAAATAATCTGAATCGGGGCTGTCCCGCCGGACCTTTTATTTGTAATATTAGACTTAAACATGCATTCGGGAAGTAAACCTTAAAAAATAATCAAACATTACTTCCCGAAGGCTATTGGTTAACCAATTTGGTCAAATATTTTGTTTATGCGTTTCTTATGAACAAAATATTTGAGCCCAATTTTATCACTTACTTATCGAATTAAGGTTAAATTCTTCCATCTCCGTAAATATCCTTTTTTCCTTTTAACCGAGAATTATTTGTTATCGGATATTTTCCACCTTATAAACCACAAAAGCAAATTGCGTTGTTACATTAATTCACGGTCTTGCCGTTAAATATAGTGTGCGGCTACCATTAGGCTTTCGATATTTAGAAGCGTTGTGAAAAACCCAATTTAGTGGCAAGACCTTAAATTAAGGTAAAACGCCATTGCCTCAAACATAACGCTATGTTGTCATATAATATTTATCGGTTCCGGCAAAATATAAATTATCCGGCCTCCGCAGCCGATATCCCGGCTATATACCCGGTGGACCACGCCCACTGCAGGTTATAGCCGCCGCAGTCGCCGTCCACATCGATAATTTCCCCCGCAAAATAAAGCCCTGCGATAAGCTTAGACTCAAGCGTCACCGGATCGATTTCCTTCACACTGACCCCGCCCGCGGTCACTTGCGCCTGCGCCCAGGATTGGGTTCCTGAAATTGTTAAACGCCAGCCCTTAAGGATTTTCATGAGATTCGCCGTTTCCGCGAAAGTAACCTCCCTGCAGGACTTGCGCCTTTCAATGCCGGCTTCCTTCAATACCACGGGGATCAGCCGTTTGTTTAAAAGTCCTATCAGGCTGAATTCCACTGTTTTGTCGGGATCGAGCCGGATTTTTTTATCCAGGATATCCGCCAGATCTTTCCTGGTGAAACCGGGGAACACATCCAGTTTAAGCCAAACGCTTTCCTTGTCCGACAGCCTTTCGGAAGCGACGCGGCTTAATTGGAGAATCGGCGGTCCCGAAATCCCGTAATCCGTTAAAAGAATTTCCCCTTCCTCCTCGCGCAGGATTTTTTCGCGGTCGAAGATTGCGGCCTTTCCGTCGAATTTAATCCCATCAAGCCCTTTAAGGAACGGGGCATCCAGCCTCAACTGGACCAAGGCCGGAAATGCCTTAATAACAGAATGGCCCAACTCCTGGGCAAGCCTGAAACCGGATCCGTTTGATCCCAATTGGGGACTGGCTTTACCGCCGGCGGCTAAAATGATTTTATGGCCGGCCACCTTTTCTCCGGTTTTCAACATTACGGAAAATCCTCCGGCAACCGGGAATATTCCGCCGACTTCCGCAGTGCACCGTACTTTCACCCCAAGCCTTTTAAGCTCATATCTCAATACGTCCAATACAGCGGAGGCCTGGTTGGAATAGGGATAAACCTTGCCGCCGTCCTCCGTTCTGCATGAAATACCCAGCTCCTCAAAAAAGCCCACGGTTTTTTCCGCACCGAAGATTTGTAAGGGTATGCCGGTGAATCCCGCATCCATTCCGTGATATTTCGACGGATCGCAATTGACGTTGGTAAGATTGCAGCGGCCGTTTCCGGTGGCCAAAATTTTCTTGCCCACGCGATCCATACGTTCGAGGACGGTAACGTCCGCTCCCTGCCGCGCCGCCATAATCGCGGCCGTCAATCCGGCGGCTCCTCCCCCGATAATCAGGATTCCATTTCCAGCCATACCGCAACCCTCACATTATTATGACTCAACTTTCACGACTTGATTTTAATGCAGCAAAATCAACATTCTTGTGCTATCGATATTAGTGGCAAGACATAAAAACAAAGTCCGCTTCAAGTCTGATCCGCGAAACGCCGCCAAGCAAAAGTAGCGGCAAGCCCGGCGAAGCTTATCAGAAAAAGAATGACGTAACTTGCGGCGCCCAGGCGCATGCCTTCAGTTTGCGCTCCCATACTGTGAATCCCCGGAATCGCCCACGGAAAATACGGGCCAAGGCCTATCAAACCGGCAAATTGCGCCATGATCAACCTAAGAATGCAAAACCCATCGGGGGTAAATATCCCCTGCCGTAACTGGCGAAAAACGCCACCGGAGTGCACAGTAATAATGTAAGAAGGGATGTTCCCGCAAATCTGCATGAGCCGTTTACGGCCGCTTCGTATTCCAGCCGGAAAAATGAACCACGCCACCGGAAATGATTCCAAGCATAAACGGAACAAGCGAAAGCAAAACGCACCAGGTTGTCGGTCCTGATGACAGCGCTCATGATTCCTTCCACCCGTCCTGCCGCATAATCTCCTCCAGCCTCTTCCGCCCGGAGTCATGCCTGTCCGGGTTGCCTTCATCCGCCGGGTAGCCCAACGGCAGCAGGGCGATGACTTCGATATGGCCGGGCAAGCCCAGCGCCTTATGGCACTGCATGGAATCGAAAGCCCCGATCCAGCAAGTCCCCAAGCCTTGCTCGGCAGCGGCCAAAATCATATGGGTGACGGCGATAGCCGCGTCCTGATCGCAAAAATCCTTGCCGTCGGCGCGGCGCCAGGACTTGCTGTGATCCCCGCAGATCGCGATAAGCACCGGGGCTTGAAGGATAAAATCGCGGTGATAAGTCCCGCCCACCTTCCGACGCATTTCACCGTCCCGGATTACCACGAAATACCAGGGCTGCAAGTTGGCCGCCGAAGGCGCCACCCGCCCGGCTTCCAGTATGTAGCGGATTTTCTCCTCCTCCACGGGGACGTTTTGGTACTTGCGCGCGGAATAACGTTTTTTCGCCAGTTCCAGAAAGGTCATTTCCATTGCCTCCTATCCGTCGGGATTTAACAGTAGTTCCCGTCAGCTTCCGCCGATACAATAAAAACCGCTGATGTGAATCGACTTGATCCCCTTTGTTTTTATTTCCCATAATGATGTGCACTGCCGAATTTGATCAAAGGCAATTGCGTTTTTACCTTAATTCAAGGTCTTGTCACTAAATATAGTGTATGGCTACCATTAGGCGATCGATATTTAATGGCAAGACGTAAAATCATCATAACAACGCAAATTGCTCGATCAAGTGTCTGTGCAGTCGGAATAAAATAAACTCGAGCCCGCTTTCAGCTTCATATGGCATCCTGCTTTTTTCAGCATGCATCTTCCCCCGCTCATATGAGATATTGTTTCCTAAGTAAATAAAGGATTGCCGCGAAATTATACGAAATAATACCAAGGAATGGCCTCGAATCATTAATCCGTATCCGCGCTGAAATGAATTCGCCAACCATTTAATGCCATCAAGGAGAACGCCATGTCCGGGACGACAAACGATTTGGAAACGAAAGCGGGATGCGCCGCACCCCGGCCGCCGTTCAAAGGCTCATATGAACGAATCCTTCATAATATAAAGTGCAACACCTTCCACGGAATCCTCAACATAGCCGCCCTGAACCTGGTCGGACCCTTTTTTGCGATTTTCCTCATCAAGCTGGGCGCGGATAAAATGCAGGTCGCCCTGCTCTCCTCCGCTCCCGCGGCGGTAAGCCTTTTAGCCATGATCCCGGGCGCCTTCCTGATCGAAAAAAACCGCCAAAAAAAGAAACTTACCATATTAATTCTCGGTATCAACAGGCTGTTCTATCTGGCCATGGTTTTTATCCCGGTCTTCGCGCCGTCTTCGAGATCCCTTGCCTTCATCGCCCTGGTGGCCTTGATGAACCTGCCCGGAGCCATCGGTAACGTGGCCTGGCAGTCATTCATCGCGGAGATCATTCCCTCGGAAAAACGCGCCGAAGCTTTTGCGGCGCGCAACCGCTGGATGAACCTCGCCGGAGTCATATCCGCGGTGGGGGCGGGATTCGCCCTGGACAGAATGGGATTCCCCTGGGGGTATCAGGTTTTTTTCATCCTGGCTTTCATGCTGTCCATGGTGGAACTGTATGTATTGAATCAAATCCGGGAGGAACCGCACAGAGAAGCGATCGAACCGAGTGGATCCGTCCCCGCCGGCTCCGCCCGGACTTCAGCAGCCGGCCTTTTAAAAGAAATCTTCGCAGAGAAAAAATTCCTCCGGTTCACTTTGGCCTCGGTTTTCTTTTATTTTGCATGGCAAAGCCCATGGCCCTTGTTTAACTGGTACCTCGTCAAGGAACTGAATGCCGACGCAGGATGGATCAGCCTGATCAACCTGATCAGCACCGGCGGATCTTTTTACGGCTACGGCTTCTGGGCGCGGATTTCCGGGAAGCACGGCCATTTAAAAACCTTGTATTACGCAAGCCTCGGCATGTTTATCCTTCCGGCGGGTTACGCATTTTCCCGGAGCCTTTTTGCCATCTTGATCCTCAATTTGATTATCGGCGCGGTTTTTTCCGGGGTTAACCTGGCTCTTTTCAATACCCTGCTGGACGCGGCACCGGAAGCCCGCAAAACCTCGTTTATCGCCTGCTACAATACGGCCATCAACATTTCCTGCATTATCGCCCCCCTGGCGGGGATGAGCATGCTTTATGTCATGAATTTCCGCTGGGCATTCCTGACTTGCGCCGCCATGCGCATCATAGGAAGCTTTTTTCTGCTGATTGTCGACCGCGCCAACCGCAGGGATGAGCGCCAGGCTCTTTTCCGCGGCATCTCCCCGCCTGCCGGATAATTTCCTGGATGAATAATTTGCGTTATTATGACAATTTACATCTTGCCACTAAATATCGATCGCCTAATGGCAGCCATACACTATATTTAGTGGCAGGACCTGGAATTAAGGAAGGTAACAACGCGATTGCTTCTTGATAAAACCGGATCCGGGGGATGGGATTATATCCCTCTTTTTCCGTCAATGGCGATTTGATCGATGCGATTGAGTTCGGGATCGTACACATCCACAACAAGTTGTTTATCGATGAACATCAAACCGCAAAAATGATAAGTTTTCCGGTAGACCTGACTGTACGGACTGGTGGTCGTCTTCCCGTATAAAGGCGCGCCTCCGCCTCCGGTAATCAGGTAGTAAATATCATGGTAATAAAAACGCTCGTAAGCATGATTATGGCCGCAGAATACCAGATCCACCCCGTATCTCTCAAAAAGCGGTACCAGAGTCTGCAAAATGTTTTCCTCATCATCGGCATGCTCCCCGCTGGAAAACGGCGGATGGTGAAAAAGCACCACCACAAAACGGATCCCGGGGCTTATCCCTTCCAAATCCTTCACCAGCCACCGATACTGTTCCGAGCCGTTATCGTGGGCGGCGTTGCTGTTTAAAACGATGAAATGAGTGTAGTGCCTGTCCACGGAATACCACTGCCCGTTGTTGGGAAGGTTAAAAAGGGTGAAAAACACCGGACCCCTGTCATGGTTGCCGATTACCGGATAAAACTCCGCATCGCCCAATACGGCAATGGTCTCCGTCACGGAAGCCCACTCCCGCTTGCTCTTACCGTTGAACACCATATCCCCTGTATGAAAGACCACCTCCGGTCGCACTTTGCAGATGGCTTCCAATACCGTTTTATGCGCCTTCATATTGGAACGGGTATCCCCATATACAACCACCGGATATGCCGGACCGCCCCGGATATTGATGCGGGAAACGGCAAAAAGCGCCATAAGAAGCGCGAATTTCGCCAACCTTTTATGCATGCGCATCACCCTTTTTATTATTATCGATCACAATGTTTTGATATGGAGCGATATTAATGGACGCCCCTTCCGGCGAACCGATGACCATTTTACCTCGGCCGCGAAAACAGGTTTCTGCGCCTATTTCCACGCGGCAATTTCCGGCGATGTGGACCTCCACCCCGCCCGTAAAACGGACATCCCGCCCGATATTGATGGTATGCCCCTTAACGCCGTCGCCGCCGAAATACACGCCGGCCCCTTCATCAATTATAATCCCTCCGCCCAGATCGCCCCATTGCGCCATATTGCTTATTTCGACCTTCGCCCCCGGGGATATCCGCATTCCAAGGCGTTCCAGTTTTTCCCTGTCTTTATATAACTTTGCTTCCTGGGCCACGGCCAGCTTCACCATATCCTTCACGGGAAGGGAATCCACGTTCATAAATTTAAGCCTTCCGGGCAAAAAAGAAGCATTCCGGAGCATCAAAGCCCTGACCGGATATCCCAGCCGGGAGACAGCCGCCGCGGCGTCGGTAAGGAAATACTCCAATTTGGTGACGGTGATTTCCCGCCCCCCCGCTGCGGTTTCCTTCTTACCGAACTGGGGGTGCAGCGGCAACATCCCCCGCTCTACAATTTCCCGCACCAGATCGAGGTTTATCATATAACAGCCGGCATTCCCCACCACCCGTCCTGAAGTCTCTCCAGCCATCACTTTCATCATAAGCTCCTTTTGGTGCAAGGCCAATTCATGGAATTCCACAATCTCCGTGGAGAGGACCTTGCCGTCCGGACCCAGGAAGTTCCATAAGGATCCAATTTTAAATGCCGGTTCCGGGGCTGCCCCTGATTTTTCCCGCGGAAGCGGGGCACGGGGGTAATCGTAACCCAATATCAGCAGACTCCGCTCCCGGTTTCTCCGGTCCGACTGCCGGGCGCCCGCCATCGCCAGAAACACTTCACGGTCTTTGGCGTCATCCGTTTGGGCAAGGATTACATGCTCCACGCCTTGATCTTCCATCCAATCAAGCGCTGAGGAACCGGTAAGCAAAGTCCCATCGGCTTTTTTCAGCCCCGACTCATTAAGGGACAGCATTACGCCTCCCCCGCCGTCCGCCCCCTCCAGCCAGCCGTCCGGCGTCTTAACCAGCCCTCCTGTGTCCTCCCTGATGAACGGCATAACTCCCTGGGAACAGACGGCAAGATTGCGCAGGTTTAAATTCCGGCATTCCCTGAGCATTTCCATTACCGGCTTCCTGGTGGTCGGTCCCAGCACTATGATCATCGGCAAATCTCTTCCACAATCGCGGCAAATGGCAGCTACAGCTTCCAGATTCTCCATCAGCGTGCTTTTATGGGCAAGCGCGGTCATGGGAACAAGCAGCTTGGATTGGCCGGTTTCCGCGGCGGATAAAACCCCGGACCTGGCCAATATCTCCGCGGCCCATTTCTCGCCCGGAGGGCGGGTTTTCCATACATTACTGGCAAATATGGATTCATAGTCATTACATCCGCATCCCCGGGAGCGCCGGGCTTCCTCCATAGTTTTCGCAAGCGCGGCCATGGTTTGAATAAGCCTGGTCCCTCCGCCTCCGGCCAAAAAAACGAAACCCACCTTCCCGGCGGTGCAATACTCCATGCCCGCTTTCAGGAATTCCCCGGACGGCAATCCATCATGCCCGAACATCTCCAAAAGCTGATCCGGTTCCGGAAGGGACGTTTCCCCTCGGGCCTGTCCCCCTTCATATATCGCGGGATACTCATCCTGCCGGAAATCCGCGCAAGATTTTTCCCCCTTCAATACTTTAAACCGCAAGGCGATTTTTCCGGTCAAGCGGTAGACTTCGGACTTTTCACGTTCCGTTCCGCCGGCCTTTGCGTTTATCCGGCCATAATGAGCCTTTTTCAGACGGCCGTACAAATCCGCTATTTCAGCTTCTATTTTTTCATATTTTGCCTGCTTTGCCATATGTTCCATCTTCCCCCGTCTTTATCGAGAATGCCTTTAACCGGCATATATTGTCCGGATAATTATTGGCTGCTTTAAGAGAAAATCCTGTATGGATTGTCGTAAAGAGCAGTAGCCGCACACTATATTTAGTGGCAAGACCTTAAATGAATGTTATAAAAATCGTAAATATCAGGCTATCTCACGATCATTTCGCTTTATTACTCTCCCTGGGCACGGATATTTCGTGATATACCGGCCTTTTAGGGCTTAATCCCACATAGACCGCGGCCGCCAATATCCCTGCAAGAAGGCAGCCCAGCCAAATCCAATGCGCGCCAATCGTCAGAAGCAGGGACTTGTATTCATCCTTATATGGAATCAAATCCAATATCACCAGCATCAGAAAGCCCAGCGATACTCCGGAAAAAAGCAATAGACCGGCGATCCTCCCGGCGCTCCCGGTCAGCTTCTTGAAAAGGCTGAACCTCCCGGTAAATAAGGCATACAACCCGTAAATACTGCAGAACAATCCCGCCAGCACATTAAAAAGGGAGATGAATATGGACATTTTACCACCTCCATTTTTTATCTTCTGTTTATTGTATGCGCCAACAGGCAATTCTTTACTATTTGTCCAAAAACGGCATGAAAACGCGGGGAAAGCATAAAACACCGCTTTTAGCGGTGAGTTTCGTATGGAAAGTGGGGTACTACCGCATAACTGTGTATTTGCAATTCACAAAGCCGGGGGTAAGTTTGCTTCTCGGCAGGCTTATTCTCCGGGCAGCTACCCCTTCACCCCGAAAAAAACCAGAACCGCGCTGCTTTTGTCAAATGTTACATCCAGCCTTGCTTTCCCGTCGGGGGTAAAAGAAACCTCCACTCCCTCCGTTTTCCAGTAATCCCGCGATACCTCATGCGCAGTGACATAGGTATAACGGAATCGATAATTGGGCGGGGCATTGCTGCCGGAAAAGACGGCTACCGCTCCCTTTCCTGTTTTTCTGTTTATTTTTTCATGAACCTCCGGACTGCCTCCGATAAATCCTCTTTGGACCGGGTAGCTTGCGGTGATATCCGCGCGCACCTGTTTGTAAAGGCTCAAAACATTGGAAAGATACGCCGCGCCTTCCTCGCTCAGGGATAATAAATCCCCCCAGATGCCGTTTTGCCCTAAAACCAGCGAGGCCAGATTGATGGTCTGTGAGCGTTTCGGATCATCAGGCAGATAATGAGTGAGAAAAAGCACCGATGGTATCCAGCGGTCGTAGTTCAGCGGCGCTCTACACAGACGGGCCCGGGCCGGACCCGGAAACACGAAAACATTAGAGCCCATTCCCCCTCCCGGGATGTCCTCCGGATCATCAAGGGAGCCGTAATAAGGGCCGTTGTTAATCAGAAAGTACTTCCCCGCCGATAAAAAAGCCAAACCGACGCTCCGCCAGCCCTCTGTAACGTCAAAATCAACGATCACATCCGGAAAGACGCTGTGCACCCTCTCGGCGATCCTTACCAGATGCCGGATTTGCTCAAAAGCATAACAATCCGTAATTTCATCATGGCTGTTTGCTTCAGCGCCGTGCAGGTGGGCCGGATTGTCGCAGCCGTACTGGTAGACGCCGTCCAATTTGAAATATGCGGCGCCGTAATCCCTTGACATCCGGATCATTTGATCCGCAAGAGCCTCCCAGTACCGGCTGACCAGACACATCAAAGCGCTTCTTTCAGTACCCCAGACCTTGGCAGGATCGGGAAATTTACCGTCATATGTAATCCGGCAATCCTCATAATCCTGTAATATCCAGCTATTTACCCCGGCCATGGTGGGATTCAGCCATAATCCCATTTTCATGCCATATTGATCAAGTTTTTCCCTGATCGGTTCCAGACCTCCGGGAAAACTCCCGCGGTTTACCTTCCAGTCCCCGGTCCTTTCAAACCAGCCCGTATCGATTACAAAAACGTCGATCCCCAAACGGGCCGCTGCTTCGATTTCCGCCAGCATCCTTCCCTCGTCCATGCAATCGAGGTAGTCTTTTCCATGCCACCACTTGTTACGCTCCTGGTAGTTCCAGGTGTTGTAGTAGATATAAGGCTGACGGCTCGCGGTATTCAACGACTGGTATTTCAGGATGAAGTCCCGGTATAAGCCCGACATGCCGGATACAGGAACGTCAGCCGCAGCGGCCTGCATCCAGACGGTTTCATAAGACCGCCGCCCGTTCAGTCTGTATCCGTGGCAATAATTGCCTTTCACCGCGCGAAGCTCCACCGTGCGGCCGGGACGGCAATTATATTGCAGGAACGCATCGGGAGTTTGGGAGCCGTGCTCATATGCAAGTAAAAACGTATGGCCGTCCCCGCTTGCCGTTAATATCGGACCCATCAGGGGAATATTTTCCCCGAAATAATGCGCCGGTATTTCCTCTTCAGCCAGCCGATAACTGTGTACGGTTTCATCAAACTCGCTCATGCGTATTTCCCGGCATGCCCAGTTTTCAGGCAAATCGCACGCGAGGTATCGAAGGTTGTCCCGGCCGCTCTGTTTGGTCATGCGCAGTACGGCATCGGACCTTAAAATATAACGGAACCGGACTACCGGATTATCGGGCGCGATGCGGAATGCTATTTCCAAACTCAACCGGGGATCATCCTTGAATTTGCCTTTTGCAACATGCTCGATCGCGCCGTTTGCAAGGGTAACCGGGTTCCCCGGCAACTTAATGGCATTTAATTCAGCCGTTATCGTTTTTCCTTCAATCTCGAACAAGGGCGGGGCGATGATGAAAACCCTGCCGGTCTTTATAACTTCATAACTCCAAAGACATTCCCGTCCGCCAAGGATTTGAACAACGCAGTATTTGTTTTCCATGGGGGTTTCCTTTCTCGTGTTCCTGAAATGGGCCGTTGATTTATCAGGCCACCCCTGCTTTATTTTTTTTACAATGCGCCAAGGGCGAGTTTTCCTTTCTCATACCTCAGTGGCAGGAACAACGGCCGTTCATGCGGAGTATCGTTGGGTTTATGGATGGAGAGATAAAGCGTGCCGGCGAATGCGCCGAAAATCATCCCGTGCCCGCCGTCTTCGTCATATAAAGGCTTTCCGGATTGCTTCCAGGGTCCCGTAATACTCCCGGTTTCCGAACAGGCAACGCCGGTGGCGTAACCCTTTTCACCCATACTGGACCAAAGCATGAGAAGCATGCCGTCGGGGGCCATCCATATGAAGGGGCCGTCGGTAACGCGGTTCCCGTCTCCGAAGCTTTTCGCCCATGGGGCAGTCGAGGCTTTAAACAATAGCTGCGGCTCCCCGGCGGGATCTTTTAAGTCCGGGCTTAATCGCATGGCGCAAATTTCACCGTCCCGCACCTGTACCCATTCATGGCAAAAAACAATAAACGGCTGCCCTTCTTCCACATATAGCGTGCCGTCAAGGCATTCCCAATCCCGCGGCGTAATAGGTCCTGCGGTGATAGGCTGAAACGGGCCTCCGGGTTGATCCGCTGTAAATATCTGCGTACCGCGGCAGCGGCCGGGCGCCTTAAAGCTGGCGAACATATAATAGCATCCCCGATAAAAATGCACTTCCGGTGCCCAGAAATTGGAAGTGCCCCAAAATCCCACCGGAGGCTGAAAAGCTGTGAAAGGGCCTTCCCAGTTTTCCAGGTCGGCGCCGATATAATAATCAAATCCTTTCCCGGGGCCGTCCCAGATGTTTTTATCCGTGCTGCCGAAAAGGTAGTACCTTTCCTCCTTCTGCACGGGAACCACAAACGGATCCCGGATTTGGATATCCATATTGTTTACCATCTTTATAGATCAACTCCTATCGGCTTCGTCCGATCGCAATCCGTAATGGAACCGCCGAACATCACCAGTTTGCTTCCGGATTCAATGTGCATTAATCCCACCTGCTCTCCTTATTTTTATTTGACCACCTCGAAAACGGTCCGTTCATATATGTCCTTGGAGGAACTCCCCATCATGACCTCAAAAACGCCGGGTTCCACTCCCCATCTCATATTTATATCATACATGGCCAAATGCTCAGGAGTCAACTCAAAAGCAACTGTTTTGGTCTCGCCCGGCCGTAAGGAAATCCTTCGGAATCCCTTAAGCTCTTTCAATGGCCGTGCGACGCTGGCTAAAACGTCACGGATATAAAGCTGCACCACCTCTTCGCCCTCACGTGTCCCGGTATTTTTAACATCCACGGAAACCTTCACGGAATCCCCCGCCCGGATCTTTTCAGCGGAAAGCTGGAGGCGGCAATATTCGAATTTGGTATAACTCAGCCCGAATCCAAAGGGGAATTGAGGCTCCCCCGTCAAGTTCGTATAGCCCGGCAAACCGTTGATATTAGGTTTTTTGTTATAATAGACCGGCACCTGGGCAACGGAAACCGGAATGGTAATGGGTAACCTGCCGGCGGGGTTATACTTCCCGAACAGCACTTCGGCCACGGCGTTGCCGCCTTCCTCCCCGGGATACCAGGCGTGAATTACCGCGGAAACATCGTCAATCCAGTTTTTCATGGTAATAACGTTCCCCGTGGCAAGGACGACGATTGTCGGGACGCCGGTGGCCGCCACTTCCTTGATCAATTGTTCCTGCAGGAGCGGTAAATTCAAATCCGCCCGATCCTTGCCCTCTCCGTCCAAAACTCCGGCCACTATCACCGCAGCATCGGATCTTCCTGCCAACTCCACCGCCCTGGAGATATCCCCGCCGGGATTTACATCCCAGCCCAGCTTAGCCACACCCCTGAAGAGGTTTTTATAATATTCCATCCTTATATCATAACTGCGCCCCTGTTCCAGAATAAAAACCGCTTTGTTCAACTTAAATCCGCCCGTCCAGTCGTCGATGAGCAGTTTGCCGTCAATATACAGCCTGATCCCGTCATCCGTAGTGGTTCCAATTTTAAATGATCCGGTGACCGGCGCGATCAGCCGTCCGGTCCAGCGCACGGAAAAATGCTCCGGCTGGACCTGCGCGTGGGGGGCTTTTTCCATCCAGTCGAAATAGACAACCGGATCGATGCGCGTAAGGACGGGCTTCCCGGCCAGTTCCGTATTGTTAAAATATTCTCCTTTCAATCCATGCAGGTTTCCTCCGCCCCCGTCCGGGATCAGGCATTCGGAAGGCACCGCAGGCAGGGCGATACCTTCCAACTCCACTCCCTTCTCCAGAAAAATATTCAGTGATGGAAAAAGGTTTTTAATCCCTTCATAGACGGAGATCGTCTTCATGCCCCAGCCTGCGTAATTGCCCAGCATCACCTCGTTCCCCAGTGGACCCAGTACGGTGATGGATTTGATTGTACCCGCTAAGGGCAAAACATTGTCCTTATTCTTCAAGAGTACGATGGATTCACGGGCGACCTGGCGGGCCAACTCCCGGTGTTCCTTGCAGTCGTTAACCTCACGGGCGCGGACGGGGTCCACGAAGGGATCCTCGAAAAGGCCCAGCTTGAACTTGGCTTCCAGAACCAGACGTGCCGATTGATCTATCAGCTCCTCCGGGATTGATCCTTCTTTTATGCCCTCCAGCAACGGTTTATCGAAATAGTCCGGATACGGCAATTCTACGTTAAGTCCGGCTTCCAGCACCTGCCGCGCCGCGTCTTTTTTATCCCGGGCGGTCCGGTGATCGCGCACCAGCCGACCTATGGAACCGTAATCGGATACCGTAAACCCCTTGAATCCCCATTCTTCACGTAATATCTTGCACAATAGCCATTTATTGGCGGAACTGGGAATGCCGTCGTTGGAACAATAGGAGGGCATGATGGATGAAGCGCCCCCTTCCATGATGCATGCCTTAAACGGGGGAAAATACACCTCCCGCAGTTCCCGCTCGGAATGATGCACCGGATCGCTGTTCAATCCGCTTTCTCCATGATCCGTTGGAAAATGCTTGGGAGTAGTCAGCACCCCCTCCCCTTCAAAGGCCCGGCAGAATGCCACGCCCATTCGGGAAGAGAGGTAGGGATCCTCTCCGAAAGTCTCGTGGGTTCTGCCCCACCGAGGATCCCTTACGATATTGACATCCGGGCTTAAAACCTGCCTCACGCCCCTGCTGCGTGTCTCTATGGCAATAGCCCGCGCCATTTTTCCGATTAATTCCGGATTAAAAGTGGCGGCCTGGGCCAGGGGTTGGGGGAACGCCGTGGAACCGTTTTCTTTTAAACCGCTTACCGCCTCATCATGGGGAAGTACGGGGATCCCCAGGCGGGTTTTCCCCCGCATCATTTGCTGAATCCGGTTGTATTTCTCCGCAACTTCCCCGGCTTTTGCATCTACCGGCGCATGGTTTATATTGCCTATACCATGGTATTTAAGCAAATCCGCGCCCTCAACATCCTGAAAGTAACATTGTAGCTGGGCAATCTTTTCCTCCAGGGTCATCCGGGAGAGAAGATCCTCCACCCTTTCCCTAAGCGGTCGGGACGGATCTTTATAAACGGGATTGTCTTTGTTCATCAAGATTTTTCGCTCCTTTATGGGACTTAATTATCCATGCGCGGATAAAACCCTTTCGCGTTATATAAAAAACGCCGGATGGCGTCTCTTTTGGATATCAATTACAGATTAAAACCCCGCCGCGCGATAACCTCTTTGTACCATAACGCACTGTCCTTCAAATACCTTTTTTGCGTCGAATAGTCCACGTAAACCAACCCGAACCGCGGCTCATAACTGGTCCATTCCAGGTTGTCCAGCAGCGACCAGACGAAATATCCCTTGAGATTCGCGCCCTGATCCATTGCTTTTTTGGCGTTTGCCATGTACCGGCGCAGGAAATCGACGCGCGCCGCGTCGTGCACTTTTCCATCAGGCTGCAAAATATCGCTCTTATCCGTACCGGCATATCCGTTCTCGGTGATATATAATTTCACACCCGGTACGCGCCGGTGAAAAGCGGCAATAATATCATACATGCCTTCCGGAGTGACGGGCCAACCGATGCCGGTTTTTTGCACGCCGGGGGGATCGTTGAATCGAAAACCCAACGGCGCCTTTTCGTCATAGGAAATCCAGTTGCTGCGGTATGTATTGATGCCTAGAAAGTCGACAGGCGTACTGATCACAGGATAATCCGCCTCATAATTCGCGGGCATGTAAGGCGCTGCAAGACTGCTTAAGGCCAGTTCGGGATAACGCCCCTTGCAGATGGCGTCCACATGCCAGAAGATATCATACTCCAGCGCCACTTCCGCCGCCTGAATATCCTCCGGGCGGCCCGAGTTGGGATGCGGGAAACCTGCGGCCTCCGTAATGCCGATCTCTCCCTTCAGGTTTAAAGCGCGGAACGCTTGTACCGCCATGCCGTGAGCCACAAAGATATTATGCGCGGCCAAAAAGGACGCCGCCAGCCCCCCTTTGTAACCCGGCGCCGAATGGCCGTCCCGGTAGCCTGCATGGACATGGACGTTTTTCGGCTCATTGAAGGTGATCCAGTGGTGCGCCCTGTCGCCCAGGGATTTAAACATAACGGATGCAAAATCCGCGAAATAACCAGCCACATCCCGGGAAAGCCATCCGCGATGCTCATCCCAAAGAGCCTGGGGCATGTCCCAATGAAAAAGGGTGATGAAGGGCTTGATATCATTGGCCAGCAGTTCATCCACCAGGCGGTTGTAAAAATCCAGGCCGCGCTGCTCCACTTTCCCCTTACCCGAGGGATAAACCCGCGGCCATGAAATGGAGAAACGGTACGCATCAAGGCCGATCTCCTTCATAATGGCCACGTCCTCGCGGTATCTGTGGTAGTGATCACAGGCGATGTCGCCTGTATCCCGCTCCTTTCCAGTCGGAGGGGGAGTGTGGCCGAACCTGTCCCAGATGCTTTCCCCCTTGCCGTCCTCATTCCAGGCGCCCTCGATTTGATAGGCCGCCGTAGCGGCGCCGAGAAGAAAATCCTTTGGAAAAATGACGGAATCCATATCGTCCTCCCTTTAAGAGCAATTTACGTCGTTATGACAATTAACGCAATGGCCTTTTTAAGAATCATGAACAACAATATCATAACATTAATTGCGGGCGGGAAACAGCATAAAAGAGGAGCTTTTACCCCGATTTTATCCCGCAACTTATTATAACTTTAATCAGAATTCACAAGTATCTCTGTTATTCCTGAAGAAAACCTCCGATCTCGATCCTGTATGCGCCGGCTTCCGCTTTTAACACGATTTCCCCGTTCCTTTTGCTAAAAGCCTCGATTCCTTCAGCGCCTCTGAGAACAGCCCCGTTCACCAAAATCCGGGACAAGTCGGTGGCGGGCAAATAGATCTCCGCATCAGTATTGGCAGGGATCAACACATCCATGACAAGGCTTGCGTCCCGGATCTCCCAGCCGCTTTTGATTTGACCGTAAATCGACTCATAGGATGCCCTTGCATACTTCAGCCCCCCGCCCGGACGGGGATGGATGATGATATGTTTGTACGCGGGTTGTCTTTCATCCAGATCGATCCCGGCCACTGTACGGTAAAGCCACTCGCCTATGGCCCCGTAAGCATAATGATTGAAGGAATTCATCCCCGGATCCTGGAAGCCTTTTTCCTCCGTCCAGCCGTCCCATCTTTCCCAGATGGTGGTGGCCCCCTTGGTCACGGCATACAGCCAGGAAGGCCAGGTTTTCTGGTTGAGCAAATCATAGGCCACATCCACCCGGCCAAAACGGGTCAAAACATGGTTGATGTATGGGGAACCTACAAATCCCGCAGAAAGATGGTTTTTCCGGTTTATTACGATATCATGCGCCAGATATTCCACGGCTCTGCAGCGTTTTCCCTCCGGAAGGAGATTAAAATGCAGGGCAAGGACGTATGCGGTCTGGTTGCCGTTCATTACCCGGCCGCCCGGGGTGACGAATTCCCTGTTGAACGCGTTTTTCACCTTAAGAAAAAGCCTTTGATAATGATCCGCGTCTTTTTTCCTGCCGAGGATTAGCGCTATTTTCCCCATCAAGTCCGCCGTATGGGCAAAAAAAGCGGTGGCAATCACCTCCCGCGGCGTGTCGGCATCAGTATTCAGCCAGTCGGCAAACCAGGCATATGAACGGATATATCCGGGGGCATAGTTCTCCTGGTATGACATCCACTTTTTCATTGCCGCGTAATGTGTTTCAAGCACCCGTATGTCCTTGTAGCAAAGGTACATGAGCCAGGGACAAATAATGCCCGCATCCGCCCAGGCGGATGCACCGCCTCCATCGTGGTGGTCACCGGTAGGCGCCCAGAAAGGGTAGCGCCCGTCCTCAAGCTGGCTGTCGTTCAAATCCTGCAGCCACTTTGTATAAAAAGCCGGGGTTTCCATATTAAAAGCGGCCGTACGCATGAACACCTGCGTATCTCCGGTCCATCCCAAGCGCTCATCGCGCTGCGGGCAATCAGTAGGTATATCCACGAAATTCCCGCGCTGCCCCCAGACGGCGTTTAACCAAAGTTTGTTGATCAACGGCTCCGAGCATTCGAATTTCCCCGTAAACGGCAAATCCGAATGCACCACTATCCCGGTAAGCGCATCCGGCCCGGGTTCCCCCGGAAAACCCTCAACCTGCAGATATTGGAACCCATAAAACGTAAAGCGCGGTTCCCAGATTTCTTCAGCCCCGCCTTTAAGAATATATATGCTGGTTGCTTTGGCCGATCGCAGATTTGACAGGTAGACCGTGCCGTCCTCATTCAGCATCTCACCGTGTTTGATTACAATTTCCGCGCCGGCCGGGCCTTTAACTTTCAAACGCTCCCAGCCCACCATATTCTGCCCCATGTCCAAGACCCAAACGCCGGGCTTGGGCTGTTTGACGGATACGGGCTTGATCTCCCCTGTTTTACGGACAAAGGCCCCCCGCTGCCAGGATATGGCCGCCCCGGCGCCATCGGCTTCCTTAACCGCCTGCCACGAACCGTCTTTAAAGCCCGCCTGGTCCCAAGCATCGAATTCCTTCCGGGCATCATACTTTTCACCCATATAAATGTCCGAATATTCGATGGGACCGGCCGCCCAGCGCCATGAAGCGTCCGTGCCCACGGTTTCCGTCGTGCCATCGTCATAATCCACCACCAACTGCGCCGTCACTTTAGGGGGCCGGCTTGGTTTACCTTTCCCCTGCCCCAGCGGCCTGGAAATCGCCCCCGCATACCAGCCGTCCGCCAGGATAATGCCCACCGCGTTTTCACCTGTCCTAAGCAGATTGGTAACATCATAGGCCTGATATTGCACCCGTTTGGCGTATTTGGTCCAGCCGGGAGTGAGGAAGCCGTCGCCCGCTTTTTTCCCGTTCAGATGCGCTTCATACAATCCCAGCGCGGTGATATATAACCTGGCCCCGACAATTCCCTCCCGCAAATTGAATTCCTTCCGTAAAAACGGTGCCGGCGCCAGATTTTCACCCTGACTGTAAAGGCCAGCATGTATCCATTTGGCCGGCCAATTGGCCTGAGCCATCAGCCCTGTCTCAAAAAAAGCCGGCACGCTCCAATTCGAGACCTCCCCCCGCTCATCCCAGATGCGCACTTTCCATTCATAGCGCCGTCTGGGTTTAAGAGTCTCCCCTTCATACTTGATCTGAATGGAATCCCTTGAAGCCACTTTCCCGGTATCCCAAACAATTTTTTCTCCGGACGCCACTACAATTTGATAGGCCGTCTGCCGCGCTCCGCGGCGTTCATCCCGCATCACCCAAAAAAACCGGGGGTTCGGCTCGTCTATGCCGATGGGATTGGTGAAATATTCCACCTTCAGCTTGTCCGCATAATGCTCCGCAGTCCGCCACTTTTGATCCGCCATCTTCATTTTCAACCTCCTCAAATCCGCTTCCCTTTCACCGCCAAAAAAACGGCACCGAAAAAAACTTCCCCGCTTTGGAAGCCGAACCTTGCCATCAACTCCGGAATTTCCGTTTCCGCATAATACTTTTTATAGATCCTGAACTTTCTGCCGTCCTCCAGCGCCCTTTCCTGGATCCCTTCCTTGGCCCTTTTGCTTTGCCGCTCCGGGCTCCAGGAACTGTCGATGATCATCAGATCCGCTTCCGGTTTAAGAATTTTGTCCAGCAGCCGGAAAAAAGCATTTTCTTGCTTCCGCGTGAAATGACTGAGCAGGAAACCTGCCAGCGCCGCCTCATATGTATTCTCCGGCAGATCCGCCCTGAAAATATCCCCCTGGATGAATTCCGCTTTTTCCATTGCACTCAAGGCGCCCACTTTTTTTCTGCATTCATCCAGCATGGCGCGGGATTGATCGATAAAAGTAAACCGGCGGCAGTTCAGGGCATAAAAGGGAAACCAAAAACCGCTTCCACAGGCGATGTCGATCAGATGTCCGCTCCCGAAACCCCGCACCATGGAGCCGACCTTGGCAGCCTCTTCAGGGTACAGGCCGGAATCAAGGCTTGTCTGCACCCGGCCCTGGTAAACCAGATCATATTCACCCGCCCTCTCTTCATAGTAATGCAGCATCTCTTTCGCGATTCCGCTTTTTTTCATGATTATTCCCTTTTTAGCCGTGATATTCCGAGAAAGAGCAATCTGCATTGTTATGATGATTTTACGTCTTGCCGCTAAATACCGATAGCCTAACGGTAGCCATACATAAGACCGTAAATTAAGGCAACAACGCAATTGCCTTAAAAAAGTTAAGCCGTATCTATTTAAATCCGCCATTTTCCTTTCAATGAGTATAAAATGCCGGATTATTCAAATCCTAACAAAGAGGTGAAATCCCGTGAAAAAAGCCCTTTCGGATCTGTTCGTCGCGGGAACGGTTTTCGGCATTTTGGCTAATATTCCCAAGATGATCCTGGATATTATATTATATTTCTCCGGTTTTTCCCGCTTTTTTTGCTTCCACGTGACCGGGGGAGTAATCCTTACGCCCGAATGGTTCGACTCTTTGCATGGATACCTTGTCGGCGGCGTCCTGGATTATATCTTCGCGGCCTTCCTCGGGGCGTCGCTGGCGTATTTTTTATATCTGCTGCCCGGAAGGTACTTGTTTTACAAGGGCATTGGATTTTCCATCTTCATCTGGCTTTTTCTCTGCATTATGGTGGTGGAGAAAGCAAGCATGTGGCATCTTTTAACCGGCCCCCGGCACGCCTACCAGACCTTCCTGGTCCACCAGCTCTGGGGCGTCATCGCCACCTCCCTGCTGATCAGGTATAACAGTGTTTTAAAGTCAAAGGATCAAACCGGCATTATACGTAGTTTAATCTAGTAAAAATTCCACCCCAAGCAATGGGGCGTGTTGTTGGGCTCCGTAGACATCGGTTTCCCCTAATCCGCCGGACGGAATGTTACGGCAAAAATTAATCTTAATGGCTCTGGCGGGTTTGAACTCGATAATTCCTAAAACATCGTTTACCTTGATTCCATATAGACCGGCAATGAAATCAGGAGAAAATATCTTCGCGGCAGAAACCTTTTCAAAAGTAATTTGATCTTTAAAAATGATGTCCAACGTTATTTCATAGGGACCAGAGTTTTTACTCCGGATCACCTCTGCTATGTTCAATAACTTTACCACCAATTCAGGTCACCTCTTTATAAACCGGGTAGTTTATTAACTGTATCATTATTAATTTCTATTAAACCGGTGATTAAACTTATCAATTTTGATTTCAAAAAAAGCGTGAAAGGATCGTCCCTGGACTTAGGCACGGCCGAGCGTACCTTTAATTGGTACGGCCGAGATATCGCGATTTTCCGAAATCGGTTAGATGTGTTTAATCACCGATTCTATAGCATTCCATCGGAAAGAAAGCGCAAGGGTCTTCTACTTCCATCAGATGATAAATACTGAATTCAAAAACCTCACCGGCTTTAAAATCAGAGGGAGAATAAGGGAAAGCTAAATTCCCGGCGGTTGCGATCCGGCCCGGGTATCCAAAATGAAGCATGGAGGAACGGGTAAACCCGCAAATGGCATCAGCCAGCTCTTGAGTATCGGCAACTGCTTCAATTATAATACCTAATTCATGACCGAAAGGGGTGGGATTTGGCTCCAAATCACCCATAACCCCGTTTTTGCCGTAAATTTTAAAATCAAGGTAATAAGAAAAACCGTTCTCTTTAAAATTATCCGCCACTCTTTCCTTAACTCCGGCAATAATCTGGTCGATTGCTTTAATCGTGCCGGGGTCCCTGATGCCGGCAATTGTAACTGTCCGAAAACCTGTCCGACGTGCACCTTCCAATTTGATACGATAGGGCTTTTCGAGTTTAAAACGGCTGCCAGAAACCCGGACTCGATTAGTTGTTATTTGTTTAAATTGAGTATCATGTAAGTTTAGAATCCCGCCCGGTCCTGGTAAAAGGTAGGGATTGGATTTTTCATACAAGGTATGAGCGGCAACCGAGAGTACAGTGCAACGCCGGGCCGGGGACAACGGTTCCACCTCAAAATAATCCGGATAAAGACAGCCGAAAAGGCAATCGCTACCGCTGCCAGGAGTAGCCGCAATAGCCGCGCATTCCATGATCTTACCCAGATGAATTGCCAGGCCGGGATTAAAACCTTGTTTAACGGCCGGTCCTGCGAAGATAGCCGGATCATAACAGCGGCCCGCTAAAATAACTGGGGCTTCTGTTTCAAAAGCACGGATAATGGGTTCCAGCCCCATTTGGCCGACAATCCGTACGCTCGCTTCAATCTGGCCGGCGGTCAACTCAGGTCCCGGCGGCAAAGGACTGATTCTTCCGTTCCGCCAAGACTCCATGATTTTCTGGCGAGTAATTTCGGCATTAATTACTGCTATTCGAAAGCTTAATTTTTGTTCAGCCGCTATCTCTTTGATTATTTCCAAATTCCATTCTAAATGGGGAGCCCCACCACTCCCTCCGGCAGAACCAATAACTACCGGTATCCCAGCCGGGAGAGCGGCACGAAAGATAATTTCTAAATCCCGTTTTACGGCATGACGTTCAGTAAAAGAGACGCCCGACCCAAGGTAATAAGGACCCGGATCAGTGGAACCGGCATCCACGGAAATTAAATGCGGCTTTTTTGACATTCCCGCTTCAAAAGATGATAACGGAAAACCATACCCTAAAATCGCAGTTGGGGCTAAGATCCGAAATTCTTCCATTAATACTATCCTCCCAATAAGCACCCCCAGGTATCAAAAGGGCCGGATCTTATACAGTGCGCTCCCATAGGAGGAACACGCACGGCATATTCCTTGAAAATCCCCAGATCCCGCCGCTGCCAGAGATCCCCTATCCTTTGCCGGCGCCGGTTCCGGATCCATGCATCAATAATTCTCCGGAAAAAGAATCCTTTCCACGCCCTCGATGATGATATGAAGGATAGTCATGTGCACTTCCTGAATCCGGTCGGATGTTTTGCCCGGTAGGATGAATTCCCAATCGCAGGCGCCTTTAAGCTTGCCGCCGTCCTTGCCGAGAAAGCCGATGGTTTTAACCCCGATTTCCCAGCACTTTTCGACGGCCCGGATGATATTTACCGAGTTGCCGCTGGTGGAAATGCCTATGAAGATATCTCCTTGCCTTCCGTAGGCTTCCACATTCCGGGCAAAAACCTCATCAAATCCATAATCATTGCCCACGCAGGTAATATGGGAGGGATCGGCAAAGCTGAGCGCAGGCAAAGCTTTCCTGTCCTTGCGGAACCTGCCTGTAAACTCCTCCGCAAAGTGCATCGCGTCGCAGGCGCTTCCGCCGTTGCCCGCGATCATGACTTTGTTGCCGCTTCGGAAAGTTTCCGCGATAGCCTGTGAAATCCGGCAGGTTTTTTCTATGTTGGATCCATCCATGTAAAAATCTGACAATAACTTATGCGCATCTTCGTATGCTTTAACGATGGAATCCTTCAAACCGACGCCCCCTTTTGTTATACTCTTTTGGGATATACCGGCAATATTTACCATAAAATATAAAAGTTCCTCATGAATTACTGTATTTAGTATAACGGATCAACACGTTTATTTAAAGACAAAAAAAAATCCCTCCCCGGCGTATTTTAAAAAGCCTGCGGAAGGGGGACGTCTTCTGTCTTACTTCACTTCCCCATATGCCCATTCCAGCCAATCCAGCATGATCCGGACATCATCCTTTTCCACGGTGGCGCCGCACCAGAAACGCAAGCCCACCGGAGCTTCACGGTAGGAAGCCGCATCAAAGGCCGCGCTTTCGCTTTCCATCAGTTGCACCAAGCTCTTCACTTTCTCCGGGTCCAGATTCAATTTTAAACAGACGCTGGTATTGGAGCGGATCTCCTTCGAGGCTGCCAGGAAATCGATCCAGTCGTGCCTGGATACAAAGTCCTCGATAAGCTTTAAATTGTCTTCACTGCGCTTGATCAATCCCTTGAGCCCGCCGACGGATTTCGCCCACCTCAAGGCCTCCAGGTAATCCTCATTGCAAAGCATGGACGGCGTGTTGATGGGGGAACCTTCGAAAATCTCCTCGTTGAGCTTGCCGCTTTTTTTCAATTGAAACACCTTCGGAACCGGCCATGCGGGCGTATAGTTTTCAATGCGCTGAACCGACCGGGGGGACAATACCAGCATGCCATGGGCCGCTTCCCCGCCCAGCACTTTCTGCCAGGAGAAAGTGACGGCATCCAGTTTATCCCAGGGTATTTCCATGGCGTATACGGCCGAAGTGGCGTCACAGATGGTCAAACCTTTCCGGTCCGCAGGGATCCAGTCGCCGTTGGGAACTTTCACACCGCTGGTTGTCCCGTTCCAGGTGAAAACCACGTCATGGTCAAAATTTACTTGGGACAGATCCGGAATCCGGCCGTATTCGGCGGACAAGACCCGGACATCCTGTATCTTCAACTGGTTTTTGATATCTCCCGCCCATTGCTTGCCGAAGGATTCAAAATAAACCACATCAACGCCCCTTTCGCCCAAAAGATTCCACATGGCCATTTCGATGGCGCCGGTGTCGGACCCGGGCACGATACCCACCAGATAATCAGCGGGGATTTCCAATACCTCTTTGGTTTTTTCAATAGCCTCCTTCAGCTTGGCTTTTCCGATTTTGCTCCGGTGGGATCTGCCCAAAGGCGCTCCCTTCAATATGTTGAGCTCAAATCCGGGATACTTGGCGCACGGTCCGGAGGAAAAATTGGGGATTTTCGGCTTTATGCTGGGTTTCAAACAAATCGCTCCTTTCATCTTTAATATCATACATTTCTTTAATCCTTGGGATCAGACAAATCCCGGCTAATGATGAAACAGCCTTAAATTGGAAAAAGCCATTGCGATGCCGTAATCGTCGCAGGCTTGGATTACTTCTTCATCCCTGATGGAACCGCCCGGCTGGACGATGTAGCGCACTCCGCTAACATAAGCGCGGTCGATGTTGTCCCTGAACGGGAAAAACGCATCCGAAGCCAGGGACGCGCCGGCCTGCTTTGCGAGCCATGCCTGCTTCTCCTTCTTTGCCAGCTTCCCGGGGACCGCCTCGAATATCCGGGACCAGCCTTTTCTCTCTTCTTCCGTGATGTCCTCCCTTAAATACTGGTCAATAGCGTTGTCCCGCGCAGGCCTGCCGACGCCTTCCCTGAAGCGCAAACCCAAGACCTTCGGGTGCTGCCGCAAAAACCACAGATCCGCCTTGTCCCCTGCAAGCCGCGTGCAATGTATTCTTGATTGCTGCCCCGCGCCGACGCCCGTGACCTGCCCGTCCAATACGTAACAAACGGAATTGGACTGCGTATATTTCAAGGTGATCATGGCCAGCAACAGATCCCTCCGGGCCGGACCGGGAATCTCTTTTTTAATGGTGACAAGGTTTTGCAAATCCCCGAAACCGGGGATTCTGGTGTTTCGCTTTTGTTCGAAAGTGATCCCGTAAACAGTCCGCGTCTCTAGTTCACCCGGCTCATAACAGGGATCGATCCGGACGATGTTATAAGCGCCTTTTTTCTTTGTCTTCAAAATCTCCAGAGCCCCGGGAGTAAAACCGGGAGCGATGATACCGTCAGAAACCTCATTTTTAAGGATTTCAGCGGTGGATTCATCCACAGTGTCGCTTAATGCGGCCCAGTCCCCGAAAGAAGACATCCTGTCCGCCCCTCTTGCGCGTACATAGGCTGTAGCCAGGGGTGATAATTCCATATTCTCCACCAGATACGCCTTTTTCAGGCTGTCGGAAAGCGGCACGCCGATGGCGGCGCCGGCCGGGCTGACATGCTTGAAGGAAGCAGCCGCCGGCATGCCCAAAGTTTGGCGCAATTCCTTCACCAACTGCCAGGAATTCAAAGCGTCCAGCAGGTTGATGTAACCGGGATTTCCGTTTAAGAATTCCATGGGCAACATGCCTGATGGCGAGTAAATCCTAGCCGGTTTCTGGTGAGGATTAAGACCGTATTTTAAGACAATCTCTCTTTCCTGCAATGCAGTACGCCTCCTTTTATATGAGGCAATTGCGTTGTTACCTTAATTCAAGGTCTTGCCACTAAATATAGTATATGGCTACCATTCGGCTATCGATATTTAGCGGCAAGACGTAAATTGTCATAACAACGCAAATTGCTCTATATAAAAAACAACTTGAGCCCAATTTTATCACGTATTTGCCGAATTGAGGCTAATATCTCTAAGAATATCGATTTTGCTGCATTAAAAAAGGCGCGAAAGGCGAGTAAAAACAAAAACCCGGGCAAAACTTGCGCCCAGGCGGTCGGCTTTGGGATTCGATGCTCGCCTTGCCATACTCCCTGTGGTGAACTCCACTTCCGCCAGTCGTACGGCAACTTCTATTGTTTTACAATTATAATATATTCCAACTTATAACCGAAGTCAAGATCATTGTGAATAATTTCACAAATTTTTTCATCGCGATTGATCGAAACATTCCGATACGGCATCGCGATAGCTGTAATACGCCTCTTTTGGGCTGCCATGCACATCCACCAGCCCCCAGGCGCATTCCGCCGGGCAGTCCGGCTCCCCGCACTGCCAGCAATGGGAATCGTCGCTCCACTTGAAGAAGAAATTTCCCCGTACATGGGGGTGCGAGGCGAAAATTTTCAGGCACGCACGGATATATTCCGCCTGTTCCGTCCGGCTGTGCTCCTTTTTCCATACCCGCGGCCAGGCTCCCGTCCGGCAGACATCCTGATTGTAACGGTTTTTAGACGTCCGGCCGGCGTGGGGGGATTCTCCCAGCGAGGAATACCCCCACTCGTTGACGAGAACCGGTTTCCCCGTAAGGGCATAAGCCTTGTCTATATACTCTATCCAGCTATCCGGACCGCCCGGCTGCCATGAACCGAAATACCCGTCCAGGCCGATATAGTCGAAAAGCCCTTCGCCCGCCCCGTAAAGTTCCCCGAGCAACATACGGCTGTAGTCCGTCAGTTCCCCGATATTTATCCCGGTTTGCGCTTGGGGGTTGCCCTTCTTTACACCGCGCGCGACGCATTTCAGAAACTGCGCCATCTGGGAATCCGAAAGCGGTCCCCGGAAAATATCTATATCAGGTTCGTTGGCGACCTGCCAGATGTCCACCAGACCTTTTGCGAGAACCGCCAGTTCGGCGGCGGCGTTCTCCACCGCACGGTAATAACCGCCGGTTCCAGGCTCTCCGGCCCAGGCCGGAACCCCGGATTTCCAGACGGTTTGACCCGCGGCTTCATCGTACCGCATGGATCCCGGCCCTCCGGTTCCGCCCAGTACATGAAAGCCGGCCGAACGGGCGCTTTTAATCCGCGCCAGATTCCGCTCAAAATATCCGCTCATCCTGCCCGTCCCCGGATCCCTGTAAGGAAAGCCCAACCCCATCCGGAGCCAGCGGAGGCCGGCCTTCCGCATATCATCATAAGCGTCATGCTGGCCTGGTGTAATGCCGATCATTTTAACCGATCCCAACTTAATCCTCTCTATTAAGGCAATTCCGTTGTTACCTTAATCCAAGGTCTTGCCACCAAATATAGTGAATGGCTGCCATTAGGCTATCGATATCAAGTGGCAAGAAGCCGCGGGGATATTATCCCCTGTCAGGCTGAGGAGCTTGCTGGATGAAGATACATTGATCAATACAACTACAAAGTTATTCAACGCAGTGTTTTCAAAAGCGCAGGCCAGGATATCCGGAGCATCCGTGGTCACGCTGACCATCCTGGAGCCGGGCCGTATGTACCTGAAGAATTGTTTGGAGGAATAATAACGCTGGGTAGGCGTACTGCCATTTAACAAGGCGCCCGCTCCATACCAGTATACCCAGGCTGAACCCTTGCCGTAATAAAGCATGGAATAGATGGCGACGCTGAGATCAAAGGCATCCGCATTGGAAGTATCCCAGGTGTCATCAAATCCTGAGGTCTCCGTCATCCAGGCGGTCTTGCCCGAAGGGACCTGGAACTCATTATAATGCCTTTCCCATCGGTCCCTGTGCTCCTGAATCTCCAGGGCGGTAACGCCGTCGGTAAGATAGCCGTGCACCGTCCAGATATCCAAATTGCTTATAATTAACAAACACCTTCCATCAACTCCCCTGTCCGTAAAGGGTAACCACGCCGTATTTGGGCACCGTCACCACCGCTCTTCCGCCGGCAACAGTTACCGTGCCAGTCTGCCAGTAACTTCCGCTCTTGGAAGTACGTGATGCGAAGGAGCTGATACCCGCGGGATTGTCCGGCACCGAAACCGTCACCTGAAGATCCTGGGTCCCGGAGGTATTGATGAGCACGATGGTCAATGTCCTGTCCGCGTCATGCCTGTAAGCGCTGACCATGATATCGCTGTATTCGCTGGCCGCCGGCAGCAGCACCGCCCCCGGCCTGATATACCGGGAAAAATGTTTGAACGCCACATATTTCGGAGAATTCTGCCGCAGAGTATCGTCGGTAAGGGTTTCCCCTTTCACATCGCCATCATCGGCCATCTGCCAATATACCCAGGCGCTCTGCTTGCCCGAAACGAATGCCTGATGGATTTTGATCGCGATACTGTATGCCCCGTTGCTCGGAAACCCGGAGGAAGGAGAGAGCCAGGCGGTATTTTCCCCGGAAGTTTCCGTCATCCAGGACTTCTTATTATAATAAGTAAATCCTTTCACGTTGGACGGCAAACCGCCGGCGGGAGCGGAAGTCCATCCGTTCGCCCACCACAACCATTGAGTGGGCGATGCTCCCGCGGAACTTACCCCGTCCGAGGCATATCCGTGGATGCAGAAAAATTCCAAAGCGGCCCTGGCTTCGGGATCAAGATCGATATTTTGTAAGTACTGCAGGTTTTTATGTATGGGACCGCCGTATTCCCACATGCCCCACCCGTCGCCGCCGAGCAGGTCTTCGGGACCCATGATTTTGATGTTCATCAAGTCCGCATATTTGTCGAACTCCGCCCTTACAGCCTTCAAAGCGGCTATGTATTCGCTGGAAAGCCTGTATGTGCAACTGTTATAGAATGTTTCAAAGTTTAATTCATTCTGAATGCTGATTGAGTGGAATTGAACACCGTAAGTGTCCTGAAATCCCTTGATATAAGCCGCCGTGCACCGTGCAAACTGGGTCAGGGCGCTGGTATCTTCCACGCCATCGTAAAAAACCGGCAAAGGAGTGTTGGAGGTATCAAGCTTTCCTCCGGTAAAGTTCCCCGCCCAGATGAAGGGATAGGGTTCTCCTCCCTTGGGCAGCGGCCATGCATAAGCTCCGCAGGTATTCCCGGAGGAAACCTTGAGCCAAGGCGCCGGAGACCAGATGGAGCCTATTAGTTTAAAATCACCTAATTGGGCCGTTTTACTTTGCCCCAGCTGGGCCATGGCAGAATGCGCCGCATCATAATTAAATTTGGTTTTATTTACATTGATATCTGGGCCCATGACGCAAATCTGCGCGCTGACGCCGTAATACGGATCGGTGTATGTTTGGGCATTGGTATAGGTGCGCACAAGATTTCCGGCGGCATCCGGCGGTCCAACGGCATCGCAATTGTTGTCGCCCGGATTTCCCCCCCACCATGGACAGTTATAGTGCATATCGGAGTAAGGTGCATCGAACCGCGGCACCAGGTCGATCCTGAGAATGGAACACATGGCGTCGTCGTAATAGAGGTCCTGAAACCAGGATGCGCTGCCGTTGGTACCCGACAGGCAGGTGCCGAATCCGTCGATTACCTGCTGGGGATCGCCGGCGTCAATTGTGATTCTTATTTCGTTCACGGTAACGCTCCATGAATGCGTGGCCAGCACGTTGGAAGAAGCGTCCTTGACGGTGACGGCCACGCTGATGGGCTCCACCGTCTCGGTGTCCGGCGCCGTCCAGGTGAAATTTTTCCCCGCGCCGTTCGCGGGACTGCCTCCGCCGGCGGCCCATTCATATGTGTTCCCCGTATCATCCTGGTTGGCGGTTACGGAAAAAGCCACGACCTGCGAAGGCGACAGGGTAAGTGCGGTTCCCGCCGGCGAGAAGGAGTATGGCGCAGGAGGTTGTTTCTTTCCGCAGCCGGCAAAGACAAGGATCAAAACCAGGCAGATCAGAACCATCCTTTTGATTTTCAACTTGTTTCCCCCCCCCAAAAAAATAATCGATCACGTCCTGATATTTTCACAACTTTTAATTATTTCTATTTTTAGGTACAGATACCTCTTTCATTTTTAAAATGCAAATTTTAAAACCGCGGCCCGGGATGCCACGTCTCGGATAAATGAGGAAGGGCTGGATATTTCCGCTATTCTTGAAAGGAATCCCTGTATTCCTGGGGGCTTAAGTTGGTGAACTTTTTAAAAAACCTGGTAAAATAGGAGGCGGTTTCGAAGCCGAGGGCGGAAGCCACCTCATTGATTTTCAGATTTTTTTGTTTTAAAAGCTCCCTGGCCTTGGCGATTTTAAGCTCTGCCACATATTCCGTAAAACTTTCACCGGTGACGTGTTTGTAAAGACGGGACAGATAGGATGGATTGAGGTGAAGATCCTGGGCAAAGGCATTCAGGGAAAGGTCCTTGTCGAGGTTTTGTCCGGCGAAATTTTTGATATGGCTGATGATGCGGTGGGTGTTTTTTTGATACGCGTCCTCCCGGCCGCGGAAGATAACCTCCGCCAGATTCTTGAAATACGCGGCGGTTTCGCTCCATGAGGCTTCCTTTTCCATGCGAAGCCAGTGGTCCAGATCGATCCGGAAATTCATATGCCCTGCCGCGCGGGAACGGTTAAGATACGACAAAAAAAGAGCGGCCAGGGTATAAAAAACCTCTCTTTGCAGAACCTGCGGAAGGCCGGGATATCCGGCCTGATCCGTAATTTCCGTAAGAAGCCTGATGAATTCTTCCCGCTGTCCACTGGCCAGGCATGTATCCAACTGGCCCACCTTTTTCAATTTCGCTCTGACCATTGTCTCTTCCGGTATTTGGCTCCTTCCTTCCCCATCGGTCTTCCGGTTTTGCGTGCTGTCGTCAATTAAGAGCATCTCCCGGCTCATGCCGGATGATTTAAGCAAAGCCAATTTCAGGGAGTCGAAATTTTCAGCCACCAGTTCCCAGGAAGCCGCTTCCTTTCCCGTCGCGAAAGAAACCGTCACCCCGAACAACTGCTGGCAGGCGTTTTGAATGGAATCCATCATGCCGTGCACATAAAGAATCGTCCTTTGCCAGTTCAACTTCGGATCCTGCCGTCCCCCCCGTCCTCCGGCCCCATGAGGTTGAATCAGCCACACCAGCTTTTCCTTTTCAAAAATAACCGGCATGATCAGGGCGTTTTTGGAAAGATAACTCTCGGTGATATTTTGAATACCGTAAATGATTCGCATTTTCCCCTTGAAAGTAATTCCCTGAGGCCAGGTATCGATCTGGCCGATCATGAGCAAGACCAGCGCATCCGGACTAAAAGGCATCTCCAGTTCAAGGAACTGGGCGCTCCGTTCCTCCGGCTCGCAGTAAGCGCCGTCGAGCAACTCCAGCAGAAGCTTTTCCCTCAAGACCGGGAGGGCCAGATGCATACTCTCCTTCGCTTTTTCCAGCAATTCCTCGTTCTGCGCCTCCAGCGCGATTTCATGCGCGGCCTTCAGTACGGCATGCAAAATCACCTCGTCCTTTTCGGTCTTCAGGATAAAGTCCGCGCCGCCGTAACGGATCGCTTTTTGCGCATATTCAAACTCGTCGTGGCCCGTGAGAAAAATTATTTTACAGTGAGGCCACTGAGCCTTCGCCGCCTTTTGCACTTCGAAACCGTCTATATCCGGCATACAGATGTCGGTCAGCACCACGTCGATTTTATTTTTATGTATCAATTCCAAGCCTTCCCGGCCCGAGTATGCCTTAAAAAACATAAAAGCGGGTTCTTTTATCTCCTGGCACAGATCGTAGATGCCGTCCGCAATTACGGGTTCATCGTCCACGATAAGCAGGCTGTACATGCGCTCCCCTCCCGGCGGGACTATTAATTTTTTTATCGGATGAACGCCCGGTTTTGATTATCAATACGCAACTTTCGCATGTCAATACGGAAAATTATCATAACAACGCATATTGCTTTATCAATAAAAACGGGGGCGCCCTTGGACACCCCCATTGAAAGAAACCAGGGAAAACCGCTCAACGTCTAATTATTATTGATGAAATCCACAATGGCCCTTCTCTTGTGCGCGGTGGACAGCGATTGCCCGATATACTCCTCGGAACCCCAGGCGCCGCCGGAACCGTATGTGCTGACATGGTTGTAATGACAGAATACCTGGTAATACGGCTTCATGACGTTGAAGTATTCCGTGTATATGTTGTACATTTCGGGCTTCCGGTTTACGATATCGGCGCCGCTCTGGTATACATGCTGCCCGCCCTCGTAAGCAAGCAACGGGTACCCCCGCGGATGCACCACATTATATACGGCCACAGTTTCGTCTCTGGACTGGGAATAAATTAAGCTTTGCAACTGGGAGATGGCGTTGGCATCGCCCCCTTGCACGTTGTGGCCAAAATACGGCGCGATGGAATAGGCGTTGGCGGTGATACCGTTAGGATTAATGGTGGAGTTGTTCAGCGCGTCAAGATGCAATGCCGCCATCCAGGCGTTGCCTGTCTGCCCCGCCAGAACTTTGACGATGCGCGGACTGTTGACTCCGAATACTCTTTCAAACTGTTCGAAAACCCTCACTGCCGCATAAGTATGGTATTTGAATCCCGCGGTATATTGATCCGGATCAAGGCCGAGGGCCACACCCATATCCCGGCAGTATGACGCCTGCGAAAAGCCGAAATTCCAGGTCTCGTTGGAATATTCCACATATACCTTAAGGTTGGAATTAAGATTATTCTTGATCAGGTTCGCCAGTTGGTAGCTGTAATCGGCGTTGGCCTGGTGAGGAATAGTGACCCAGAGATCCGCGCCCACCCTGTTGCAAAGGTCGATCTGCCATTCGTAAGCCACGCCTATTGTAGTATAATGATCCGCGGTCTTGGCGATCCTTTGACTCCAGGATGTCACACTGGAACCATTGGTGGGTACCCAGTCCATAGGCCGTATCACTTTCATCCCCTGCATCTCGCTGATGAAGGTCGGGTTCCAGGGGTCGGTGGTGGTGGACCAATTCACGCCGGCCTTGAATTCATTCCGCGCCTGCCACTGGATGTTCCAGAAGTTGGTGCCCATCCATGATCCCGCCACGGAAGTGGGCGTAGGCGTAGAAGTTGGCGTAGGCGACAAGGTCGGAGTGGGCGTGTTAGTAGGCGTGGCCGGAACACCCACGGTCTCGGAGGATAAGTAGCAATCCCCGAAAGCCGAGGTATTGGTCC
>JBLNCG010000009.1:0-24043 GCA_050260475.1 Bacillota bacterium
TCAAGTCATCGATAATTACCATTTGAAAAATAGAGCTTTGCTTTTCATTCTTTCCTAACATGACTATCATCTCCATAGATTGATAGTAACATTATTCGACATAAATTGCTTTTTTCCTTTAAATAAATTGGGTTTTTCACAACGCTTCTAATTCCTTTGTTTTAATCTGGAAGTACGCGCTGCTTTCGTCCACGGTGAAATCAGCGCAAACGGGTTCCTTTTCCACGGCGAAGGATGGGATGTCAAGGTACTTCCCGCCCGTGTTGCAAGTAACCCTGAAACAGTTCGGCAAAAGGACCTTGAGGCGGAGAACGCCGCGTTCGCACGAAAAGTAAAGCGTTCCGCCTTCCCGTCGCACTCCCAGTAAAGCGCCCGTCTCTTGTAATTTTTCGGCGTTGTTTTCTTTCATTGCCATGATACCCATCGCTCCCATATTATTTAATAATGAATTATTTTTGCTTGATTTCAAAAAGGCGCGCGCTGATTGGGCTTTTAAGTTCGACGACCAGCAAACCCGAGTGGGTATGCCATTGGCATGGCGCATCATTCTCAGGATATGCGCAGCGGACATCAACGCACTTCCCCGCTAAATGCTTGACCGGTATGGTAAACTGCGTACGGGCATCCCCGTTTCTATAGACGGCAAGGTAGGTTGTAGTTCCGCTCCGTAAACCGTAACATATTAAAGTATCTCCGAGATGGGGCGGCCCCAGGGGCCACACCGGAACCCCGCGGGCGATGTCGGAACGAATGGTTTTGTAATATGCGATCCCGGCTTTTACAAGGTTGCGGCGTTCTTCCGAAAGATCGGCCAAATGGCCGCTTTGATGGATCCTCATCAGCATGGCGTTTACCATATTAAACACCGTCTCTTCCCTGTCCCCGTCCCGTTTGGGATAGGTCCATACCGCCAGTTGTTCCGGGGCCGCCCCGCTCATTCCCGCCCCGGCGATGGCCGCCATGGCGGTATAGTCCTCCTGATCACTGATGGACTGAATGGAATGGCGGGAAAGTAGGGCATAGTCCATACGCAGCCCCCCGCTGGAGCAATTCTCGATAATCAGATCGGGATATTTTTGAAAAATCCCATCAAGCCATCGCAGATATGCCCTGTTGTGCTGCAGTAAGCCGTCCCCCGGCGAGTCGGCCAGATATTCCGTGCCGATCCCGATATTGATGTTATAATCCATTTTAATATATCCAACGCCATATTCTTTCACCAGCCGGTCGATAACCGCATCCGCGTATGCACGGACCGCCGGATTACGGTAGTCCAGCTGATACCGTCCGCGGTATACCACCGGCTTCCCATGGCGCGAAAAGAACCAGCCGTCGCCGACTCTCTTGACAACAGGGCATTCGGTACCCATGGCCTCCAGCTCAAGCCAAAGCCCCGGAATCATGCCTTTTGTACGTATATAGTCAAGCAATTTCCCAAGGCCGTCCGGAAAACGCTTTTTTGAAGGCATCCATTCGCCTACCGAACTCCACCATGAGCCGTCGGTATACCAACCCGCGTCGATCACATATATTTCGGCGCCGGCATCCGCTGCGGCTTCGATCAGCGGAAGTTCTTTTTCGGTGGTTGGTTCGGCGAAAAGGCAATTCATATAATCGTTGAAAATAACCGGGAGTTTTATATTGTCCCAATGTTGGCGGCGTATTTTCCTGCGGTAACGCGTCAGCGCCCCCATCGCCTCCTCAAATCCCCCCGGAACGCATCCTGCAGCCGCCGGTACAGATATAAAGGATTCGCCGGGTTTCATGATCTTCCAGAAATGGTTTTCCTGTTCCGTGGGTCCGCACGCCAGCACATACAAACGGCCGTCGGTGTCGCTTATTTCCCAATGCCAGGATCCGTTGTTTTCAATTTGCCAGAAAAGCGCGGTGCCGCATTCCGTATTTTCATAACACCCAAGCGGCAGATACTCCTGGGTGGACCACGATCCGGTATTACCGACTGAAATACGGTTCGACGACTGTCCGCGCTGGCGGCGCAGGCCGTATTCGGTTATAGGCCGGGCTTCCCATTGCAGCTCCCCCATCCAGGAGTTATGGCAAACGTAAACTTTGCTTTTAAGATCCCAGGGTAGAGAGCCGCCATGATCTATACCGTGGCAGATAAATGAAGAAACCGTCTGTATGCAATGAGGTCTATCGCCGATATTCGTTATGGTATTCTGGAAACGGACCACGGGGATGCCGTCATACATCTGCATCCTGCAGACCGCTTTGATGTCCCTATAAACGCCGGTCAACTCCAAAACCCTGCCGTGTTCGTTACGGGAATCGGCAAAATCCGTGCAGACGAGATCTAGCCCCGGAAGAGTCATATTTTGCTTCTGTCCCATAGGGCATTTGAAAATCCACTGTTCCTGCATGCCCTGCACCTCGATAAGGCGGTAATTGCGCCGGTCCTTCCCAAGCGTCTCCTCATCAAAGGGCAGCGGGGAAAAATGAAGCAGCCGGATATCCCCTTGCGGAGTAATTTCAATGACCACGGTAAGCCCGTTTTCGCAAATGCTGATTCTTCTCTGTTCCATGTCTGGACTCCTCGAATTAGCCGGAAAGAAGTTTATTTCCCGTATTTGCCCCGGTGCGCGGCCCCATACCGTAAAGCCTCGTTTAAAAACGCTTCGATGTTTTCCAGGGGCGTGCCCGCCACAATTCCGTTTCCCGCTGCAATGGCCATGCCGCCTTCCGGCTTGTCGAAGGTGTCGATGAGGAACCTTACTTCCTCCCTGACCCCGGGCGGATCTTTTTCCCTGAGCGTGTGCTGCACGTCGAGACCCGCAAGAAAGGATAACCGCGCCCCGTATTTTTCCGCCACCGTTTTTTCGTCCATGGTGTGCTTCTGTACCGGATGGAAGACATCCAATCCGGCTGCAATCAAGTCCGGCAACAGTTCCGTATTGTCGCCGCAACTGTGCAGCCAGAAATGCATGGAATACTTATCAAGCTCCGCGCCGATCTTGACGTAATATGGAAACTGGAACGCATGAAAAATCGCCGGGCTCATCATCGGCCCGCGCTGGTGCCCTAGGTCGTCGCTGGTCCATAAACCGTCGGGCTCCAATATCTTGCCCGCGTGACGGATATAGGCGCAGTAAGTATCGCATAAAGACGCATGCAGCTTATGCACTGTTTCGGGATTTTCGTAATAATCGATCATCAGGTTTTCCATGCCCCTGAGCTCCCACGGCTTTTCAAAAAACAGCCGCCAGAAGGCAAAAAGCAGGTAACGGTTTTCCCGGTGGGCTTTTTCGGCAACGGGTTTCAGCGGCTCGAACCGGCTGTCCGACTCCGGCGCAGGAAGTTTGGAAATGAACTCGTCCAGTTTGCGCCAGTCGTCCAGCACCGGGTTTGCGTCGAGTCCCTTGCGCCCGCCCCACTCCCAGGAAAGTCCCATGGCGGAGGGATCCACCAGCGGTTCCACCCAGGCCCATTCCACGTCTTCGGGATATTTGTCAAGGCCGCCCAGCCTCGAGCCGTATTGCTCCTCTAAACCCTCCCCCCACCACTTGGCCCTGACCAGCGGAATGCGGGAGGGATTTTTACGTTCCACCGCCTTGATCACTTCTCCCTTTGGAAGCGGAGCGTATAAATCCTTCGACATAACAAGCACCCCCTTCAACGTGCGTGATCAGGAAACTGTAAAAGTATCTCCGGCATTAACGCAAACCTCTTCCTGGAATTTCAGGGCTTTTAAACCTTCTGCACCGGAGAGATCCGCTGCTTGCGGCCGGCCGTTTAACAGGATTTTTTCCGGCGCAAAGGGGACGCTGGTGCGGAGTTCATTCCACCTTAAGCTCCCGCCCTTGCAGGTAATGGTGAGCGAATCCTTATCCTGCGTCACGCAGCCCCATCCCGTGCAGGAAAACCAGGGACCGCGGTATATTCCATCTTCCGCGGCCGGCCGGAAGGTCACAATCCCTTTGGGCCGGTCCAGTTTAAACCCGGAAACCGCCAGAAGCAGCGCCCAACTGGACATGGCCCGGTAATAATGATCTCCGCATTCCATATGGTTCCACACGCGTCCGGACCGGAATTGCCTGTCATGAATGGAACGCACCACCGCTTCCGCCTCCGCAGTGAAGCCATATTCATACATCATGGAAGCAATGGAGTACTCTATGCCGGTCCAAGCGCCGGCCGCCTGGAAATTGCGGTAAGTATACGGCGAAGGCGCCTTGTCCCCGGGATAACGGGCGTTTCTTAAACCCGCTTCAAACGTATAGTTATTGTTAAAAATCGCGCGCAATACCTTGCTAATCCGTTCCGCGGAAAGGACGCGACCCAGTCCGATCAGGCTGGTAAACCATTCGCCGTCGATCTGATCGGTCATGCAGCACTCATCGCGGCGCTCTCCGTCCGCCCAGAGGCTGTAATATTCCCCGTTCCACAATTTGGCTTCGAAATTGGCGGCGGCTTTGCATAATATTTCCCTCCACTCTTTCGCCCGAGCTTCATCGCCCATCTCCCCGGCCAGCCGGATTCCCGCCAGCAACGCGCTCAGCCATAAGCTGGACACATAAGACGGAATTCCGAAAAAATTCCAGTCATCATAAGTATTGCGGCGGGTATCATGGTCGGGCAGCCCGTCCCCGTCCTGATCAATGCGGGCGGTGCTTTCCATGGCCTTTAAGATATTGGGCCACAACCGTTCCAGATAGGAGCGATCCCCGGTCCACAGGTAATCCCGGCATACGAGCAAAACGAACTGCTGGTTCATGTCCACGCGTTCGAAACCATTGTCCACATTCCTTAAATCCGGCGTAAACATATGGTGTACCCGGCCGTCCTCCCTTTGAAAACGGGCGCCCATCTCCATCTGCCTCTGCTGCAGCTCCGGAAACAGAGCCAGAATGCCGAATGATCCGTGGTAAGTGATGTCCGTGGTATGGAAACCGCAGCACCCCAGTCCTTCCCATACCGCGAAATCGCCGTTCTTCGCCCACCAGGTGCATTTTATCAGTGTGGAAAGCTGCCCAGACCAGGCATCCGCCAGATACTCCCCGGCGGAGGTCTCATACAGGGAATCCGCAAAAGCCAGCGTCCTTTGCATGAAATCCCGCCGGTTTGCCGCCAGGTGCAACACCGCTTCCCGGGCATCCTTAAACCGGTTTTCATAATGATGGCCGATAAGGCTTCCATCGGCGCTGTAATGGTATGGAAAGTGCCAGCCCAAAAGAAAAAACGGTTCTTTCTCCTCTCCGGGCGCCAGAATGATTTCCAAACAGAGCGCACAGTTACCCCAGGTTTGCCCCGTCCTGTCCCGGCCTTCCAGCGCATCCAGATGATGGGACAGGTTCTTTAGGACCAGGTTTAAACCCTGATCCGTGTTTAACAGTTCGGGCGATATGTAAGCTACGGAATCCAGATAATCCCCGGCAAAGGCGCATCCCGCATAAAAACGGCAGGCTTCCTTTTTTCCCTCGAAGCTCATGGCATCTATCCCGCCGTAAGTCAAGCCGTAAACCTCGGAAGGCCGGCGCTCCATGCGGCTGTTCACCAGCCTGCCCTTTTCCCGGAAGGAATGAAAAACCGCTTCATGAGCCCGGGCCGTTTCCAGAGCATGCGGGACATAACCCTGAAAATACCGTTCATAATCGCCGCTGATAAAGGTGACATCCCCGCCGGACGCAGCCAGCGCCATACTCCCTAAAGTCGCCCGACAGGGCATTTCCGCTTCGGTGCGCATGAAAACGCCTGTCATTTCCCTCTCGCAAAAGACGTGGTTGCGCAGTTTGCGATCAGGCGCGCCCCAAGCCAGCGGATTGCGGAGCAGGGCCAAAAGGGAGATCCTTTGCTTTTCCGGGCTTCTGTTCCGTATTTTGAAGACTGTATAAAAACCGGGGATTCCGCTGTTTTCCGCGTCGTGAGGCATGAAGGAGGAAAAAATCTCCGACCGGATTTCCACCGGAAGCGTTTCATCCAGGTATTCCAGCCGGGCGGCGGGAAACCTCCCCTCAAAAACAATCGCCTGTATGTTCTTCATCCATGGTGCGCTATAATTATTAGCGAAGTCCGGCCGTAAACCCAGGTGCCTGATGAGCGGTTCTTTCTTTTCCTCTTCCGTTCGAAGGAAAAAGGAAAGGGAATCCGGGGGCATCTTTGGTTCCGCCGCATCGCGGCAGGATGGGCAGGATTGCGGCGACCAGATCCCGAGGTTGAACATCTGCCATCCGTAAAAATGACCGTCCGGCCTGATTTCCACCGATCCCGTACCCAAGCCGCCCAGGGGAATACCGCTCACATGTTGGAAAGCGCTGTAAATTTTCGCCATTTTACCTTCCTAATCTGTATTTTTACCAGCGGAGCCCGGCTCCCTGTGCTGCCGTAAAACGGATTTCCGTGATATCCCCGTCTCGTTTCACCTGCGGAACCGTATTTTCCGCCGCTGGATGGATTTCGCCGAAGCCGTGCAGACGCAGGGTGAAGCTTAAACTTACGGGTTTGATGGCAAGAACGGCGGCGCTTGCCGAAGCGGCGTATTCCAGCGAGATTTCCTTGTCATACTCCCTAAAAAACAAAATGCGCTCCGACTCCCCGGCATAAATGTCCACGATTAAACGCTCCGCCGGTTTTTCCTTGAGGTGTTGGGGCGGCTTTTCATATTTCGGGACCACCGCCCCCCCGCGTATGAATAAGGGAATCCGTTCCAGCGGGGCTTCCGCTTTGATAAAACGGCCCCCCTCATATATTCTGCCGGGATCCTCCCCATCGTGCCAAATCCCGGCCGGCAGGTAAACGAACCGGGAACGGGCGCCTTGATCAATTACCGGCGCCACCAGGATATCCGGACCCAGCATATATTGGTCGTCCAGCGTCTCCACATTGGGTTCTTCCTGAAATTCCAGCTTCATGTGGCGCATAAGCGGCAAACCGGTGCGATTGGCTTCATGCGCTAGGGCGAAAAGGTACGGCATGAGCCTGTAACGCAAGTTGACATAGTGGCGCACCACTTCCACGGCCTTGTCGCCATAATGCCAGGGTTCCCTGGGGCTGGTCCCGTGGAAGCGGGACAGGGGGGAAAGCAATCCGAACTGCGCCCACCGGATATAGAGTTCCGGCGATGGGGGAGGCCCCACGAATCCCCCCATATCGCTCGTCCAGAACGCCTCGCCGGACATGCCCGCGGATAGACCGCCGCGCATGCAATGCTTCAAGCCCTCCCAAGTGGCCTGGGTATCCCCGGCCCAGGTACCGGGATACCGCTGGCTGCCGATATACCCGGGCCTCCTCCAGACGAATCCTTCTCCCGTTATCTCTTCAGTGGCTTCATAAGCGGCTTTTGCGTACAAGTGCACATACAGGTTGTGGAGTTCTTTTCCGGTCGTTCCGTCAAAACCCAAGGCATTTTCCGGGATGCGATCGCCATAATCCGGTTTAAATACCGAGGCCCCGTCCCTTAAAAGCTCCCGCAGGTGATCCTTCCACCATTCAACGGCTTCCGGGTTGGTGAAATCAACCATCCCCACCGGTTCCCCATGAGAGAGCTTGGCATAACCGCCTTCCGCGCTTTTCAGGATGTAACTCTTCACCTTTGCCTCTTCGTATATCGGGCTTCCTTCCGGAAGATAAGGATTAATCCACAGGCAAACGTTAATCCCGAGCTCTTTAAACTCCCGGAAAACGCGCGGTAAGTCGGGAAATCTCTCCTCACTGCGGGTAAAATCGCAGGCATCCACGCCGATTTTATAATAATAATGGGTTTTCATCCAGAGCGGATCGATATGCGCCACGTCGCAGGATATTTCCCGCTCCCGCAAGCCCTTAACGGCTTCCATGGCCTGGTCCCTGTTCTCATAAGCGCAGCGGCTCATCCAAAGACCCATGGCCCAGCGCGGGGGCACGTCCGGCCTTCCGGTCAGGCCGGTGTAGACTTCCAGCAACTCTTTAAGCGTAGGGGCAAGCATGATGAATACATCCAATTTCGGATCCTCGGTCAAAAACGATCCGCCCTGATAGGAGAATGTCCCTACTTCCCAAAAAGAACGGTACGAACTGTGGTTCATAATGCCCCACCCCCGGGTGGAAAACAAAAGGGGCAGGGCTTTATAACAAAGATCCGTGGTGTTGCTCCCGCAGGTATCCGTATTCCATACCGTGGATCGGGTGGAGGATTTCTCAACCTTGTTCCATTTTTCCCCCAGTCCGAAAAAACGTTCATCATTGGTTATTTTCCAACTGAAAAAAGGCTGCGGACCGTCTTTGCCGACGCGGAAACCCAGCGGCGGGGTGGGGTATTTCCCTGCAATCTTGTCCGCGGCCGTTTCCAGAACCCTTTTGCCGCCTAATCCTTCAACTCTCATATCAAAAGGTTCTTTCGTTATTAATAAGGTATGGGATCCCATCCGGATTTCCCAACATACCCCCGTATCCATAAACGACGATTTGGCATGAGGGCCGGGAATTAGCGGTATCATTTCACTTCTGCCGGCAAAACCCACGGTTCCTTTCCACATCTGCAGCCTCAGCATTTGTTCGGAAAGAACCGTCAAGGAAAACTTGGCTTCCGTGCCGTCGCTCAAAACGGCTGTTGCTCCGAAGACTCCCCCGCTGAAGGCTGCATGTTTCAGCGTTTTAACAATGGCGTATGAAAAGCCCCCGCGGTGAAAAATGCGACCGTCGTCGTTATAAATGGACTTCTCCGGCATATAGGCGCTGGAGTAACTGTCGGTATCGTAAGTGGTGGGCTGTTTTTGGGATGCAGGCACGGGATCACCCTCCTTTGGAGCGAATCCGGAATCCGGATTCAAAATGGAAAACAAACGGATTCTGGATTCTTAATTCTGAATTCCATATTATGACCCCCTCATCCCCCATATTCCTCCGCAACTTCCCGGGCGATGCGCACCCATTCCCGGAGGCGGCGCGGTTCCCGGCGGCAGGTATGCGTATCCTTCATGATGATCTCCACCACGCATCCCCTGGTTTTCTCGCAGCGCATGCGGATGTCCCTGCGCACTTCCTCCGGTTCCCAGGTATTGCGGGCGATAATCTCCGGATTGGGTTTGTTGGAAAAAATATATTTATCCTCCAGTTCCCGGGCGGCGGCATCCAGGTCCGCCCACGGGCTGATGGAAACCCGGCGCAGCCGGGGGATTTTCTTCACATATTCCATCTTGTGATGCAGCGGTTCACAGCAACCGTAACAGTTTAGGCCGAACAATTCCAGGAATCTGATTTCATACTGCAACGCAAATTCATCGTGCATAGCCGGAGAGACATTGGTGAACGTTTGCGTAGTTGAAAAACCGTATAAATCCTTAAGCCTGACATGCGTTCCGTCGAAATCCGGCTGCGGCAGCTCATGGGTATAGGCCACTCCCCCGGATCCCACGTAACCTTCCCGGTTGTTTAAGCGTAAAATCCCCATCCGTTCAAGCTGCTTAAGCCGGCTGATATTAGCCTCAGTCAAACGCCTCATGATTTCATGAACCCAGGCAGGGCGGTCGTATAAATCCAGGTACATTTGATCGATGCCGCGCCAGGTCGCAAAGGTATCCAGCATGACCGTCCAGGTAACTGTCGGTTCCCCCTTTGCCACGGGTAAAATACCGTCAAGGGCATCCTTCAGCGCTGCGTAATCCGCTTCGGTCTTCTCCCAATCCACGTAAACCTGGGGATTGGTTATCTTATCGATATCCGACTCTTCAGCGATTACGGGAATAAAGCGCTTCGCTCCGCTTTTTTCATCCGGCGCCTCTTCTTTAGCCCAAATTCCGAAGCCGGAATCCCAATGGACGATGGGGGATTGAACTACCGCCTCAATGGGGCTGTCATCCTGCAAAAATTCATGGTAAAACAACCTTTTGCGAAGCTCCCATTCGATTTTGGCTGCCCGCTGATCTTTGCAGAGGGAAGGAAACATCAATTCGCAGATCTCTTTCCAGCTTCCCTCGGGAAAAACCAATATCATGGGCCGCACCCGCTGCAAGGCATTGTGCTTATACCACATCTGCCTCTTTTTTTCCTGTTCGGGCAAGGCGGCGGCCTCAGCCACTTTTTTAGCCAGCTCATGGAGGACCTTGATGTCTTCCGCGGGATAACCGGCGGGATTCTTTCCTTCACCCATTAAAATCCGCCCTGCCTTTTATCTTCAAGATATCCGGGTTGCTGCTTAAGTTCCTCCACCATGGCAACCAGATTTTCCGGAGGCACATCCTCAGGCGTTTCATGAGACGGCCCGAAGATGTAACCGCCGTTTCGGCCCGTTTGCAGGAGCCGCCTGGTCATCGCCCTTACTTCATCCGCCGTTCCCATGGGCAAAGTGCTCTGCACGCCCAGGCCTCCATGAAACGAAAGCCGGCCACGGTATTGGGGCAAAAGGGTAAAAACATCCATCACTTCCGGCTGGAACGGATTGAAAACATTAAGACCGATTTCGGCAAGCTCATCGAACAGCGATTCCACTTTGCCGCAACTGTGCAGATACACATATTTGCCGGCGTTGCGTATGGGCTCAAACAAACGTTTAAGGCGCGGTTTGATAAAATGCCGCCACCTCGGCGTACCCATGATGAGCCCTGTTTGCATTCCATAATCGTCCCCGAAAAATACCGCGTCAAAACCCATTTGAACGGCTTTATGCACCTGTATGAGAGTGTGTTCGACGATGGCGTCCATCAACTCATCCACAAATTCCGGGCGTTCCACCATATCGGCGAGCAAATCCTCCATTCCCCGCAATGTCCAGGCACGCTCGAACAATACTCCGCCGCACATAAAGACGGTGAATCGATCGCTTAAGTCCCGGCGCCATTTCCCCAAATCAACGTACCAGCCCTCATTTCGCGGGTCCGGCCATGAATAGGAGGATAGATCTTCCGGTCTCTTGATGGGATGATCGCATGGCGTACCCATTTCGTGCTTAATCTTTTTTGCCCAAACCACTCCATAAGGATCCCGGTAATGAAGTTCATCGAGCCACCCGCCCCCTGGAATCTGCGGAGGGCATAACCAAATATGATTGTCAAAAAAAACATCCAAATCTTCTTCCTTGAGAAAATTTTTCAACCGCTCCTCGCAGCCTCGGGTCGCCCCCCCACTCCACGGGACATACGGCGGCGTTCGAAATTCCAGCGCTTCAATAACCACATCCCGCTTTTGATAAATTCTTCCCCACATGCCATTCGGTTCCTTCCATGGTTTGGTTTTCTATTTTTTCAAGCGTATCGTTTTGATCTCAAACGGCCGGAATTCCAGAACCGTTTTCCCGTCCCGCCAGTTCAAATTTTGCTGTCCGATTTCCAGCATATCATTAATTAAGGCCTCGCGGACCGGCAAGGAACTCTCAAGAATACACCGCGTTGCCGTGCGCTTTGATTCGTAAAGTCTGACGACAATATCTCCGGAACCGTCTTCAGCGGGTTTGACCGTTTCGATCACGATGTTTGGCGGATCGATCTTAAATAGCCATTGCTCCCCGGCGGCTCCCGGCACAGAGCTTACCGGGCAGTTTAGTTCATATGCCTCGCGCACCACTTCGCTCTCCGCCAAGCTGCCGTTCCATGGGTAAACGGCGTAAGTGAACTCCTGCATTCCCTTGTCGGCGGTCATATCAGGAGCCAGGGCCGACTTTAGAAGGGTCAGGCTGATGGTTTGGCCTGTGATGTTCAGGCCGTATTTGCAGTCGTTCAGTACGGCGAATCCGCGGTTCTCCTCCGCCAAGGCCGACCATTTATGGTTGGACACCTCGAAGCGGTCCGCGTCGAATTGCCTCGACGAGTGGTTCGGACGCCTGATATGCCCGAACTGGATCTCATGGATCCCTTCATTGGCGTGAATCCGTACCGGAAAAGCCACTTTCAGCAGCTTGTGGCTTTCCTGCCAATCGATGGCGGAGATGAAATCGATGCGCCGGCTGCCTCTTCGCATGACCACTTCCTGAACCAGATCGGACCGGTTCAGCTTCCGTTTAATGCGCAGTCTAGCCTGCAGCGGTCCGGATTCGATCACATCGATCTGTGCTGTTTCCGTGAGTTCGAGAGGCGTCTCCCGGTACATGCTGTCGATGTCCCAAGCGTCGAAGAGGGCGGGCACATCCTTGTACATCCTGAAGCTGTTGCATGGCCCGGCCGTCTGTTCGCGCCCGGTTTCCTTATCGTATATGCTGGTGATCTCGCCTTTATCATTGAATTCCAGGCGGAGCCATTCATTTTCCAACAGGTTCGGAGCGGCTTTCAGTTTATTTTCCGGAACCGATTCTTTCTCGGGATAAATGGTGGTCCAGCCGCAAGGCGGAATGGCAACTTCAACCACGCAGCCGCTGTTCGTTTTTTGCAGGGGAAGAACCTGTCCCCGCATATCCGCAGCGCCGTTGAATTCCTGCGGCAGTGTTAACAACGCCTTGCGTTCCCAGGACAGGGAGTTGAAGATAGTTAACGCCCGGGCGCCGTCCGCCAGCTCCTTCCGGGCCTGTCCGGCGGCATCGTTTGCGGCATCCAGCACTTCCCGGTGCAGCGCTTCCGCTTCCTCATATACCCGGTGAATGGAGGAGCCGGGAATGATGTCGTGAAACTGATTCAAGAGGACCTTTTTCCAGGATTCACCGATGGTATCCAATGGATACCGGAAATTTTTCAGCCAAGCCGCAGCGGCGCCCCACATCTCCGCTTCGCGGAGCGCCAGTTCACTCCGGCGGTTCCCTTTTTTCGTGCGCGCCTGGGACGTATACGTCCCTTGATGGGCCTGAAAATACAGTTCACCCACATACCTTGCCCCGGGCATGCCCCGCTTTTCCAGATCCTTGAAATAATCGACCGGAGATGCCTGCACGACGCGGGGCAATCCTTCCAGGTCCCTCATGCGGCGCAGGTATTCCAAATGCACCCTGGTGGGACCGCCGCCGCCGTCCCCCCACCCGAAGGGCATCAAACGGGTGGAAATGCCGTCCTTCTGCACCCGGCCGTTCCAGCGGTCCAGCACCGCCGCGGGAGCGGTCTGGGAATTGTAGTCGTTGCACAGGTGGACCAGTATCTCCGAGCCGTCAATGCCTTCCCAGATAAAAGTGTTAAAAGGGAAGGGATCCCCGCCGTGGTAGTTCCAGAAGATCTTGGCGGTGGAAAAGTACTTGATGCCGCAGCCTCGCATGATTTGCGGCATCGCCCCGGAATATCCGAAAACATCAGGAAGCCACAGCAGTTCGCACTCCACCCCGAACTCCTCGCGGAAAAACCTCTTGCCGTGGATGAACTGGCGGATGAGGCTTTCCCCTCCCGATATGTTGGTGTCCGCTTCCACCCACATCCCGCCTTCCGGGATGAACTGCCCTTTGCGCACCGCTTCCTTGATTTGTCCATACAGCGCCGGGTAACGGTTCTTGACCATCCAATACAAATGCGCCTGGCTTTGCAGGAATTTATATTCCGGATACTCCGCCATAAGCGCCAGTTGGGAACTGAAAGTGCGTGAACATTTGCGCTCCGTCTCCGCCAGAGGCCAAAGCCAGGCCACATCGATGTGGGAATGCCCGAAGGCGAACAGAAGGGGCGCGGTGGAACCGTTGACGCATGACATCTGGGGCTCGAGCCTTTTCCTGCAGGACTTGACGGTTTCAATCATCTCCCCGTGCGGAACTTCAAAATCCACAATTAATGTGAAATCGCGCAATGCCTGATCGATCTCCGCCAGCCGCAGCGAATTCGGATCCAGGAGTTCGCGGAGCCCGAAAAGCGTCTCCACATCCATCCACAGTTGAAAGACATCCTCTTCCCAAATCCCGAAACCGCTTTTCCCCACCTCTGCTTGAGCCGGCGGAGGTTCCGGGACCGTAATCCTCCCGGGCGGAGTGGGGCCGGCGTGGCATTCCAGCGGACCGTGGCCGGCATAACCCTCTATCAGGATATCGTATTTTTTACCCGGAACGCCGCTGGGCGTAAGGGTGATCTCCGTATGTGACCAGTCCCTGGCGCCGGCATGCTTGCCGTTTACATATATGGCGCTCTCCGCTCCCACATCGGTGCGGAGTACAATCCTTTTTCCCCTTGCCTCTTCAGGAAGGCATATGGTTCCTTTGAACCAGCCATACTCCCATTTGGCGCCCCATTTGGTGCCCGGCGGCATGGGCATGAAATCCCCGCGAGCCATCGCCTGATCACATGTAAGAAAATCCGTCGTCGTAAACCCGCTTAACTCTACTTTGCCCAACTCCAGATAAAAATGCTTCTTTAACTCGTTCCGCCAAGCGTCGATGCGGTTTCTCCATTCGGTAGCAAAAGACATTATCTCACCCCGCGATTAATTTTATCTCATCCGACCGACAATACATCCCCTTTCCCCAGAACAATCTTTTTATGCAGTCTTATCCCGGTTCCTCCCCTGCCGTCCTGAACGAGGGAAGCCTTCAGAACCTGTCCGTTCAGCCGGACATGAATCCCACCGGCCTTTAAAACCGGTTTCAAATCAAGGATTTCTACAGGGAGGACGCCGTCCTTGATGGATATTTCAACCATCGCCCTTTTCGCGGAGAGAGAATATTTCAGCCGCCCCAGCGCGTTTGAAAGGACAAGCCCGCCGTTATAAGCGCCTGTCCCGCCCGGCGGATTAAAAGCGATTTTGTTTCTATAGCCGTCATAGTCCAGCCCCAGCCTGGCCATATAAGCGCCCCAGATGCAAAGCGGCCGGGCATAATGATTGTTACATTCGGCGTGATCGAACCGCATTCCTTCCCGGATGTGCCGGTTATAAACCATATCGATCACTTTGTCGCCTTCCCCCACCATCCCCGCCGCATATAACTGCAGCGCGTAAAAATACTCCGTTCCGGTCCAGGGGGTTTGCCACTGCATGAAGGGCCATTCGTCCAGGAAGTGTTCATCCGGATAAGAACCGTTGACAACGCAATCGTTTTCGGGCTGGTAATTCTTGTCCATGATAAGCTTCAACTGTTTTTTCACCCGCTCCGGATCCAGGAAAGCGCCCAAACCCATGACCGCGGCAGTTGCGTTCCCGTTGAGCAAATCGGTCATAACGCCGGTGTCCTTTATCTCCATATACGGTTTCGGGCGTTCGCAGCCGCATGCCGTAGTGCAACAAGATTCCGGCGTACCGCAGAACTCTTCCGGCGGCCGCTGCGCCTCGAAATGCCTTTTTTCACCGCGGGTTTCATCCTCCGGCCTCCACCCCTTGGGGCGGCGCCCGTAAAAAAGCGTATACTGCTCTCCATTCCAAAGATAGGTTTCAAAACCTTTGCGGCCTTTTTCAAACAGTTCTCTTGACCAGCGTTCCGTTTCGGCGTCCCCCAAAACCTTTGCCATATCCTCCACGGCTAAAAGCGCAGCCAAATAAACCCCTGCCATGAAACCCACCACTCCCCGCATATCCCAGTGGTCGTAGGTGATGCCTCCCTCAATATACGGCAGGCCGATTCCATAAAAATCCAGCTCCGAAACCAATTTAACGGCCTTTTTCACCGCAGGCCAGCAGGCTTTCAGGGCCGCCGGATCCCCCGCCCATTTTGTATCGCGGTAAACCTGCAAAGCATACTGGCAGCATACATCCCAGCGGCTGTATCCATCCGTGCCGCCCGCCGGGACCTCTTCCACCGTGCCGGGAAGGCCGTGGTGAATCTTGCCGTTTTCGGGATGGGCCAGTTCCGTATGCATCTCAAGGATTTTTTTACGCAATTCCGGAAAGAGAAGTGCCAGAGCATAAGATGAATAGTGGTCGACATCGACGGTATTGAAGGAACAGCAGCCATGGCCTTCCTGCAGCCCGATACGGCCATTTTTGATGAAATGAGTGGACTTGGTCAACGTATTGAGCTGATCCAGCAAAGATAATTTGAAACTATCCGGCAGGCCGGAAGCCATGACAGTTTCCGGCAATAGGAGGGATTCTTTCAGAAGCTTTGTCCGGTTTACGATCATGTACTCCGCCACTTCGGCCGAATTCGAAAACCAGTTCTCATATGCATGGCCGACCCTGGTTCCTCTGACGCTGCGGTGGTTCGGGAAAAACCAGCTCAATCCGAAGTTGAATTCCGTGCTCCCGCCGGGCTCCAGCTTGTCCTGGATACAAAGCCACCCCTTATTGGGCGCCCCTTCCCTGGGCGAGGCATTGATTTCTTCCCTTTTAATTCGCTCCGGCATCATGGGGCCTTCAAGATTGCCGCTCAAGTGAATAGGCCAGATGAGGTTTTGCATATATGGATTGCCCGAGATGGAAGTCGGCTTCTGCTCCCCGCGCGGAAGAACCCAGATGGACATATCGCCGCTGGAATCATGCTCCGGTTCGGCAAGGCTTCCTTCCATCCGCACAAGTTCCGCACCGGCCGCTGTTTTTTTCGAATGGCGCTGCTCGATCTTTTGCGCGGCATAACCGGCCAGATTTTGCTGCTGCCAGACCAGGGAAATATCTAAAGGCACTTTACCTTTATTCTTTATGGTAAAATCGAAATACGCTCCGGGAAGGCTGGAGTTCTTTACGTCCCTGGGGATGAAGGACGTCCAGGCCCGCAATTTCAACTCCACCGGGAATTGCGGATCGATGTAAGTCAAATAAACAAACGGATATTCCGCCCTGTATTCGATTTCCCAAAAGGACTTTATGAAAAAATATTTATGGTGGCGGTAAAAATGAGAAGCCGTACCCGCCTGCAGCCCATGGCCGGTGAACAACCAGCGGTAGGTGGGACGTTTTCCATTTTCACGGATCCTGATAAAGAAGTCCGTATCCGTAACTGCAGGGGTGATAGGGGGAATGGAGTGGCTGTTTCCATGCTTCTCATAAGATGCCCAGGGCCGGGAGTTTACCATATTCCAGAAATAAAACCTTCCGTCCGGCCATAATTCCACACCGCCCGTGCCGATGCCGCCGAGATTGACGCCGCTTGTGGCGCAACCTTTCTGGCGGAGGGCGTTTAGATTGTTTGTTCCCTCCGTCTTTGCCATTGGTGATTCCCTCTTTCTGTGCAAATGATAAGTTTTAAACATCAATGTAAAGAGAAATTTCACGACGGGATAAATGATTTTAAAAACCTGCTTTACACATAACTCAACTTTCGCATTTTGATTTTATTGCAGCAAAATCCATATTCTTAGGGATGTTAAATTTGAAATAATCTTTAAAACATCGTCTGTTCTTGCCCCGCAAGATCATATAAATATTTCCAATTTAATCTCGATTTATCTGTTTTGCATTGCAAGAACAGAAAGATATGACATTGCTGCCGGGCTAAATTGACATGCGAAAATCATACCACCGTAAATTCCCCGCCCAGATCCGCCCTGCTCGATCCGCCGATCCAGACCTTGAATTTACCCGGCTCCACCACCCATTTGCCTTCCGGGCCGTAATAACCCAGTTCCCTGCCGGTCAGTTTAAAAGCCGTCGTCTTCGTTTCTCCGGGTTGAAGCAGGACCCGGGTAAAACCTTTAAGTTCACGCACCGGCCGCGTAATTTTCGAAACGCAGTCCTGAATATAGCATTGAACCACTTCTTCCCCTGCCTTGTTTCCGGTGTTGGTAACCTTTACCTTTGCTTCCACCGTGCCGTCCGCGGAAATCTCTTTAGATCCCAGCATAAAGTCCCAATATGCGAAACTGGTGTAGCTCAGGCCGTGCCCAAAGGAAAACAAGGGTTCGGCGTCGATGTCCCGGTACCATGCTTGATGTACATACGGGCGGCCGGTGCTTTTATGGTTGTAATGAATGGGAATCTGCCCGGTAGTCCTGGGAAAGCTGACCGGGATCTTACCGCTGGGATTCACTTTCCCTAAAATGATATCGACCAGCGCTCCGGCAGTCTCCGTTCCCCCGTGCCAGGCGTAAATAATAGCGCCGGCATGCCGCACCGCCTCATTAAGCGCTACGGGCCGCCCGGCGCAAACCACCAGGATCAGGGGCTTTCCCCATGACGCCGCATTGCGGATCAGTTCATTCTGGCCCCAGGGCAAATCGATCTCCGCCACGCTGGCATTCTCTCCCGTACGGGAATGGGACTCTCCCACTACGAGTACGGCGATATCGGATCGTATCACCTGCGAGGGGATATCCTCCGCGGCGGAGGCAAATCTTACATTGGCTTCAGGCAAGGCGGCGCGAAAAGCCTCAGCGATGGTAGGGGTTTCTTCCGCACGCCCGTCCAGAGTCCAGCTTCCCAGCAAACTGCGGCGTTCGTCAATGAAAGGCCCGACCACAGCGATGGTTTTTCCTTTCCTGGGAAGGGGCAGGATATTTCCGTCGTTTTTCAGCAGAACCATACTGCGCGCAGCGAGTTTCCGGGCAGCGGCCCGGTGTTCCGGCAAAAATTGGACGCGTCGGGAAAGGTTTTCATCGATATAAGGTTTTTCAAATAATCCCAGGGCGAATTTGGCGCGCAGGATTGCGCGCACCGCGGCATCAAGCCGTTCCAAGGGGACAAGCCCCCCCTTAACCAGAGCGGCCATGTTTTCCATATAAACATTGGAGCACATATCCATATCCACACCGGCATTCATGGCTATCTCCGCGGAATCTTTTCCATTATCACAGATGCGGTGGTTTTTGAGCTCGGCGATGGCTCCCCAGTCGCTCACTACGAAACCCTTAAAACCCCATTCATTGCGCAGAACTTCCGTTAACAAATAACGGTTGCCGGAGGCCGGCGTCCCATTCAGATCGTTGAAAGCCGACATCAATGAACCGGCGCCCGCCTGCACTCCCTTCCGGAAAGGCTCCAGATAAATGTTGCGCAGCGTATTATCGGAGATTTCCGTGGTATTATAATCCCTCCCGCCTTCCGCCGCTCCGTAACCCGCAAAGTGTTTTAAGCAGGCCAGGATATGGCAGGATTCCGCCAGATCCCCCGGCTTTCTTCCCTGGAAGCCTTTGACCGCCGCGGCAGCCATTTCGCCCGCCAGGTGGGGGTCCTCTCCAAAACCTTCAATAATACGGCTCCAACGTGGATCCCTGGCAATGTCAACCATGGGCGCAAAAGTCCAGTGCACGCTGTCTGCAGCCGCTTCTTTGGCGGCAATGGATGCGGCTTCCTCCACCATTGCCGGATCCCAGCTTGCCGCCTGGGCCAGGGGGATGGGAAAAACCGTGCGATGACCGTGGATCACGTCCCTGCCGAAGATCAACGGTATTCCGAGACGGGATTCCTCCACAGCCACCCGGTTCAATTCATTGTTTTCCCGGACCAGCACCGGTACGCCGTCTTCATTTCCGGCAAAAGGAGTATCCGCCAGGATGCGGGAACCAATCTTTCCTTCCCGTATCAGCCGCTTAACCTGTTCCGGGTCCATTTTCCTGGTGCAGAGCTGGGAAAGCTGCCCCACCTTCTCCTCCAGCGTCATTCGGGAGAGCAAATCCTCCACCCGCTCTTCCGCCGGTATGGAAGGGTCTTTATATTTCAACAGAGCTTCGTTCTTTGCGGGCATCCTGATTCTCCTTTTGGCTTCATTTTCCGGCCATAACCAATCTCACATTCCTTGTCCGGTTTTGCTATCGATCCCGATACCGATCCCGACCGACCGTAATCTTTTGTTTTACCATCGGTTTAGGACTTCGGCTAATTCTGTATTCTGTCTCCTGTATTCTTGTCTTTTATGCAATCCACAGACAATCATACCCTTTGTACCCGATAAATTCCATATACAGGAATGATATATCATGTATAATATTGACTTTATTGCCAGAAATGGTTATGCTTGTCATATGGAAATCACCGGCACCCATGTGGCGATTTTTCGCCCTCAGACCGTCAGCCTCGGGCACTCCCATGAGGATGAATACGAATTCCACTACTTTTTCGACAGCGACGGAAAATTCACCGATAGCCGGAAAACATACCCGATCGCGCCGGGATACATTTTTTTCTCCAGGCCGCGGGAAAACCACGAATTCGTCCTGACCGGCAAAAAACCGACGCTCTTTTTTTGCTATCTGCGCTTTAAAATCGACGCCGGGGAAAAGGAACTGCTTGATTCGGTCGGCAGGCGATTTTCCCTGCAGGGTTTCCTGAAAATCGGCGTCCATTACCGCTATCTTTTCGAAGAAATCGTGCGCAAATTCAATTCCGGCCAGGCCGACCTGAAAAACGCCGCAGCCCACAAGTTGCACGCTTTTTTATATGAATTGTCCGCCAATACCCCGCCCAGGGACGAACGCCTGGAAAAAGCGCTGGGATTGATGCAGCAAAATTTATCCTCCCCCATTGACCTGGACAAGGTCATCCGGGAGGTGGGCTTGAATAAATCCTATTTTATCCGCTTTTTTAAAAGCAAAATGGGGATAACCCCGGTCAAATATATGATCAAGCTCCGCATGGACACCGCCTGTTACCTGCTGGCCCAGACCGATCTGCCCGTCTACCGCATCGCCGAACAGTTGCAATTTTACGACGAATTTTATTTCAGCAAAAAATTCAAGGAATACATGGGTGTGGCGCCTAAGGAGTACCGGAAGAAGATGGGGTGAGAACAGTTATCAATGGATGGTGAACAATTACCACTTACCCCCTAAATCCCCCTCTCTCGGGTTTTCCATGCCGCCTACATGTGAGAAAGAGGGGGACTGGCACCTAAAATTATTATTTCCATTCCCCCTCTCCTGACACGACTTGATTATCGGCTCCTGAGAGAGGGAACGTCCGTTAGGGCGGGGGTAAGTGGGACTTTAGGAAGAGGGGGAACGCAGCGACTATTACTACATTCGCGATAGAATTGCTATAAAGCCCGGATGGCTTAAGGTAAAGCACACAGGGATGTACCTAAGCGGAACCCAGGGGTGAGTTCTATTTTCTGCCCACCCAGTCCTTTGGGGATGGGGTGGGAGTAAACCGTTTAAATAACCGCCTTCACCTCATGCACCCCGCCCGTAAACACCGGCAGTACATTCCCTTCAATCCTCTTTCCGTCCACCGTAATTGATTGGACTCCCTTACCTCTCCCCGCGGTGTTGTCCAGTTCAATGTCGTACTGCGCGCCCCGGAAGGTGCGCAGGATTTTGGCTTTCGGGACTTTCGAGGACAGGCAGGGATCGATAAGCAGCCCGTCATAACTGCGCCGCGCGCCGAGGATCCACTCCACCAGGAGGACGGTAAACCAGGCGGCGGTCCCGGTCCTCCACGGATAGCCCGCCTGACCGTATATATACGGGACTGTGGAAAACATATTCGTAAAGGAAAAGGGTTCCATAGTAGACTGTGTAATAGGGTTCGCCGGATTGTCCGGCGCCACTTTCACCCAGGTCTCCCAGGCTTTTTCCGCCCGGCCCAGCATGCAGTCGGCCACCGCCTTGAAACCCGCCGCATGGTTGTAGCAGCCGCCGTTTTCCGCATGGCCCGGCATGGAATTGGACATCTGCCCGATCCTGGGGTCGTATTTGCTGAAGCCGGGAGCGACCAGGCGATAGCCGCATTCGGCGCCCAGCATTTTTTCCAGACTGTCCATACACTGCACGGCGCGGTCCGGCGAAGCTGTTTGGGACAAAACTGCCCAGGATTGGCTATTAATCAATATCTTACCTTCGAAATTATTTTTGGAGCCAACCTTATAGCCGTCTTCACAAATAAAGCGGACATACCACTCGCCATCCCAGGCCACGTCGTTCAAACGCTGTTTAAATATTTCGTATAGCCGTCGGGCTTCCCCGGCGATTTCATTTTGGCCGGTCCGATTGGCCAATTCTTCCATTTCCAGCAAACCGTAACAAAACTGCTGGGTAACCATGACGCTTTCCCGCTCGCCGGTCTCCGGAGTCGCTTCCAACCCGTCGTTCCAGTCGGCATGATGCTGGCGGCATAGGCCGTGTTTGCCGGTGTCGTTGGCAAGATACCTCATGGTGCGGACCATATGATCCCAGACCGTGCCTTTTTCGCTGCTCTCAAAATAAGGCACTACTTTCTCCAACATGGAAAAATCGCCGCTTTCCTTGATTAAACCCGGCGCCGTCAGGAAAATCCAGGCCGGCTTATCCGAATATTGCAGCCTGTTTAAGGGCCTGAAACCATGAATAACCTTGCCGTCGGGAGACTGAGAGGACAGCGCCCGCAAGAAATTGGCTTCCGCGGCCGGATAATCTATCATAGCCAGCGCGTAATCCGCCTGCAAGTTGTCACGGAAACCGCTTTTGTTTATCAAATAAGTATATATCTGCTTTTTTACGAAATAGTTCATCAAACCGTTATAATTGGGATTGCCCAAGTCAATCCGGAAACTTTCGGCGCGTTTCTTTTCCATGGATTCCTGTTCGGCGCAAAGTTGATCGATCTTTTCCGGAGTCAAACCCGCCCTGATTTGTTTAATTTGTTCCAGGGAAGAAGTCTGCCCCAGAAGGAAATCGACACGGCCGGTAGATTCGGCCGCAATTTCCAGGGAAACCTGCACGATGCCCGCGCAGTCCGGACCATAGCCCGGCCGGTTGTCGCAGTTCCAGCCCCACAGAATGCGCGGAGTCCCCATGGAAAACTCGCTGCGCGTAAAATGATCGCGGTAGCCGTTTCCGGCTTTGAACCCGTTAAGGGCGCTTAAAAAGCCCTTGAATTTATCCGTAGGCAGCTTGGTGTTGCGGTTTGTCACCAAAACCCCGCCGATTTCGGGATAAACCACGGCGTAATTGTCTTTCCACAAACCCCGGCCTTCCTTGTCGCAACCGGTCAACTGGAACATGGCGTATCCGAATACCGAAAGCTTGCGAGGCCGGTCCGTTTTATTTTCCACATGCAGGGTCCAGATCTCCATAGCGTAGTCCTTCGGCACGAACACCCGCTGGGTCGCCTTCAGGCCCTCGCAGGTTCCGGTAATGACAGTCTTGGCCGCGTAATACTTGCACGAAAAATCCGCGACCTTCTGAGGGGCGGGAGCGCCTCCCGGGCAAAACACCGTACCGCTCTCGTCATCCCGGATATATAGGTATTTATTGTCCCAGTTCACCAGAAGGCAGGTGACCCCGTCCTTGTCCCTGGCCCATGTCCATCCGTCCCCTATATTGGTCATTTCCGAATAATACTCGTCATCGCCGATCTTGTTGCAATGCAGGTTCACCCATTTGCGCGGCGGTTCGCCGACCAGCTCGAAACAGGCCTCTTCCTCTATAAATCTGCCGTACTTCCCGATCGTGGACATTGATCAAACCTCCTGACATTTTACGTTTGCGCGGATTTTGAATTCCCCTATTCTTCTAGATTTAAAAGCGAATTCCTTTATGCCGCTTATCGATAAATAATTTTTCATGCGATTTTTCATCGAACAATTTGCGTTGTTATGATATTTTACGTCTTGCCACTAAATATTGATAATCCTTATAATAGCCGCACACTATATTTAGTGGCAAGACCTTGAATTAAGGCAACAACGCGATTGCCTTGATCACGCGGCTTAAAAAATATATGAAGGCGGCATCAAAAAAATACACCCCTGTATTAAGGGTGTATTTTATGATCAATCGGTAATCCGCTCACCCGGATTAATCTTTATTTGTTCTCGGTGGTGAAGCTGAACACGCTGTTGCACTGGGTCGAACCGTAGGAATTCACGGCCACAACCTTCCAATAATATTTGGTCAAGGAACCGAGCGCGACAGTGGGGGTATAAGCGCTGCTTGGCAGACCGCTTATATTGATTTCCGGACTTGAGAAATCGCTGTTATTGTCCACATAAATGGTATAGGTGGCGGCTCCCGCGGAATCCTCCCAGTCGAATGGCGGCGTCCGAGGTACACTGCGCTGCGCATTCACCGGATAAAGCAGGTTGAAATTACCCGGAGGGCTGGCCACGGGCGTCGGGGTCGGCACGGGCGTGGGAGTTGGCGCTAAAGAAGATGTGGGAGTGGGAACTACCCCGTCTCCCAACAGCTCCCTGGCCGCCTGGAATTTGTAATTACGATCCGGGATGGCGATGTCGTCGGTCAGGCCCCAGCAGCCGTAACGGTTATATCCGCTGCTAAGCACGAACTGCATGGCCAAATTGCAGCCCAGGGCAAAGAAGGTGTTGTCGAGATTATATTTGAATTCCGTCTTCATGCCTTCCACGCGGTTGGCCGTGATGCGGTTGGCGATATTGGTGGTGCTGCCGCCGCCGAAGTCCGGGCCGCCCTCATAGGAGCAATAACCG
>JBLNCG010000010.1:0-25082 GCA_050260475.1 Bacillota bacterium
ACATACAGGTTATTGGCATCCCAGAGGGCGCCGAAGGTGACGGTATTGTTGGGCGTCCCGATGATGGTCTTGGAGGCGCTTTTTTCCAGGTTCCACACGCTTTCATTGAGATTGCCGTCCATCGTCAGGCTTATCAGCGTCTTTTTCGCCGCTATATATGTGTCGGGCGTCGGTGATGGGGTGGGTACGGGCGACATGGTCGGTGTGGGTGACATTGACGGAGTAGGTGTAGGCAACTGGCCTTGTGTGCCCGGCGCGCCGTAGCCCCTGGAGGCGTCGTCCAAAACCAGCACCCAGTCCAGGACCGAATTGGACCCCGGCGGATCAAAAGTTCTGTCCGCCTTGTTGAAAGTCTCGAAAGGCGATGTGGTTTGAGCTCCGCTTTGGGTATAACACTTACCGTCGCGCGGGTTGTACCACCAAGCGTTTATTTGTGCGCCGGACAGCCTTGATGCGTATATGGTTATGGAAGCGGTTTCCCGCGGGAAATAAACCATGGCGTAACCGCCGTCGGAGGCGCGGGTGGCCTGAGCATGGTCTCCGCCGGTCCCTTCGGTATTCATCAAGGTTTGATCCGGGACTCTTACAAAAAACGGCCTTGATAACATCAGATCTTTAACGTGCTTCATATCAAAGGCTCCGGGGAAATCGAGGGAATCGTACCAGTAAGTACGGGCAGAACTGATTGCTCCCCGCCCGGGGGCATACATCTGCCAGATGCCGTGCGCGCCGTAAGTGATGCCGAGTCCGCCGGCGAAAATGGAGCGGTAGACGTCCTTGCGCACATCATAATCATAAAACCATCCGTTCGCAGGATTCCAATTCACCGGATGATCTTCATACGCCGGTTCTCCGTCCACAACCGGCTTGACCGGAGATGTCCTGTCCCAGTCCCGTTTGGCCTGTTCCCAGCAGTAATTGTTATCGTACATATTGTGCCCCGATTGGTACATATTGCAATCAAGCCAGGCATCGGCGTGGAACCAGTTGGAGGACGAAGACCAACCGGAAGGATGATAGGTCATGAATGTCGTGGTATAATCCGCGCTGCCGTTTTGGCTGTTGATTCCGTTTACACCGTCAGCAATACCCTCCGCCATGGCCCGCCAGACGCCCTTATAATCAGTGGAACCATCCATGGCCGCCCGGTCGCCCCCCAGGATCCAAATGATGTTTTTCTTGGCTTTATACCGGTCCCCCAAAAACCAGCCATAAATATATGCGTTGGTTGTATTGAATATGGTGGAACGATATACCTTATCGCCCCATGTGGGCAGCACTCCGGCATACATCCCCAGTTCATCGCACCGGTTAATGATATAATCGGCATGATCCCAGTAATCATACTGGTAAGCGTCGTTGGGATCACTTCCGGGGGTTGTGTCGGGCTGGCTGGGCTCCCATTTGTTATTGACATACTTGAGAGGACGATCCCCAAGTGCGTTTGCCGTCCCCAATCCATCCAATTCGGCTAAAAGAACACACTGGATGACATTGAACCCTTTCGCGGCCCGATTTGACAGATAAGTCTCCACTTCGCTGCGGTTCAGCCTGTGAAAAAGCTCCCAGGCCGTATCCCCCAGCCAGAAAAACGGCTGGCCGTCTTCGGTGGTGAGAAAACGGCCGTTGCCTGATACCACGACTTTTTGGGAAACCGCGGTCTCGCCTTTAATCAAGAACCAGCTTACGGCAAGGGCAAACAGGATAAGCAAAAAAGCGGTTCTTTTAAGGCTTGTCATTACTCTCCCTCCTTTTGTGTAATAAATTGCTTTTTTCGGATTAGCCTTTCATTTTTTATTTTGTCAAATGAAAAAACTTCCTATTTGGCTTTAATCAGCGCCTCCTCTCTTGTATTTTTTCTTTAACCTGATAGATTGTTTCGCCCAATATCCCACTATTAATAATACAATAATATTCTTTCATATACAATCATATTTTTATTTCAAAAAATAAAATTTGAAAATTCAGCCTAGTTAAAAATAGATCAAGCCGGTCTTCAAGCCGGCTTGACCAAAAATCGATTTTTTAAGCTGTCCTAAAGGATTAAGGGTTATTCTGCATCCAAGTCATCATCCCTGTCCATTTGGGCGTCGTGCTTACGCTTACGGTGCTGCCGCTCGTTTCCTTCAACCCGAAAGTGCCTCCAATGGGATGGAATGAGGTTTTCCTGCACTGCAGGAAGACATACCGGTATATACGTTACCTCGGCCCCCCGGGCAGCCCACTGCCAGCTCAGCCGGGTGGAATATTATACGGACGCGGCGGAAAGTTCCGCAGGTTTTGAAAAATTGACCGGAGTTCCTTTCGGCACAAGTCCCCCTTTGAACCCGGGGCAGGAATATGATGTGGTTTATCAGGAAGGGCCCCCTGTGCTGCTCAGTTTCAAGGAATTCGCAACTGCGGCGGCGTCTCCCGTATACATACAAAACCAGAACTTGGAACTGCATAAAAATCTTTTCTTTCACCAGCATGACTTCATTAAAATTTCTTATGTCGTCAACGGAACTTGCTTTCATTTGCACAACCGCGATGTAGGTTATCTTTTCGCGGGCGATCTTATTATCATCCCGCCGGGAGTGATGCACGCATATGTCGGTCCGAACAACCTGGACTATATCGATCTTCTAATATATCCCGAACTCCTGCCCCGGCGGCATATGGAAAGCATCGCAAAACTGGCGGGCTTTTCTCATCTGTTCGAGGCAAAGCCGTCTTTTAACGTACAAGCTGACGGTTGGCGCCATCAACCTCCGTAGCGGACCTTCACCGCCAAGAACCCGCGCATGCCGCGCGCACTAAAAAACCCCTCCTTTAGCGGAGGGGCCGGCAATATAACTCGGGACGGCTTTAATCCTGCATTGCCCTGCGCATATGATACGTACCTTACCGCAGATACCACTTGCGCGTAGCCTTGGTCCGGTCAAGGCGCTCCGTTCCATTCTCCAGCAGCGCATTCAAGATTTTCCCGATTTCCGCCGCCATCTGCCCGGCCTCCCACTCCAGCAGGCGCCGGCCTTTTTCATAATCGATCCGGGAGCTATTCTCCTGTTTTAAACCGATAGCGCGGTCGCGTCTGGCAATGCCGAATTTTTCGCTGCATACCAAAGCCGGATCTATAGCTCCCAGCACGCTTGCCTCGGAAAAGTCGGCATGGCCTCCGGCGCCGTCAAACCGCAGATCCTCCGGGCACAGACTTTCGGGGCCCTTCCAGACCAGAAACCTCATGGGCATATTCCGCCACCTGTCCTCCAGGTCGCTTAACACATCCAGATGTTCCCATCCACCGTGTCCGCTGACCAGCACACAGAGCTTGAAACCTTCCCGCTGTAAGAAATAGAGATAATCACGCATCAGCAATTCCAGGGTGACCGACCGGCAGAAAACCGATCCGGGGTGATGTTCCCCGCTGGTATTTTCCAGCGCCCAATGGTCGATAAATCCTTCCATGTTCCCACCGCGGAACAATGTCTCAATTCCCACATACAGCGTAGGCATGAGAACCCCACCCGCAAGACTCCACGCACGTTCCGTAACCGCCGCGGCATACACCGGATCGCACCCGAAAGATACGGCTTCGCCGTGCCATTCCAGGGGGCCGATGGGCAGCCAAGCGATGGGGCGCGAATTTACGGCTTCCGCCAAATCTTCAGGGCGCATTCTCTCATAGCGCCAACACGCGGGCATCAAAATCCCTCCTTTATCCTACCGCTTCGCTTTGTTTTCATATATGTTCCCGTTCACGATGGTAACAACGCTTCTGGGCGGGAGGACGAATTTTTTCTTCCTTACGTTGCCGCTTAACCTGCATTCATCTTTGGCCGCAGCGGTAGAGACATACGCCTTATACTTATCCGGCACATTCTTCCCCTTGACGATGACAGTCTTTTTGCTGTCGGAACTGTTGATTAAAACCATGACGAAATTGTTCAGCGCAATGTGTTCAAAAGCGCAGACCAACACTTCCGGATCGCCGGAGGACGCCTCCACCATCCGGGCGCCCGGTCTGATAAAGCGGGAGAAGTGCTTCATGGCATAATATTGTTTGGTCTTAATGGCGCCGAAGAATAAATTTCCCGACCCGTACCAGAACACCCATCCCGAGGCATGGCCGAAGGAGAGAGCCGAATGAACGCTGAAAGCCAGTTCGAAGGCGCCGTTCTCCCAGTTATTGTTGAAACCGGAAGTTTCGGTCATCCAGACCGGTTTGCCGCCGGAATCCCTCAAAGCGTTGCCCCATAACCGTTTCATCATTTTAATTCCGGTGGGATGCACTCCGTCGTTATATCCATGGAAAGCCCATACGTCCAAACACCTTAGCGCATCTTGATCCTTGCGGATCGCGTTATGGAATCCAGTATACCGTTCCCATTCCTCTTCGCTGCGCAGCATGTGCTCCGCCCCGAAAATCTTGACCGCGGGAAAATCCTGTTTTATTATGGGGACTGCGGTCTTGAGAAGGCCGGCGTATTGCTCCGGGGTATACTGGCAGGAATTATACGGTTCTTCAAACTGGGGTTCGTTTTGAAGGCTCAGGGCGTAGATATCTGCCCCCGCCTCCTTGTACATTTTGAGCGCGGAAACAAGCCATTCGGCATATTTCTTATAATATAGAGGCCTGACGGTGCCGCCTTTTTTTGTCGCGCCGGGATTGGGAACGTCCTCAAAAACTTTGCCGGTGGGTTTGTTGTAATTATTTTCATCCGTCTCAATCCTGCATTTAAACTCGGAAGGCGGCGACCAGACGGTGAGAATAAACCGGAGGTCCACTTTTGAAGCATCTGCTTTAGCCTTTAAGGCCTGAATCAAGGGTCTTTGCTTGTCCCACCAGGCATCCTGCCCGTCAGGCCTTGAACCGTTGGTATTGGCATTAACCGGGATATGGGGATATAACTCATTCCGCCACATGGTCAGGCCGAAATCGTCGATCGCCATATCCAGCCATTTCTGATCGTAAAAATGGTTGGGATCCGGGCTGTTCCACCAGACATCCATGCCCCCGAAGAAGCCGAATCCCTCGATTTCCTGGTATTTAATATTCCGGTCCACGGCAATGACGGCTTGAGGCGGAATAACCGCTTCTTTCGCACTGTAAGCGGAAACCGCGCAAAAACAAAGAACCAGGAGAGCCAATGAGAAAAAATTGAATCTCATGAAAATCCCCCTTTCTATTTAAACATATTTAAATATTCGGCAACCGGTCATGCTATTTTAACGGCAACTATCCCCCAGGGGCGCACCGTTAACAAAACCTCTCCGTTTTTAACTTCCAGGCCGCTCTCGGGCAAAGGCTCTTCCAACAGGTTGATTTCCTCCGCTTTACGGATTGTAAAGCACGTTTTTACCACTACCCGTGCACCCATTCCCGAGGCGTCGTATCCCCGGACCACCCAGCCGCCGCCGTCTTCAGCCTGTTTTATGCCGGTCACCACAAAATGATCCTCGGACAATACTTCCAGAAATGAATGTTTCAGGCACAGTGTCCCGCTTTGTTTGCGAGCCTGGTATGTTTCAAGCGGCACGTTATAACCGGCGCCTTTTCTTGGCAAACCCGCCTCCAGCCAGTTTCCGGCATAAGGCAGCAAGGCCCAGTGGATTTCATGACGCCCCAGATCCGGATAAACGTCGGGATCCGAAAAAGAGCGCAGCAAAGACAGGGACAGAACGCCGCCCCGCAGCGCGTAACCGTATTTTCCCCTGTTGAAAAGGGCAAGACTGCCTCTGGTTGTTTCCACACTTGCCCATTTCTGCGCCGGAACCTCCCTGCCGGGTTCCCTTTCCAATACCGCAAAAGGTACATCGCATATCAAGTTTTCAGGCTTCTCCGCCAAATGATGCAAGACCCGCATCATGGGGGCTTTCCGTTCATTCAGTCCTTTTTCCAGCCAGTCAGCCCTCAGATGACAGTCGATGCGCGGGGAATCGGCGTATATAGTGGTCGTCAGCCAGAAAATACTTCGCCCCCAGGCAATCTCCGCCATCCAGGAAACGGAGGACAAACCGTGCTGCAAAATACGGGCCGGTTGCCGAACTGTGCAAGGCAGCGGCCCTTCCGGCTCCGGATCAAGATTCCAGGCGTTCATCTTGTTTTCCCGCTCCAGATAAACACAAAGCCTGTTGGCGCCGCCAGTCCCCAGTATGTCCGGGCCCGGCGAGTCATGCGCAATCATCCGCAAACCCGTCAAAGCTCCGTCGCCGGGATCAAACTCCGCCTCCAAAAAGCGGCTGCGGATTTTGTTGCCGCTTACTGTCAGCCCTCCTGCGGCCCTGGTTCCGGAATAAGGCGGCAACTGAGGCAGAACGGGATAGGGTACACTCCAATGGGTGACCGGAACCTCCGGCGGACAGGGAATGATCTCCGCGCGGTAAACCTGATACCCCAAAGCCGGCACATCCTTGGCGTAAAACTGCACCCACAGGTGATGGCAATTGTCATAAGCGCGGGTCCGTACAATCTGCGCCGGCGCCTCCCCGCCGCAGGGATCGAATATCCGCACCCCGGCGCAAGCTTCCGTGGTGACGATTTCCGCCGTAACAATCTCGCTGCGCTTCCAAGCCAGGGTATTAAACACCGCCAGCGGTATCAGGACATCATTATCGATATTGATCCGCTCCGCAATCTGCCTTAAAGCCTTCATCCGCACTTTGCGGGCCGATTCGAGGCCGCGGGCGTATTTCCCGACGCTGTCGCAATTTGACTCGTGTATGGCTGAACCCGGAAGGATATCGTGGAACTCATTGAATACCAGTATCTTCCACGTCTCTTCCAGCTCCCGCCGCGGCCAGGCCTCCCCCAGAAAATTTGCGGCGCAGGCCAACGCTTCAGCAGACTGCAAAGCGTTTTCCAGGAGGCGGTTTCCTTCCTTGATCCTGGCCACGCTGGTATAGCACCCTTCAAAAATGTATCCCAATTCCCCGCGGTGGACGTGGATCCCCTCGGCTTTCGGACGGACATGAGCGAAATATTCATCCGCGGAAGAAAATTTTATCTCAGGAAAAAGCCTGCTCTCCCCAAAAACCTTGGCAGCTAAAATATCTTTACGTGTAGGGCCTCCTCCGTGATCCCCCACGCCGTAAATATACATCTGGGCGCCGATCCGTTGAGGCAGTGCCGCGGGTTCGTTGCGGATCGACGGCGTGATGTTTCCGTTGTAACCCTGGCCGGTCTTAGCCAGGACGCGCGAACCGTCCGGGGACTCCCACCAATAGAGCTGATGCGGAGGGTTGCAGCGCATGTGATAAAAAGAGTCGATGCCCGCGGAAAGGAGCAGTTGGGGAAGCTGGGCGGCATGGCCGAAATTATCCGGAAGCCAGCCCACCTTCGCACGGATCCCGAATTTCTCCTTGAAATATGTTTGCGCCAACAGCAGTGAACGCGCCAAGGCCTCGCCGGAGGACAAATTGGTGTCTCCTTCGGTCCACATACCGCCGGTGATATTCCACCGGCCGTTTGCGACCGCTGTCCTGATGCGGTTGAACAGTTCCGGCTCCTCGTCCTCCATAGCTGCATAACAGGAAGCCTGGCTCTGGCTGAAGATAAAATCGGGAAATTCATCCATGAAACGGAGCGCCTGGCGAAAAGTATCCCGGCAAACCTGTATGGTTTCCGGCCAGCGCCACAACCAGTTCATATCTATATGTGCGTGCCCTATAAGGTAAATGGCGGTATTTTTGACTCTCTCCGCCTCGCTCTGGATAATCCTTTCAATCCTGGCTAAAACCGGCTCAAGGTCTTCCCTTGAGAACATGCCCTCGAGAAGCTCCCGTATTGCATCTAAAAGTCCGGGTATTCCTTTAACCGCCTCCAAACCGCCCGCGATATCCCGGCGGATCCGCGATAGCCTCCCGTCAATCCCGGTGGAGGACTTGAGATTAACCGTCGATAAAAGAAATGCCGTTACGCAATCCGGGGAAAACTTTACTTCCAGGGATTGCCGCCTTCCATCCCGGGATAAAACCGCAGTAAAAGGTACCTTCCAGGCTTCAGCCCAGGCCTCGGGGGCTGCATCCATGCTTAATACGGCCTTTTGCAGGGGAAGGAGGGCGGGATATTCCAGGCATGCCAAAGGATTTCCCAAGGCGTCCCGGATCTGCGCAATACCGGGCAATCCTTGAAACTGGCTGAAATTCTGTACTATAATCCGAAAAGTTATTTTGTCTCCAAAAGCCGTCCGCGCCAGTTCCATGGATGACGTCGTTTCCACGTCCAAGTTCAGATACGCTTCGGATTCAACGGAATGCCCCTCGATACCGCCGGGATTATTCAAAGCGTAGGATAAGTCCGGCACAGGATAACCGTCCGCACCCAGAAAACGCAGGGTAAAACCCCATCCGCCCCCGTACTGCAAAATTTTAACCAAAATCCGGTTCCACCCCTTGACCAATTCCACTGTGATCCGATCCCGATCCGGCTCACAGCTTCGCATGGCTTCCACGGCAAAAATCCTCCTGCCGTTGAGCCAGACCATGGCGCCGTCATCCGAACCCAAAGCCAATACCGCTTGCATCGTTTCAGGAGCCATGATATATACATGGGCATAAGAACAGCAATATGTATGCGATTCCCACTGCGGGGTCAACTCGATCAGGTTAATCACCGGTTGGTCGGATTTCAAAGAGGACCATAACCTGCCATCAGCTTTTTCCCCCGCGGAGGGTATGATTTCGCGCTCCGGAAGAATCGATTGCGAAAAAAGATCCGGGGGGGCGCCGCAAAAAGGCCCCACCGCAAGCCATTCCCGCAGATATCCATCTTCCGGCACGGCTCTAAAAGCATTACCCATCACAAGTCTCCTTTACGCGGGATGTCCCTATACGGGGCAATTGCGTTGTTGCCTAAGTCTTGGCACTAAAATATAGTTATGGCTGCCATTAGGCTATCGATATTTAGCGGCAAGACGTAAAACCATCATAACAACGCAAATTGCTTTATACATATTCGATCACGATGCCGGACACGGCGCCTTCGGGTAGAATGAAATCAACATACCGGGATTCTCCGATGCCTGTATTTCTAAACGGGATGTTTCTGCCGTTTAGGACAACCTTTTTTCCCTTTTTGGCTCCCCTGGGCAGCAAGCAATGCACCCGGTATTTACTGCCGCTGCCGGTTACTTTGAGGGCAAGCTGCTTTCCGGTTTTATCATGTCGATATCGATACGAGACATAACCGTCTGAAGCCGGATATTTGACCGTGACCGTAATGCGCTCCGCATCGGTGTAAGCCCAGCGGGGCGAAAGGACCACCTCGTCAAATGCCCTGGATCCGTCCACCACTCCGGCCAGGCCTTCCACCAGACCGTACGCGACGGCCGCCGCTCCCCAGGAATCAGGAATGCCGAAGCTGACCTCATCCGGCGGGAAATACGCTTCTTGGTCGGACATGGTAATGGCGAAAATCAGCCAAGTATTGCCATTTGGGACGCTGGCCAGTTTGATGCGGGTGATTTCCTTTTCCGGAAATGGATTATCCAGCGCATAGGCTCCAATCCATATTTTTTGTCCTGCGGCATCGGTCCCTTGCCAGGCAAGCTTGCAATTATAAGGTCGGATATTACCTCGATACGGCTGGCGCTGGTTGGAAGGATTAAACCTCACGATCTCCTCGCCTTCGCGCAAATACCTGACATCCGACGTGCCGTCCGCATATTCGATGACCAGCATTCCCGCGGCGTTTTTCTCCCCGCCGGCCTGGCGGTAAGTCATGGCGTGCAGGAAATATATGGATTTCGTTTTACCGCCGACGGGAATGCTTGCCTCCGTACAAATGTCATCGGACAACGCCAGGCAAATCCCGCCGTCTCTCTGTCCGGAATTTGCAATTATAAAAGGCGCCCCGTCACATTTTATGCCGCCGCCGGGTAATCCTTGGAAATCCCGACTGCCTAAGCTTTTGCCGTCCCTCACGCCGGTATTGACAAAAGTCGATAAATCCAGGGGGGTGAATTTCGTCTCCGGCCGGGGTGAAATCTGCCCGGTGAAGGTGCAATTGAGGTAATTGCCGTGCTTTTTGGCAATGGCGTGGATCCGCTCCAGAATATCCACCGCGTATTCCTCGAAACCGTTTTCAAAAGCCCCCCGCGCCAATTCACCGGCAACTATGGACACAACTCCGCCGTTCATATACTGCCATTTAACCGTGCCGTCATTGAAGCGCTCGAAGGGGGGGTAAATGGTGTACCATTCCCCCACGGACCCCACCGGTAAATCGGCTTTAATCCTCAGATACTCCTTGATGATTGCCGCGCATTGCCGGTGAGTGAGGCCCCGGTTAAGCGCATAAGCGTTGGATAGGGAAATCTGTTCGGCAAAATCAACGCCAAGGTCTCTTTTAAAATCGGGGTTTTCCGGCACATGATGCGTATAGAAACGTCCGTTCCAGGACAGCTTGTTCAGCCTGTTCAGGATCTCCCCGCCCAGACGGGCATATCGGGCAGCTTCTTTCTTTCTGCCCGCAGCTTCCAGCATCATGGCAAGAAAACGGCAGGACTGGGCGAAACCCGTATTGTCACCGTGCATTATGCCGAATTGGGTCTTTACCGGATCTACGGTCATGATATTCCCGGAAATCTTCACATCGTAATCGCTCTGGAAGTCCCAGGTATCGATGGTGAAGCCCCTTTTTATAAGGTCGTATTTCTTGGACCACCGATAAGGGCTGGTCCGGCTGTATTCCATGGCCTTGATCGCGCTGTCAAGCATGGATTTCATCCAGGCGTCGTCTCCCGTGGCCCGCCATGTATTGTAAATCCCTTCCACATAAAGGTATTCCACATCCGCTTCCACCGGAATGCGCGTGAATTGGTGGCTTCCATCTGGAGAATAAGCAAAACCGCCTTTCTTGAAGAGCAATTCCCAATAATTATTTTTCCGATACGATCGGTTAAAGTTATCCCAGATCATACCGTCTGCCCGCTGATAATCCTTATACAATTCCATGCCCGTTTTCAGCTCTTTTTCGAAATACCTCATGCTTTTCAATACATGAACGTGATCTCTGAGCCAGCTCACGAAAAAACTGTATGTTTTCCCGTTGATGTTCACCCGGCTGACGGGGGCGCCTCCGCGGCTCATGGTCCTGTAAAGTACATCGAGCATGTCGCGGTAATGCGCGTTGCCGCTGATGCCTGTCTCACAGTTCACATTGACGGAGATCCTGCCCTTTTCCTTCCCCGCGGCGTCCAACTGCGAAATGGTATGCCTGCCCAGAAAACCGCCCAATGCAAAAGAAACCTCGGGCGCCGCGGAAGCTCTGAAGTATTCCCGTCCCGCCCCGTCGGAGACCGAAACCACCCCTTGGGCATCGGTGGAAATCCTGACGGTTTCCAGCGGTTTAAAATTGCGCCCCGGAGCGGGATTGTCAAAGGACAACAGAACGCCTCCGTCATCCGCCGTCCGCGCCGGTTGAGCGCCTTCCAAGGCAAAAACCGCGAACGCCGCTAAAAACATAAATAACAAGCTTTTTTTGCATTTTAACGCCATGGCTTCACCTCATTCGATTTTCGCAGGGTTCCCCCTGCCGCTTAATCTTTAAATAAAACCTGCCTCGTGCTTTCCTCCGCGGTCAGGTTCTTGATATCGCTAAGCGGAGACAGAACCGTATCGGTCTTCTTGACCTGGAATTTTCCCGCCGCAAGAGCTATAAACTCAGTTCCGCAAGGCAACGATATTTCTTCCGAATTATTGCATGCCAAAAGCATCGGGCCCAAACGAAAAGTGTGATAGCCTTGCAGATTGTTTTTATTCATCGTCCCCCTGGTATAAAAAACCGGAGGGAGCACAAGTCGGATATGGTCTCCTTTTTTCAAGGAGGCCGAAGCCTCGATAAAGCCGTCGTACATTTTTACCTTAAGAGGAGCGCCGTTCAAACTCACCGCGGCCCTTTCCCTGTCCATAAAGGATGGAGCGAAAAACCTCAATGTGCACGGGGCAGTCATGGCGCTGTCCAAGACCTCCAGATCCACCCGGCCGCCTGCCGGATAACCGCTTTTTTCCTTTAGTTTTAAGGATCCGCTTTCCAAATGCAATACGGCCGTATTATCGTGATAAAAAGGCAGAATCAGGGTGTTTCCATCGGTAAAATAGCTGTATTCAATGGCGCGCGACCACCCCTCCCCGCCTCGCATGGTGCAACACCAGTAGACCTCCCATGTCAGAGGCCCAAGGAATACCCCCCCGGCCCCCAGGCAGATATCCGTGCCCAGACTGCCGTTGGTCCTCTGAGCGTGGGCCAGGGCGTTGTAATAAATGTGGTGCGCATCCTCCAGATAAGCCGGATCGCCTGTATTTTTCCAGAGTTGCACACTCAGCATGAAGGAATCTATGATGGCGCAAGGCTCCGTCCAGCGCGGCCGGTTGAACCAGTTATAATTGCCGTAACTTTCAGTCCATGCGGTTTCCCTGTAAAAAGCGAAAATCCGTTTCGCTATATCCAGGTGCTCCCGATTCCCGTCTATTTCGTACATTCTGATGACGCCGCGCAGGGCGCTTAAAGTGGCGTGGGTCTGCGCCTGAAGCCCGGCAAGGTCCATCTCAAGATATCTTGCGGTCATCTCTTCTATCAAGTTCTTTAGCTCCGGCCAGCCAAGCAGTTCATAAGCCTGCGTGGCGCCGTCAAGCATGATAAACGCGCATCCCGTATCCAGAGTTTCCTTATGCTTGCCCGCCTTGTGCTGTATCTTGGATAGCGACCATTCCGGAACATTGTCCCTGGTGGCGGGATCCAACGGATATTTGGCATAATGCCCGCGGGCAGGCAATATCAGGTTTTTAACCAGCGTCTCGATGCTTCTTTTCACGGCTTCATCTTTTTTCCAGTAATAATATTCGATCATGCTGCGCAAAAACCAGCTGTTTCCGGCCATCTGCTGCTCATCATAAACGCCTTCCGGCAGTATTGCGCCGAAATAGCCCTTTTGATTGAGGTGCTCCGGGACTAACGATTGAATTTCCGCCAGGTAAGCGGGGGTCCGGTGAGTACTCTGTGCAAGAAGGGTAAGGGCAAGCATGATCCGCCCCTCCCAATCCCCCGGCCATCCGGCGATATCCGCTGTAAAAACCTCGTCCGGGCGGTACCATTTCCCTTCCAGCCTGGCGTAGTTGAAAACCGACCGGCAGGCAAGTCCACCCTGGATTTCTATATCCGCGAATTTGACTGGTTGCATGTTTTGGCTCCTTTGATCGACAATGGAATTTCAATCGAAGACCGTGAAATAGTGTCCGAAAAACCTCCCCGCGTCCACTTCAAGGGCCACCTCGTGGCGCCCTTTTTCATCCGCCTTCCATCCCGTAAAGCCTCTTAATTTCGGACTGATCAACTCTACTTCCACATTCCCCCTGTGGAAACCGCAGATCTTGTCATCAAAGATCGTCGCGGCAGCAAGCGGATCGTGGAATGTGACGGTTTCCCTTTCTTCAAACCAGACCTTGGCAAAGTCCAGCACCGGCCGCAACAATCCGGACGAAAATTTTTCCTTGACTTGCCGCGCGTTCATGGTCACCCGGCAAGTTACATCCAGGCCGACGGATCGGTGGACGCCGACCGGGGCCTGATAGACGATCTCTGCGGCATGCGGATCGCAGACGATGTTCCATTCCAGGGGCCCAACCCCCGCCAAGCGGTTGGTAAAGACGCCGCCCATGATCGCCAGCCCTTTTAAGAGACGCGGGATTTCGGCGTCCGCTTTGAACAAAAGGGCGATATTGGTGAGCGGCCCAATGGCAAGCAGTATGATTTCCCCCGGAAACTTACGGATTGTGCTCCGTAAAAATTCCACGGCTTCTCCCCGCGGAAAACCGGAGTCGTGCGCCCAGTTTGAAAGCGCCTTGGCCTGGGGGGCGCGGGGCTGGTAGGAGGGGATCAAAAGCGGCTCCTCGGCGCCGGGATAAACCGGAATATTCTTTCCGGCGGATTTGCACAGCGCGCTGACCATCATGGCCCGCTTATCCGCCTCGCCCGTTACGGTGGTAACGCCAAGCAACTCGCACTGGGGCTGGGCAAGCAGGTAAGCCAAACAAACGGCGTCATCGATATCCGAACCTATATCCGTATCCAGCAACAATTTTACGGTCATGGCATACCCTCCGGATTAGCTTGAAGTTCATTAAAAACTATTTAGAAATATATGATTTTTTTCCTCTTTTTCCTGCATTTAGGCGTCCGGTTCTTTAAAAATGTTTACGGTAAAGTCCGGCTCCTCCGGAAAAGCAGCCAAAAAACGGCGCCCGGTGATTTTGCCGCGCCGTTTTTTATAATCCGCATTCAGATTCATAACTGTTTATTGATCACTGATCACTGTTAACGCCCCGCCACCGGCGGGAAATTGGTCTTCCACCAGAATCGGTTTGTCATCCCATAATAAAACGCCCCCAGATCGCCGCGGCTGCCGTCCGGATCCCTGTATGCCCTGTCAGGATGGCCCGCGTTGATGGCCGGAGAGCCTTTTTGCAGATAAAAGTCCAGTTTGTCCCGATCGATAAACATGGGGTCCTTGTGGACAACTTTGAATCCGGGCACCGGATACATCGGCGTACCCTGGCTTTCGCCGGTTTCCATTTTTCCATGGCAGAGGTTATAATCCACGACGATCTTAAAAGCATCCAGCTTGTGCCCGGAGGTGCCGATCTGCAGGATCCAGTTGCTTGAACTGATATTGTTGCGGATAAGCGCACTTTTGAGATTGAAGGTGCCGATAAAAATGCCGCCCCTGACATTGCCGCTGAGATACACCGTATTGTTATATATCCGGATATTGGAACGCGGGCCGTCCCGGCCCAGCCAGCCGTCGATCTCGATCCCGGCATACCGGCACTGGTAAACCAGGTTATGATGGATCCGCACATCATCCACCGGGGATCCCCCCTCGGAGGAGACAATAACGCCTCCCATACAGTCATGAACGACGTTTTCATAAACCTCGATGTCGCTCATGGTGGAACCCCAACCGTCCACGTAAATCCCCAGGGATCGCGTGCCGTGCACATAGTTGTGATGAATCCTCCCCCGGCGGTTGGCGCCTTTGAAATCGATCCCCTCGTTGAAGCAGTTGAATACATGATTGTATGCCACTTCGCAGTTGCGCGAACCGCTGACAGTGATGGCCTCATGAGGAGGCCCTTCCCTGCGGCCGCCCGGATAAACCGTGGCCATCCCGGGATTATGCGCATGCTCGACGGTATTTCCCATCACCTTGTGATCGTGGCAGCCGTCCCAGATGGCGATGCCGGAGGAAAAAGTATCATAAGTGGAATTGTTATAAAAATCGATATGGTGGCTTCTCCTGACGGTGAATCCCGCGTTGTGCGATTTCTCAATCCTTAAGTTCCTGATGCAAAGATAGCTCTTCCCCTGTATCTGGAAAGCGCCCTGATCCCGGTCGTAAGGCGGCGTTCCGCTTTGTCGTTTCACGAAATGGTTGTCGGCATCGATCACGGGAGTTTCGCCGGGGTACCCGGCATAGGTGATCCAACGACCTTCGCTTCCGGAGTTTTTGGGTTCGATCTCGGTAGCGATCTGATACCTGCCGCCGCGGATATAAATCGTGTCCCCCGCCTGCAAAGTATCCGCGGCCTTTTGGATAGTGGCCCACGGTTTATCGATGCCGCCGGGATTATCGTCGCTGCCGCCGGGGGCGACGTAGTAAATAGCGCCCGCGCCGGAAATTACTTTAATGGCGGCGATTGCGGCCTTATCGATCCCGTTTGCGAAATCAATGTTCAATATCCCGTCGGATACTGTAACCGCAAATGTCTGCTCATGTGCGAAGTCATGCCCCGCCGAGGCGATCAAGTCCAAACCTGTTATAAACGGCATCCCCTCGATGCCGATATCGAACACCCGCTGGTTTACCCGCTCGAATTCCGTCTCCGCGAACATCAGGGTTATATAGTAATTCCCGTTTTCCACGGTGAACCGGTAGCCCATGGAACCGTCCGAGACCCGCGCGGATTGGAAAAGGCGGCCATCCGCGGTATTGCCGATATTGTGTTTTGTAACGGCGACGTCTCCCCCCGTATATCCCCACCCGCCGGGCTGATACGCCTGATCCGCACTCCAGAAATTTCCGGCTTTATCCTTATAAGCCCCTCCGCCGCAATTGACCCGGACGATGCCCTTTTCCCCCGCTGCATCCGGGAATGCGTTCTTCTCAACATACGCGGCCCAAGATGATGAACAAAACAAAGCCCAGGCCATTAAACCAAGAAACAACAAAATACGTCTCCCTTTTCTTCTCCTCATTGCCGTTCCCCCCTGATGTCGTATTATAACTGAGACTGGTTATTCACTGATTACTGGCCGCTGATAACTGATTATTGAATATCACCGCCCCGCCACCGGCGGGAAATTGGTCTTCCACCAGAACCGGTTCACGGCCTTGTAAGGGAAGGCCCCCAGGTCGCCTCGGCTGCCGTCGGGATCGCGGTATTCCTTGTCCGGATGGCCCGCGTTGATGGCCGGGGAGCCTCTCCGCAGATAGAAGTCCCCGTTCACGGGGTCGTTGAACATCGGGTCAGCATTGACGGCTTTGCTGCCCGGCACGGGATACATCGGAGCGCCCTGGCTTTCCCAGTTGTTCATCTTCCCGTAGTAAAGATTGTAATCGATGGCGATCTTGAAGGCTTTTAAATTCTGGCCCGCCGTGCCGATCTGCAGAATCCAGTTGTCCGCGGATATATTGTTGCGGATAACCACATCCTTGATGTTGAAAGTCTCGAGAAAAATGCCTCCCCTGGTGTTGCCGCTTTTATAAATGGTGTTGTTATAAATCTGGATATTGGAACGCGGGCCGTCCTGGCCGAACCAGGCGTTGATCTCCACCCCCGCATAGCGGCAATAGTAGAAAAGGTTATGGTGTATCCTTACGTTGTCTACTAGCGCCCCGCCTTCCGAGGATACCATGGCCCCCGTAGCGCAGTTTTCCGCCACATTCTCAAACACCTCGACATCCTTCAGCAGGGACCCCCAGCCATCTACGTAAATGGCCGTGCGCGCCAGTTTATAAAGGAAGTTGTGATGCGCTTTGCCGTTCTTGCAGTTCCCCTTGAAATCGATCCCTTCCTTATCGCAGTTGTACAAATAATTGTAAGCCACCTCGCAATTGGCGGCGCCTCCTATAGTCAGGGCCTCATGAGGCGCCTCGCCCACCGGCCGGTATCCCTGGTGACGAATTTCCATCTCCTTGGTGGTCCCTTTAATGAGCGTGTTGCCGAAAACTTTGTGGTCGCGGCAGCCATCCCAGATGGCGATGCAGGAGGAAAAGGTTTTGCAAATGGTGTTGTTGTAAAAATCGATGTGATGGCTGTTCCGGACCGTAAATCCGGCGTTGTGCGAGTTCTCCAGCCGGATGTCCCGGATCTGAATATAGCAGAGACCTTCAATCTGGAATGCGCCATGATCATGATCAAACGGCGGCCTGCCGCTGGGAGGCCGCACAAAATGATTGACGGCGTCGATGATGGGCGTCTCACCGGGGTAACCCGCATATGTAATCCACCGCTCCGGTTTGCCGGAATTCCTGGGTATGATTTCATTGTCGATATAATACCTCCCGCTACGGAGGTAGACGGTGTCCCCGGCCTGCAGCGCATCGGCCGCTTTCTGCACGGTCGCCCACGGCCTGTCGATGGTCCCCGGATTGTCGTCGCTGCCGTCCACAGCCACATAATAAATATTTCCTTCCGCAGGAGTGACGCTGATTGCCGATATTTGCGCGAAATCCACCACGTTTAAAAAATCGACGTCCAATATCCCATCGGAGACGGTGATGGTGAAAGTCCTGTCAAAAGCCTTATCGCGCCCTGCGGAAGCGAGCAAATCCAGATTCGGAATGTATGTAAGACCTTCCAGGACCATGGAAAAAACCCTCCGGTTCACGGAGTCGTACTTTGCTTCGGCGTACTTCAGAACGACCTGGTAATTGCCGCCGGGAACCGTGAATTTATAGCCGAGATTCGGCGCTGCCTGCCTTGATGACTGGTACAATGCGTCGTCTTCCGTCCCGTCGATCCCCTTTTTTGCGTTAACAGCAATCCCGCCCGTATATCCCCAGCCGCCGGTTTGAAATTCCTGATCCGCGGCCCACAGGTTTCCGCTTTTATCCGTGTACGCCCCGCCGCCGCAATTTACGCGGATAACGCCTTCTTTCACGACTCCGACGGCCGCTTCCGCCGGTAACCATAAACTGAAAAACAATCCCGCCGCGAAGACGCCCGGCAATATTCTCCTACCGCTCCTTCTCATTGTTTCTCCCCTTTTCCAATATAATAGAGCAATTTGCGTTGTTATGATGATTTTACGTTTGCCGCTAAATATCGATAGCCTAATGGTAGCCGTACACTATATTTAGTGGCAAGACCTTGAATTAAGGTAACAACACAATTGCCTTTAATAAAAGCCTTTTGTTTACATTCGGTAAAACCGGAAATAATATATTCATATAATCACTCTTTGAGACAATTAATAAGTGACAAAGATCATATTGATCGATTATATTATAATTAATCATGTGATTTTCACAACAAATATTTTCCGGATTCGATAGTCATATATTAATATCATTCTTGGAGGCGGCCATGATCAAACACCTTTTTCTGGTACGGCACGGAGACACGAAATATGCCACCAACGATAACACAAACGTACGGACGGATCTTGGATTGACGGAGCTTGGGATTAAACAGGCGGAATTAACTGGAAAAAGGCTTGCGCTCTGGCTAAAGGGAGCGGATTACGGCTTTTATTCCAGCGATCTCCCCGGCGCCAAAGCCACCGCTGAGGGTATCGGCTTGATTTTAGCCAAACAGTACACGGCCGTTCAAGAACTGCGGGACCCTCATATCAGCGACAAGCTTGAGGCTCCCCCTCCGGAGCCCGTTAAAACCAATCCCTGGCAAATGACAGGCCCTTTAATCAATTGGGTTGACGAAACCGCCATCGATAAAAAGGAAGAACCGGCGGCGTGCGGAGGAAAAATAACCGATTTTATGCGCATGATCCAAAACATAGAAAAAGAGAGCGTCGTAGCAGTATCCCATGAGGATCAAATCATATCCATAATCCTCTGGTGGCTGGAATTAACCGAAAAACAGGCGGAAAAAATGTCCTTCGACATCGATCCCGGGAGTATAACCCTACTGCGCATCAATTCCAAGGGTTTGCGGACAATCGCCAAACTGAACGACACGGGGCATTTGACGGCGGGAGAAAAATGATTTTGATTTCATAAAGAGCAATTTGCGTTTATGATGAGTTTACGTCTTGCCGCTAAATATCGATAGCCTAACGGCAGCCATACACTATATTTAGCGGCAAGACCTTGAATTGAGGCAACAACGCAATTGCCTCCCTATATAAAAGACTTATTGCATGTCAAGGGAGTTTCTCGGTTAGAATAGGAATAATATCTGATTGGGAGGAATCTATTATGGCTTTACTGGGGAACCCCTTTATAGCGAACGTAACCAAACAATTAACCGGCGAGGAACTGGCTCAGGCCGTCCGCGTGGATATCGCCGGGGAACTGGAGGCCATCATCGGCTATGAGGCGCATGCCATGGCAACCAATGACGAAAGGGTAAAAATAGTCCTGCACCATATCGCGGATGAAGAGCGCAGGCATGTGGGGGAGCTTCAGCAATTACTGTATATCTTGTCAAGCAAAGACGCGCAGTTCATGGAACAGGGAAAACAGACGATCCGGCAGCAGCAGGCGCAGAATTTCCCGCAGATGCAATAAACATTTCAAAAATGAAGGCGGGGATTTAAATCCCGCCTTTATTTTTAACCTCGCTTTCCCGAGGCGGGTTATGTCAAATCCTTCAATATCCCATTTGAATCGCTTTTCATCAATTCCAAATTCTTCTTGATCAACTTGCGCCTTTCTTCCACGCAGGCGTAAGAGCGCAATCCGTCCGCCGGGGTGTTCAGAACGTAATCCAGCAATTTATTCACAGTTGTAGCGGCCACATGAATCCGGGTATCGGAAGAAGCGTAATAAATCAAAACATCCCCGTTCTCCCCGGCCACCGCCCCATTGCAGAAGACCACATTAGAGACGTCCCCGACCCTTTCCCCTTCGTAAGGGGCGATCAAATACCCGCCCGGACGGGCAACGACCTTTTCCGGCTGTTTTAAATCGGTAAGAAAAGCATAAAGGACATAACGCATGCCTGCCGCGGTGTTGCGTACGCCGTGGGCGATGTGTAGCCATCCCCTGGCGGTTTTGATGGGGGGCGGACCCTGGCCGTTCTTCACTTCCTTGATAGTATGATAAAACTTCGGGTCAATGATTTTTTCTTCACCTGTAACCGCATGTTCCATACTTTCGCATAACGCCCAACCGATGCCCCCGCCTTTCCCCGCTTCGATAAAACTATCCTGCGGGCGTGTATACAAGGCGTATTTCCCGTCGACAAATTCCGGATGAAGCACTACATTCCGCTGCTGCGGCGATTGCGATTTAAGGTCCGGCAAGCGCTCCCATTTTATAAGATCTTTTGTGCGGGCGATGCCGCAGGCGGCAACAGCACTGGAAGTATCGCCGGGAGGGGCCGCCGGGTCCTTTCGTTCCGTGCAGAACAGCCCGTAAATCCAGCCGTCCGCGTGCCTCGTCAGGCGCATGTCATAAACGTTGGTATCCGGAATTTCAGTCTCCGGCATCAGGATAGGATAATCCCAAAATTTAAAACCGTCTACGCCGGTTTTACTCTCCGCAACGGCGAAAAAAGATTTGCGGTCGTACCCTTCCATCCGGCAGACCAGGACGATTTTACCATTCCACTCCAAGGCCCCCGGATTGAAAACCGCGTTAACCCCCATGCGCTCCAAAAGATGCGGATTGGTTTTTTCGTCCAGATCATACCGCCAGAAGAGCGGGGTATGTTCATTGGTCACCACCGGATATTTGTACCGGTCAAAAACGCCATTGTACCAAGTGGCATCGATCTCGTTTTTACGCTTGATCAGTTCGTTATACCGTGATACGAGTTTTCCCAGTTTTTCCTCGAAACTTAATCCCATCATCCTGTCTCCTCCCGCAATCTACCTAAAAAATAGAGTTTAAAAGGTGAGTTTGATGCCCCCACCCCGACCCTAGGAGGGGCCTTTTTTGGTTTCGCGGCTGCGCCGCGAGCAGGGGCAGGGGCCCTTGCATCCCCATGATTAGTTCGAACGGTACATGGATTGTTCTGTAACTTTTGTCCCACCCGATTTTAGTTAAAACCGACATCGCCAATCTTTCACCTTCTGTCAGGGCGGCAAGAGGGGTCTCTTGCAACGCCAGACCCTCAAAAGCTATTTCATCCCTTCGCTTGTCCCGGCAAACATATACCGGGGTGGGGAAAATAATCGCCTTTTCATCCTTCCGATGGGCCGGATTCATACGTCTTGATAACCCGCGCCGGATTCCCTGCCACCACGCTGCAAGGCGGAACATCCTTGGTGACCACGCTGTGCGCGGCCACCACCCCGTATTCTCCCACCGTCACCCCTTTTAAAATAGTGGCTCCGAAGCCAATCCAGGCCCACTTGCAAATTTTTACGGGCTTGATTACGCCGGGATTGTCGCCTTCCAGCGAGGTCCTTTTCCGGTCCGTAATATGCCCGTCGCAGTCCAAAATCATGACATTGGGGCCAAAAAGCACATCGTCTTCGATCTCAACCTTTTCATAACAGACAATGCTTGTCCCGTTCAATCCCCCCGAACCGACGACGATTTTTCCTACGCCTTTCTCCGTCTTTACTATGGTAAGACGGCAAATATCATGGGGAAAAGGTGATGTCCAGTATGAATTCAACTGGCAGCCTTTTTTAAAAACCATGCAGCCTTTAAAATCCTCCATATTAATCTGCCTGTCCACCAAGCTGTCCAGTTGAACATAAGGCATACCGGTGGATTTGAATCCTTCGTAATCCTCGAATACCGCTCCCCTTTCCCACAGATACTTCTTAGCCTTCTCGTTCAAAGCGGCCCAGTCCTCATGGGACAAGAAGTCGCCTGTCCAGAAAATGGAATCGGACATTTGTCGGCTCCTTTCTACCTCTCCCCTGGCCCCTCCCCGGCGCGGGGAGGGGAAGGTCCTGTCTTCGAAGTTCTTTTTGAACAATAAATTGCGATTCTTTTCAACACTGAGTCCAAATTGTTTAGTATTTCCTCGTTTTTAAATCTAAACATGTAAACCTATTGCGGACATCTTTCACCTCTGATTTAAAAAGGCCTCTCATATCCCCCTTGATTAACCTTCCCCCTTCCCGCGACGGGAAGGGGCCAGGGGTTAGGCCCTTACCCCATCTCCACTTCCACCACGTTCTCCTCTTTCATTTTATCAAATGCAACCGTGTTTCCGCTTAATTCTTCCCCGTTCACCATCATTTTCTTCACACCGTAACTAACATGTTCCGGATTGATGACCTTGATCCGAAACCGCTTCCCTCTGAAGATCCGCTTCACTTCAAAGCCGTCCCAATCTTGCGGGATGCAAGGATCAACAATCAGACCGTCATAATCCGCCCGTACTCCCAGAATATACTGGCTGATTGCCACAAAACTCCAGGAGGCCGTGCCGGTGAGCCAGGAATTGCGTGCCCGGCCGAAATGATAAGGATGCTCTTTTCCTGTAATGAATTGCGAATAAACATAGGGTTCCATGGTGTAAAGATCCGCATTGTCGTTTTTGGCCGCGGGCAGGAACGAGAGGTAATACTCGAACGCCCTGTCCCCCCTCCCCAGCATGGCCTCAGCCACCACCGTCCAGGTATTGGCATGGCAAAAAATGCCTGCGTTTTCCTTCAATCCCGGCGGAAAGCTGGTGATGGCCCCCACCTCCAAATCCGTCTCCCGGTATGCGGGGTAATTTTTCACCACACCGTGTTCCGTGGCCAGATATTGCTTCAAGCTGTCCATGGCCGCCAGACCCTTCTCCCGATCCGCGGCCCCGGACACCACCGACCAAGTCTGGCTGTTGATGAAAATCTTGGACTGGTCGCTCTCCTTTCCGCCCAGTTTCCTGCCGCTGTCCAGATAACCCCGCAGGAACCACGCGCCGTCCCAGGCAAACTTATCCAGGTTGGCCTTGATTTCTCCGCGGTATGCTTCATAATGCCCGGCATCGGAGGTCCGACCCAGCCGTTCCGCAAGCCCGATGAATTCGTTCAGGCCGCGGTAATAAAGGAAAGTGCTCCAGATGCTCTCACCCTTTCCCTTCAAATTCAAGCAATCGTTCCAGTCCGCGGCCATACCCAGAAGCAGCCCGTGCGGACCGCGGCTTTTCCATGAAAATTCCAGGGCCATCCTCAAATGATTGTAAACCGCGTCCTCCCCTTTATCCATATAGGGCACGGAGGCGTTCAAAAAATCCATATCCCCGCTTTCCTTCAAATATGCCGGAACGGATAGCAGGAGCCACAAATGGTCGTCGGAAAAAATCCGCTCCCGCGGCGGAATATTCCCTTCGCCCTGCTTCCAGGTGAGAGGTTGGAAATGATGAATGGCATATCCTTCCGAAAACTGCCCCTTCAGCACGTTGATCAGCTTCTCCCTGACCAGATGGGGGACGGAATGCATCACACCCAAAACATCCTGGTTGGTATCCCGGTAACCGATCCCGTCTCTTCCGCCGGCCTCGTTGAAGGAACCGGAGCGGGAGAGATTGAAGGTCGTCTGGCATTGGTATTGATTCCACATATTGACCATGGAATTTACCAGCGTAGAAGGTGTCTCGCACTGGTATTGGGCCAACCTTTCCCGCCAATAATCCTGGACTTTGGCAAATTCCCCTTCCACCTGCCTGCGATCGGCGTATTTGTCTTTGTATTCCCGCCCCGTGGTCTTGGCGTCGCCGATGCCCACCATGTACAGGATATATTTCTTCTCCCCGGGGTTTAAGGTTATGCGGTTTTGAACCGCGCCGCACGGCGTGCCTCCCACTGCGATGGAATTGGAACACCCGCCTTTTTCCACGGCCTCCGGCATCCCTTCATGGCGGTAACGGCCTAAAAAATAATCCCGGTCGGTGTCAAAACTCGCGACAGGAAGGGCTGACGCCAGAAAAGCCTTGGGCTCGCTTGACGGCCAAAGACGGATGGAGTAGTCGATTATGTCGTTTTCATAGCCCATGCGGCATGTATAAAGGATATATTGAAAATTGGTGAGATCCTGCCTGATATCCCAAAAGCACCATTCGGCGTATGCAAAAAAGGATAATTGCCGTGCGCTGCCGGAAACATTCTCCACCTCCACCTCCCAGAATTCCAAAGGCTTATCGATGGGGACGAACACCCGGTAGCCGGTTTTAATCCCCTTATATACGCTTTCGAATTTCGTGTAGCCCAATCCATGACGACAGATACTTTTGTATTGATCGAGGGGTTTGCCCACCGGCTGCCATGAGGCGGACCAGTAATCCCCGTCCGCGTCATCCCGGATGTAAATATAACGTCCCGGCCTGTCCATGGGCACGCTGTTGAAACGGAATCTTAAAAGCCGGCTGGCCTGGTTGGACTTATAAAAAGCATAGCCCGCCGCATTATTGGAGATCAACGCGACATAATCCGCTGTGCCCAGATAATTTATCCAAGACATGGGGGTGTTGGGGTTTTCGATGACATACTCCCTGTTTTGATCGTCGAAATAACCGTAGCGCATTTATACCACCTTTCTTCACGCGGAATATGATACTACAGAACCGGCGATTAAATACATCAACCATAAATTGTTTAATTGCCGGCTTTTTAAACCAGTGATTAAACTTATCAAGTAAAACGGCATTCTGGAAACTGCAACAACATTCTTTTTATTTACCATTTTTCATGTAATATTCCTGCTTTAATCAGGAAAAAAAACCGGCCGCGCGGATCCCTTGATTTACCTGCATGAGACGGAATCGCCCCCAAATTCCGCATAATAAAAAAGGGCTGCCCCAATTTTGAGGACAGCCGCTTTTAAACTAGGATACAACGGGTTCAAGGATTCAGGTAACAGTCCCCGAATCCCGAGGTATCGGTCCAGTTATAATTGGTGCCCCACCACATCAACTGGCTTTCCCGGGCCGAACCGTCCTCGTCGTCGTTGTTCCCGATGTCGAAGCCGATG
>JBLNCG010000011.1:0-17004 GCA_050260475.1 Bacillota bacterium
TATTGGCAGCATTCCACGGCTTCCGTGAGCAATAATGTGGTAAGCGTAAGCGTGCCCGGCAACGGCATTGTGACCCTGTATGGCGTGGGAGGAGGAGTCGTACCCACTCCGACGCCTTCCATCACAGCGACTCCCACCAATACGCCCACCAACACGCCCACCCCCACGGCAACGCCGACGGTTACCCCGGATTCAAATGCGGTAGCCAAAAATACCCTGGCCGGCCTGTCCATTGACGGCAATCTCGGCGAAACCGTATGGACGCTGGACGAAAGCGCCGCCAAGACCATTATCGGCGCGCCCAACAACACCGTCACCTTTGGTGCTCTCTGGGATGCCAATAACCTGTATATAGGCGCCAAAGTACTCGATTCAAACCTGTATAACGACTCCACCAACGCCTGGGACGACGACTCGGTGGAGATCTATCTCGACGCCAACCATAACCACGGCACTACTTACGACAGCTATGACCGGCAGATCGTAAAAGGTTGGAACGACAGCGCCATCTGGGTCAATACCGGCGATACCACCGGTCTGACCCACGGCTGGGCAGCCGTCACCGGCGGTTACTCCGTGGAAGTGGCGGTGGCCTGGAGCAGCCTGAGCGTGACTCCGGCGGCCGGAAACACTATCGGATTGGATATCGGCAACAATGACGACGACAACGGTTCGGCCAGGGAAAGCCAGCTCATGTGGGCGGGAACCGATTTGAACTGGACCAACACCTCCGCCTTCGGCGACTGTTACCTGTCACCTGAAACCGTAGGAGGCGGGACGCCGACTCCGACGGCGACGCCGACGAATACGCCGACCAATACACCCACCAATACGGTGACGCCGACGGTAACCCCGGCTCCGGGCAATCTGGTGCCAAACGGCGAGTTTGACAACGGCGGGACCGGTTGGACAGCGATCTTCCAGGGAGGGGCGAGCGGCAGCTTTGATATTGTAACCGGCGCAGGCATGTCCGGAACGTATGCCGCCAAAATGACCATCACGAATGGAGGAACCGCGGACTGGAACGTGGAACTATTCTCCCATTTCAACCTGGAAAACGGTCAGACCTACCGCGTCACTTTCATGGCCAAGGCTGAGTCAAACCGGTCGATTCTTGCCCTGTTCCAGCGCGATAGCGATCCCTATACCCACTACTGGGAGCAGACAGTCAACATCACCACCACCGCGGCCGCTTATGGCCCTTACACGTGGACTTCCAACGTCAGCGACGCCAATACCCGCATGAACTTTAAAATCGGCGGCAACAACGCCGACGTCTGGATCGACAATGTCCGGGTCGAGCTGGTGGCGGCGGCGACGCCGACAAATACGCCCACGGCGACAGTTACGCCAACCAATACGCCGACGCCTACCCCAACATCAAGCAGCAGTGTAAATCTTGTTTCAAATCCGGGCTTTGAAACCGGAAGCTTAACCCCATGGACCGGCGGCACGGTCTATCAGAATCATATAAGACATTCAGGTTCCTGGGCCGCTTATGTGGATCATGATCATCTGACATGCGAGCAAACTATAACCGGTCTTACTCCAAATACAATGTATAAATTAAGCGGATGGATGTATATAGACGGGACCAGCGGGGATGACGACATGACAATGGGCGCTTATGGATACGGGTCGTCGACCTCCGTGGACTTGCTTGTATCGGAGGGCCGTCAGTCCTGGAAATACAAGGAAATTACGTTTACCACCGGCGCATCCAACACATCCGCTACGATCTATTTCAAGAAAAAGTTCACGGGTGGTTGGAACTGGGGTTGGGGAGACGATTTTGACTTAAGGAGACAATAGAACAAAACAATAATTATCAAGCCCTGTAGGATGTCTACAGGGCTTTTTTTCCTTCGCTTATAATCCCAACCCAAAATCGCCGCTCGCAGATTCATGCGCCGTATTCCTGCCGGAACTCCAGGGGGGAATAACCGATGAGCTGTTTAAAAATAAGGGCAAAATTGCTATAATTGTGGAAACCAATCTTATACGCGATTTCCGTTAATTTTTCCTTGCTGTTGATCAGTTGCTGACATGCTTGGCTGACTCTATACCTGACCAGGTAATCGTATACGGAAATGCCGATTTCCTCCTTGAAAAGGTGCGCCAGTCTGCTGTAGCTTATTTGGAGAGGTTCGATAATTTCCTTTACGTCCATGATAACGGAGTAGTTTTGTTCAATGAAAGAGACGGCCTTCGCAGCCAGTTCGAAGCTGCGGGGGGATTTTTTTTGCTCAAGAGGCATATTGTTGTATGATTTAAAATACTTGCTTAATTGAACGATAAACAGGATGAACCAGGCGTAAGTGGAGATCCGGTAACCGTCGGGTTTTTCCGTGGGATTTACTTCCAGTTTATCCATAAGGGATTGTATTTCTCTTTGCTGGTCAAGATGCAAATGAAGTTTTTCCGGCATTCCGTCACCGGCGTAAAAATTGGGCTGCCCGGAAAAAACGCGGGTGAAGCCGGGCAACCGGGCAAGGTCGACGCGGATTTCGGATGGGATATCATCCTGATAAAACATGGTATTAAAAATTGAAAGATTTACTCCGCCGAAATAAGTATGGTCCACACCGGGAGGGATGATGCAAAGATCTCCCGCCACCAGGAATGAAATCCTGTCTTCCAGTTGATGAAAGCATGAACCGTGTTTGATATAAATTATTTCCACGAAGTCGTGCTGGTGTAAAAAAACCTCGTTGCTTTTCACCGTAATAAATGATAAGGGGCACCCTGTCTCCGCCGCATGTCGTTTATATGTTAACAGTACATCCGGCCCTTCTTTATAGACGGCGTCGAATTCTACGCCCGGTTTAGCCGGCGGCCCGGCTCCGAAGGGGATTCCCTTGAGTTTAATTTCCGTCGGATTTGACGCTGTTTCATCGCACGGCCCGGCAGAATAATATTCAATCGTTCCCACCATGGAATGGCTGCCCGGAGCCCCTATATAGCGAAGGTATCTATATTTCTTAAGTTTCCCGAATATGACGGTATTCCAGCCCAGGCGGGGGATCCTTGAAATTACGTGCAAATCCTCGTAACCGGAGTCCGGGGTATCGTTGGAGCCTTGGAATTTCCCACCAATCATGGCGTGCATTGTTTGCAAAACCGGAAGAAACCTGATTTTAGTGATTTCTTTTCCGCCCGGACCGAGATCCAGTCCGGTAAAACCTCCATCAGGGTATTTATAACAGTAACATTTGTGGAGAAGTTGAATACCGTCGGAGTTTTGATCTTTAGACGGCGGGTCGGATTTTTTTATATTGCTGGCCGTTTTTTCATTGCTGGCTGTTGGCATATTAATTATGCCTCCACCGGTTATTATTAATCACTTTAAATTAATTCCGTAAGATTACTACATCCTTATTTTACCATGGGATTGTAAAAAAGGCCAGATCGGCTAGTGATCTGAGCGGCAACACCGCTCCGTAAAGATTATGCAGATGGAAAGGTATAAATATAATAGACGCAAGAGGTATGTCCGAACCATGTACATATGCTATTACTCAACTTTCGCACTTTGATTTTCATCCAGCAAAAACAATAACGCGCCATTAGGCGCGACTACATTAACGGCAGAATATACGCGGCTGCCAACAAAGCAGCCAGTGCTAAGAAAAAAATCCCCGTTGCCAGCTTGACCAGGCTGAGATGCTTCCGCTGAAAATCGCCGAGTCCGGGCAAGGATACGAATACCAGGGCGAGGATCAAAACGGAGGCCAGAGGAACAATGAAGAAAGCGTTATAGAGGGAGATCAGGGACAACGCTTTCATGTTGGAAGGGTTCGATTCCGAGATCAGGGCCAGGACAGGAAGATACACCTGGCCGGTGCAAATGGATTCGGTCAGGGTGATCATAAAGGATGTTACGGATGATATCATAACCAGTTTTAATATGCTGGCATTTCTGGGCATGCCGCCGTTTTCCGGTTGTTTGAAACTCTTTCTGATGATGTGGTGGATGATTTGTTTCGCCCTGGCGGGCAACTGCAGGGAGATCTCCCGCAAATCCTTCCCCTGCCGGATGCCCATGTAATCCCGGAGGCTTATAAGTCCCAGGACAAGTGAAAACAGAGCGATTGCGACTCCCATGAGCAGGCTGATGAGGTGAAAGGAATTCAAGCTTCTTAGGAAATTGAAGACCCCCAGCCCGATCAGGACGTACGTAAGAAAGGAAACCGCCAGAAATGCCGCGCCGATGAGTAATATTTTTTTCCGGGTATATTTTCCCGCGGTCAGAAATGAAATAAAAAATATCAGCGTGGCAAAAGCGCACGGATTTATTCCATCGATGAGCCCCGCCGCCATGATTGTCCACATGTTGAAGCCGGCCAGCCATTTTTTCGCGGCGTTTCGCCGGTTATCCGCAGGGGAGGCGGGGGCATCCACATGGGTTTTGCCGAAAGCAGACAGGTGATACCGGACATATCCGGCAAGGTTTGTTTCGATCTGTTTATCGCCTTCCAGAACATCATCCCTGATTAAAATTACGGGCCATTGCCGGACGCTAAAATGATAGTAATCTTGCAATTTTATAAAGACATCGTAAGAAGCTTTATCATGGATGTTGTAGTATATTATCCAGATTTTTCCCTTCAGGGATTTTTCCAGAGGGGTCAGGACGCGGCGGATGATTTTTTGACATTTTCCGCAGTCATTGGTATAAAAATAACGTATCAGCAAGGCGGTAGAGGTTTCAGGAATGCTTGAAGACGGTCTCGGGAGAACCTTGGTGGGTCTCCAATACTTATCTCTCTTTGGAGAACCCGGGCGGGGTTTGATCATGCCTTTTAAGTACACTCTGAACGCCGTCCCGTGACGGTCGGAAATGGTTATCCACTTGAATTGCTCATATGCGAAGTTTTTCGTGTCAAAAGTCGCCATGAGGACCAGCCGGTCGCCGGGTTGCAAATTCCGGGATCCGGAGATAATCTCCGCCTTGATACAGTCACAAACCGGCGTAATGGCGGCGATCTCAAAAGGTGCATCGCCGCGGTTCTCGATGACATATTCTAAAAAGACCTTATCGCCTTCCGTGGCGGAGCCGAAATCGATTTCGGGTTGGGGCGCATAGAGAAACGCCCTTCCGGTTGACGGCGGGAGTGCCGTGGCTGCCGTCGCCGTCCGGGAAACGGCAAAGAACATCGCGGTGATCATCCATAAGACCAAGGCGGTTTTTTTTATGTCCGTATCAACCACTCCATTCAAAGAAATATGCCGGGATTTAATTTTAACATTTTTTACTTGTGAAGTCAAAAAAACGCTATGCAGCCCGGCATTAAGGTAACAACGCAAATTGCTCATGCCAATGCCATATTTCTATTGCAGCAGGACTGATTAAATGGTAAAATAATACACCAGATGACCGATCATAAATAAATATTATTTGTACTCGATTTTCGCATGTCAGTTTAGCCCGGCGGCGAAGTCATTTAAAAAGGTTGTTTGAGATGAAAAAAGGCGACTGGTTAAAACCGATTAAGGCAAACACGTCCGTTGTGCGTTTGATTCTTTTACGCATGGAGGAAGCCTTAAGAAATAAGGAGTTAAAGCCCGGGGACAGGCTGCCTTCCGAGCCTGAACTGGTAAAAAGCCTGGGCGTGGGTAAATCCAGCGTCAGGGAGGCCATGAAGATGCTGGATGCCATGGGGATAGTGGATATACGCCAGGGAAACGGCACTTATGTCAGGAAAGAGCCTTCCGTGGACGCCGTCAACCCGCTGATTTTCTCTTTATATCTGCATGAGGGAACAAATCAGGATCTTGTCGACTTGCGGGCGATGTTTGAACCCGCTTATACCATCATGGCCATGCACAGGGCCACCGCCGGCGACATGCGCGAGATCGAAGCCGCCATTTGCATAATGGAGGAAAAGATAGTAAAAGGCACGCAAAGCGCGGAAGATGATTTATTATTCCACCGCGCCATTTTAAAAAGCACGCACAATCACTATGTCATCCGCATCGGCGAGGCCATCCTGCGTTTTTTTAAAGCATCCATCGAAAAACCGGTTCATGATAATCCGGATATTTCCATCAGGGACCATAAAAAAATATTCCAGGCATTCCGTGAAAAAGATGAGCAAAAACTCAGGGACGCCGTTGCAGCAAGCTTTGAGGGTTGGGAAAAAACCTTCAACGACGGGGCTGAAAACAAATAATCTAATAAAAAGGATTGATGGATATGATTCGCGCACAGGTCGACTTTTCCAGGAAGTTGCAGGATTGGGACGGATTCGGTGTAAATTATGTGGAGACTTGCCAGACTTTCGATTATGCCGCAAATCCCCAGGATTATGGCGGTTTCAGCACACTTGCGGAAGATAAAAGGCGGGAAATCCTGGATCTGATTTTCGGCGAAAGCGGCTTGAAGCCGGGCATCGTCAAAATGTTTCTGGATCCGTTTCATCAGGATGAAAAGCATCTAAACGAACCAGGACCCGAAAACATCGATCAGAGTAATTACAGTCACACGGCAACCACAAAATGGTTGCGGTATTTTGCCCGGGAGGGTCTAGCCAGAACCCGTTCCCGGGGAGGGGAATTAAGTATCATCACAACCATGTACGGACCGCCCGGCTGGATGACAAAACAACGAATAATGCGGGGAAGGGATCTGGAACCTGCATATAAGATGGAATGCGCCAAGTACATGGTTTCCTGGGCTAAGTATTTAAAGGAAAAAGAAGGCCTTCCGGTAAAATACATCTCCCTGCACAATGAGGGTGAAGATTGGATGCGCTGGCCCGAGGACGGCGGCGCGTCTTGGGAAGGGCATGACTACAATATGTTTTGGCCGCCGGAGCAGGTTGTGGAGTTCTTGAAGCTGGTCAGGCGAGTCTTGGATAGTCACGGAATGCAGGATGTGGGTGTGACTCCCGGAGAAACCACCTGCTGGTACCGGTTCCTGGAATGGGGTTACGCCTACGCCGTCGCCGACGATCCAGAGGCGGTAAGGGACTTGGGGTTGCTCACCTCCCACGGCTTTGTCAATTATGCGGGCAGAAGATGGTTTGAAGATACCAGAAGCCAGGCCATGGACCTGCTGCGGGAGAAAAAGCCCGCGTTGCATGGCTGGGTTACTTCCACCAGTTGGTATAATATGGATGCCTGGGCGGCCAATATATACCGGCAAATGATCTATGCGGAAAAACTAAACGCTGTCATTCCCTGGGCTTGCATTCAGTGGTCGGAGAAGTGGTCCAAGGGGGATCCCAATCCCGGAACCGCGTTCCGGATAGACGGCAAGGGCGGCTATAAAATAGAGCCCGGTTATTATCTTTATAAGCAGCTTTGCCGGGCGGGCCAGCCGGGCACGGCGGTCTGCCGGGTTCTCGCCAATGATTCCGAAGCGGTGTTTTTAGGATTTGCGGCAAACGGGACCAGGAATCCCGATGCTTTCATCCTGATCAATATGTCGGAAAAGGAAAATAAAAAAATGCGCATAGAAATCAAAGGGAGCAGTTCCCGCAAGTTTGCCGCTTATCGGACATCCCCCGGTGAGCAGTATACGGAATTGGGCGTATTTGAGGCCAAAGACGGTGATTTTGAATATGACGCCCCGGTCGGGTCAGTCACCACTTTTTTCGGAAAGTGATTTGAATATATCCGCCATTATATTTCTATGTTCATTTCAAATGCCCTATTGAAAAAGGAGCCTTTCAAATGATCATCGACGCCGATGTGCATATTTCCCCTTCTAAAGAGGGCGGTAACAGCATTACCATGGAAGAACTGATCGAGAGAATGGACCGGGCCGGTGTTGACAAGGCCTTGACCTGGCTGCAACCTCCCTATCTTCGCGAAATAGATAATGCCAATGCCTACGTTTATAAGGCGACACGCCGTTATCCCTCCCGCATTCTCGGTTTCGGCTGGGCGGACCCCAATCTGGGCGTGGAAAAGGCCAGGGATATGGTGAAGAGATGCGTTTGCGATTATGGTTTTTACGGGGTGAAGCTTAACGGCGCCCAGAACAGTTTTTATATAGATGATCCGGCCTTTTCCCTTCCGGTGATCGAGGAAATCGCCGAATCCGGGAAAATTCTCGCCTTCCATGTGGGGACGGACGCTTACGAATACACCCACCCTTTTCGGGTGGCCAAGGTAGCCAGGATGTATCCCGAAATGCCTATTCTGCTTGTGCATATGGGGGGAGTGGGCAGCCCGGATATGGGCAGGGCGGTGATGGAATTCGCCCGGGAATGCACCAACCTGATCCTAATCGGAAGCGCCATAAATGAAATATCGATCGTAAAAGCCATTGAAGATCTGGGCGCATCCAGAGTCTGTTTCGGCAGCGACACGCCGTTTTTTCTCATGCATGTGCAGGCGGCGAAATACCGGGCCTTGCTTGAAGGAATGCCGGAGGGGGAGCGGGAAATGGTGATGGGGGGTAACATTGTCAGGCTGTTTGGTTTAAGGTAACTGCTAATCCTCCCTCAGACAAGACGGAGCAAATTGAGCCAACAGCTCATAAAAAAAGGAACCGGTAAGCGCTGTCATAGAATTGCCTTTCGATACTCCCGCGGCGTCTTGCCGGTGATTTTCTTGAACAGGCGGTTAAAATGCTTGATATCCTTGAAGCCGACATCAGCCAGGATGTCGGTGACTTTTTTATCCGTGCTTTTCAAAAGAATGCACGCCTCGTTGATCCGCAAATTCTGCACGTATTCGGAAAAGTTCTGCCCCGTGACTTCCTTGAAGAGCTTGCTGAAATAGCTGCGGCTTAATAATGTTTTTATCGCCACTTCTTCTTCATTCAATTCACTGGAGGCGTAATTTGTCCGTAGAAAAAGCAAGGATTGTTCGATAATTTCCAGTTTATGGTGATTAATCGGCCGGGATTCCTTGTCCTCCATTAACCGGAAAATTTTGGTTAACAGTTCAATTACACATGAACGAAGGACATTTACGTATCCTTTGGGCATGGTCGTATATTCCATATACATTTTGCGGTAGATATTTTCGATTTCCGTCTGATAGGTTCCGGATAATCGCAAATCAAGGGATGGTTTTTCCTCGATTAAAAAGGTGTTAAAAATGACGGAGGCGGTGATATCCTTAAAATCAGTACTGTTTATCAGGGAATAATCAATGAATTCAGGTTTGAAAACACAATTATACACCGTAAATTGGCCTTCTTTCCCCTCATCATCCTGAATAAAGAGATGGGGAATATCATAGTTGATGATAAATAAATCACCCGAGCCGGACGGGGGCTTAATGTCAGCAGCGGCGGCCCGTTCGATGCTTACCTGAGCGGAGGCCTAATCGGGGCGCCCGGAAAGACTTTATGGATAAGCGCGATGATGCGCAAGGATGCGGCGAACGATGAAGAAAACCGGATTGTTTTGCACGCCGACGGGATCGTTTGGAACGGAGGCATGCCGTGCGTCTCCATGGGTTATTTCGGCGCCAATTCCAACATCGGAGGCGCCAGGTACTGGACCCTGAAGGTAGGGACAGGCAGTTATTACAAGACCGCCGTCCCGGTTACCATAGGCCAGACAGCGTTGCTGGCGTTGAAAATCGTGTTTGGCCCGACCAATACCATCAGCCTGTATGTAAATCCGGGTTCACTGGGAGGCGAGGAACCGGCTGCGGCCGACGCCAGCGCCTCCACCACCTCCGGCATAGCCTTTAAGAGCCTGGCCTTTTACGGAGGCAGCAGTACCAACCAGAGCTCCATAGATGAGATCCGTTTCGGCGGAACATACGCCGATGTAACGCCGGTCCAGTAAAAAAAGACAGCGATGTTGCACAGGGAGAAGGCTGAAATCCGCCTTCTCCTTGTTGTTAATATGCCACAGATCGGGCTGCCTTTTAAATCCGGTACAATTTTTGAGTATCGGTGAGCAGGAAAATAGATAAATAATGGGAATTATATCACAGTTCTCTACTGGACGCAGGGGTATTACCGAACGGAGTGATGAAAAATGACTGGCGCCGACCGATTTTCAATAATATCAAGGAGTTCGGGGCGACAGCCGACGGACATACGATGAAATCGCGGCTATCGCTATGGCTATAAAGGCTTGCGCCGAAGCGGGCGGAGGAACAATAGCATTTCCGCCGGGGCGGCATTTGACAGTCCGCTTTGAAATGCTCTCCCGCATTATATAAACGAAAGGATGAAAACAATGGCCAAATATCCGCCTATAAATCCAAAATATCCGCACATGCTGCACGGTGGGGATTACAATCCCGAACAGTGGCTTCATATGCCGAACATCCTGAAGGAAGATTTACGGCTCATGAAACTCGCGAAATGCAACGCGATGAGCGTGGGCATTTTCGCCTGGTCCGCGCTGGAACCGAAGGAAGGATTGTTCGAGTTTGGCTGGCTGGATAAAATCATGGACGATTTGGCGGCCGCCGGAATATTCGCCGTTCTGGCCACGCCCAGCGGGGCCCGGCCGGCCTGGATGTCTCAAAAATACCCGGAAGTCCTGCGGGTCGCTGGGAATCGTGTGCGAAATCTGCACGGAATACGCCACAACCACTGCTTCACGTCCCCCGTCTACCGCGATAAAGTGAACATTATCAATACTAAACTCGCGGAACGGTATAAAGACCATCCTGCGCTTCTTGTGTGGCATGTGTCCAATGAATACAACGGGGAATGCCATTGCGATTTGTGCCAGGATGCCTTCCGCGCCTGGCTTAAGACAAAATACCGGGACAGCCTGGAAAATTTAAACCGCGCATGGTATACGGCCTTTTGGAGCCATACCTTTACGGACTGGCGCCAGGTGGAATCGCCGGCGCCCCACGGGGAGCCGCTGCTCCACGGGCTCAACCTGGATTGGAAAAGGTTTGTAACGGATCAGACTGTAGATTTCATGATGCATGAAATCGGACCGCTGCGCAGGTTGACGCCAAACGTGCCGGTGACCACCAATCTTATGGGGACATTCCCCGGATTAAATTACTGGAAACTGGCGAATGTGCTGGATGTGGTCTCCTGGGACAATTATCCTTCCTGGCACCACGGAGACCAAGCCGCCGAAGAGGAAAGGGCTTCCTACGTCGCTTTCGTACACAATCTCAACCGGTCGCTTAAGGGCGGCAGGCCTTTTATGCTTATGGAAAGCACTCCCAGCGCCACAAACTGGCAGGATTATGCGAAGTTGAAGCGTCCGGGCATGCATCTGCTTTCGTCGCTGCAGGCCGTAGCCCACGGTTCGGATACGGTGCAGTATTTTCAATGGCGCAAAGCAAGGGGATCCTCGGAAAAATTCCACGGCGCGGTAGTGGATCATGCGGGCCACGAAAGAACCCGCGTTTTTAAAGATGTGGCGCAGGTGGGGGAGATCCTCTCCGGATTGGATGAGATCGTGGGAACTACAGTGCCCGCAGAAACAGCCGTTATTTTCGACTGGGAAAACCGCTGGGCCATGGAGGACGCCAAAGGCCCGCGAAACGACGGGGAATTGAAATACGAGCATACCTGCCATATGCATTACCTTCCTTTCTGGAAAGCCGGGATTCCTTGCGATATAATCGATATGGAACAGGATTTGTCCGGGTATAAGCTGGTCGTAGCCCCCATGACCTATATGATCCGTCCCGGCGTGGCTGAACGCATAGATGCGTTTGTCCGGAAAGGGGGTACGCTGGTAGTGACATACTGGAGCGGAATCGTGGACGAGAACGATCTTTGCTTCCTGGGGGGATTCCCGGGTCCGCTGCGGAGGATACTCGGGATCTGGTCCGAGGAGATTGACGCCCTGGGACCCGGAGACTCCAACCGGATAACCTTCAGATACGGCAATAAACTAAATATGAAAGGGAGTTATCAGGCCCATACATTCTGCGAGGTGATTCATACGGAAAACGCTGAGGCGTTGGCCGTATATGAAGGAGACTTTTACGCCGGCAGGCCGGCTTTGACCATGAATTCCTTCAGCCTGGGAAAGGCGTTTTATATCGCCTGCCGCACTGAGAACAAGTTTCTTGCGGATTTTTACGGTGCGCTCATCCGGATGCTCGGGATCCGGCCATCCCTGGAAGCGGTCCTGCCGGAAGGAGTTACTGCCCACAGGCGATCTGACGGGAAGCAGGATTTTATTTTCGTGATGAATTTTCGCGCGGAAAGCAGAAAAATAAACCTAGGCAAAGAGAAATTCGCGGACGTAATCACCGGCGCGGAGATTTCCGGCGTGCTGGAAGTGGGGGGTTACGGTGTGAAGGTAATGAAAAAACGCTGAACCGAGCATGTGCCGCATGGAAACTGCACGCAGGAATCATGCTGCTGCAGTTTTTTTGTTAGAGGCAATTGCGTTGTCACCTTAATTCAAGGTCTTGCCGCTAAATATAGTGTATGGCTACCATTAGGCTATCTATATTTTGGCAAGACGTAAAATTATCATAACAACGCAAATTGCTCTGTTAAGGACGGTTTATTGTCCGGGCGATAAAAAATCTCCGGTTATGGGATATCCTTTCATTGTCGATGAAATAAATAAAGGCACGTAAGGGATGGAAGCATAAAAAGAGGTGAAGACCGTGTCTAAAGTATGGCTTTTGGTCTGTATCCTGCTGTTTACGGCGGCGTCGGCGGCTTTCATGCTACAGGGGTGTTCGTGTAATCCCAGGGAAGGAAAACAAAACGGGGAAAGACTCGCCCGCATCAAACAAAATCAACATCCGGATCCCTTCGGCAAATATGTTCCCCCCATTACCCTGACCGCGATGCGGTTTTTTGATGAAAAAAACAAAGCCTACCCCCCGGGGGATTCCCTGGAAAACAACGTTTGGACAAGGGCTTATGAGGAAAAACTGGGCATCAAAATAAAGTACCTGTGGACCGCCGCCACCTGGCAGGAATTCGACGAGAAGGTCAATGCGGCCATCGCCGCCGACGAATTGCCCGATCTTATGCCTTTATATACCACGCTGTTTTTCAGGGTGGCGCATGCGGGAAAAGCCGCGGATTTGACGGAGGTTTATGATAAGCATGCCACCCCGGCCGTCAAAGAGAACCTGAGCATTGCCGGAGAAATCGCGTTGAAATCGGCAACCTTTGACGGAAAGCTATACGGGTTGGCTATTCCTCCCGATATTTACGGCGGCGCCGAACTGCTCTGGATCCGCCGCGACTGGCTCCGTAATTTGAAATTATCGCCGCCCCGCCATATGAATGATGTAATCAGGATTGCCCAGGCTTTTGCGGGACAGGATCCGGACGGAAACGGCAAGCGGGATACGGTCGGCCTTGCCATGCACAAGGATCTCTACTGGGGGACGGCATCCATCATCGGATTCGCCAATGGTTATCACGCTTATCCGTATACCTGGGTGGAAAAGGATGGAAAGCTGGTTTTCGGCAGCGTACAGCCGGAAATGAAGACTGTTCTGGGGAATTTGGCGGCACTATACAAGTTCGGAGCCATTGACAGGGAATTTGCCATAAAAAATCCCAATATCGAGCTGGTACGGGATTTTGAATCGGGGAAAATAGGCATGGTATACGGGGGGGACTGGCTGCCTAACTGGCCCTTGAATTTAAATTGCGCAAAAGATCCGAAAGCGGACTGGGCGCCCTTTAAAATTGTTTCTGTGGATGAGAATCCCGCTCTGGCGCAGATTGACACCCGGGTATCGAATTTTTTGGCCGTCAATTTTAAATGCAAACATCCCGAAGCACTCATCAAAATATTCAACCTGCATTATGAACTTGCCGCGAGCAACAACCCCGCGGACAGGATATACCATGACCAGGATGGTATCGATACATTCATGCTCGGTCTTTTTTACGCGTATAGGCCGTATTACAATATCGAATGCCATTTGAAGGTTTCGGAGGCGTTAATAAACAGTGATGTTTCCAAGTTGAATCCGGAGCAAAGGGGATATTACGAAAAGGCAAGGGATTACCTTGACGGTGCGGATCCCAAGGGCTGGAGCGCCTGGAGAATTTTCGGACCCAAGGGTTCGCAGGCCCTGCTTAAAGAAATCAATGATCAAAACCTTTGTTATTACAACCGGGGATGCGGACCGGAAACGCAGGCGTGGATTGAATACGGACCGCTGCTTAGAAACAAGGAGATCGAATATTTCACCCGGATAATCATGGGCGCGGCGCCCCTTACGGAATTCGAAAAATGGGTGGAATACTTCGAAAAGCACGGCGGAGGGAAGGCGACTCGTGAAATCAACAAGCAATGGCGGGAGCAACGGAAATGAAACCGGGCGGGAAAAACAGGCAGACGTCGGTCTTTTTCAAAATCATCGTCGTTTTTCTGGCGGTTGTCTTTCCGCTTTATTTGTTTATTCTCCAGCTTAATATCAAAGGCCAAAACGACGTGCGCAAGGAGATTCTGGATTCGGCCAAATCAAAGACCAATTTTTACCTCGCCTCTTTGGAAAACGAATTCGCCAATATCATGCGGTCCCAAAAGCGGCTCCTGAGTGACGATACGCTGCAACAGGCCAGTTTAACCCCTGAACTGCTGGATGATTATGAAAAAGTGAAAGCATTGCTATCAATCCAAAAAAAATTGCTGGAACTAAGGGAGATCAGTAGGTATATCCAGCAGGCCGCCATTTTTCTACCCCGGTTGGACAAAAAAGTAACCCCGGACATCATCGAAAATCTTCCTTCCGATGAATTTCTTAACCTCAGGGATCTTTTATCTTCGGGAGTTTATCCTTTTTCGGGGCGGCAAGGGCGCATTTTTATAAATATAGCTCCTTATTATATTAAAATACCATATGGGGGAGAGATGGTCCCGCCTTTTATAATAAGCGTGGAACTTTCCGGAACCGAGCTTTCCAAGGTCCTGCGGCAGTTTTCGGGCAAGCTTCAGGGAGGCGCCGCTTTGATCGGGAATAAAAACGGCCTGCGGATCACAAACGGAAGCTTTCCCGAATTGTTCCGGCATTTTGAAAACAATCCCGCCCAATCAGTTAAACGGGGGCGGGATTCCGATATTCTGGAAGTAACTGTCAACAATAGAAAATACATCGTCTCCTTTGCCGGATCGCAAATGCTCCAAACCACGCTGCTGGTTTATACGCCCGAGAGGGAATTTTACGGAACCCTGGTCCGGTATAGAAGATGGCTGATGGTTATCTCCGCGGTTACGGCGCTGGTCATCCTATTTTTCACTTTATGGATCAAGCGTATGATCATGGCGCCGCTGGATAACTTGGTGGAAGCCTTCAGGAGGCTGGAGTCGGGGGATTTGCAGATATCCATGGCATACGGGACAAAGGATGAATTCGGTTATTTATATCAAAGGTTCAACGAAATGTGCGCCAGGTTGAGAACACTCATCGAACAGGATTACGAGCAAGAGATCCGTCTGCGCAACGCCGAGTTGAAACAGTTGCAGTATCAAATCAATCCGCATTTTTTATACAACACCATTTTTATTATTCAGCGGATGGCCAAGATGCATGATGAGGAGGGGATCCTGAAGCTTGCCCAGCACCTCGGGAATTATTATCAATATGTGACAAGGAGCGCCGCGGAGGAGGTTCCCCTGGAAAAAGAACTTAAACATGCCCGGGATTATATCGAAGTGCAGACCATCCGGTTCGGGAAGCGCATCAAGGTGCAATTCGATGTCCTTTTAGAGGATTATGGGGAAATAAATGTCCCCCGGTTGATTTTACAGCCTATTATTGAAAACTCGTATAATCACGGCCTTAAAGACAAAGCCAGGGGCGGAAAGCTGTGTATTGCCGTGGCGGAAGAGGCGGCGTTCTTAAAGATTAGAGTGGAAGATAACGGATCAGGAATGGAAGAGGAAAAACTTCGCGCTCTTACCGCACGGTTGGATGCGCAGGATCCCGAGATTGAAAACACGGGATTGTTGAATGTGCATAGAAGACTGAGGATTAAATATGGGCCTGAAGCCGGCATTAAAGTATTCAAGGGGACATTGGGAGGCTTGTCGGTGGAAATGTCAATTCCGCTCCAAGACAGGGATAAATCCGCAAGCGCTGGATGAAAGTCCCGATTATGGAAAGATGTTCCGCTTGAGGTGGAGCAATTTGCGTTGTTATGATAATTTTACGTCTTGCCGCCGTAATATCGATAGCTAATGGTAGCCATACGATATTTAGCGGCAAGACCAAGCATTATGGTAACAACTTAATTGCCTTAAGTGAAAAAAGTCATAAAAGTATAAGAAAGGTAAAAAAAGTAAAATAGCTTTCGGGATTACGATCATTTAAAATTAAGATGTACCAATAGATGTATTGTATAATCTTTAAGTTAATAATTATGGGGGGTGGTATATCCATAAAGGCTGTTTATAGATTAACGAAAGAAAGGGGAGTACAGTAATTTGAGCGTTCAAAGGAAGAGTATCATTTTTTTAGCGGTTTTTATGTTTTTCCTGCTCATACTGTCCGGCCTGTCCGGCCATCATGAGGCGGTAAGCGCCGCTCAGGTCACTTTGAATCCTACTGACGACACGGATACACAGAGTGACGTCGCGGCAGGCACCAATGCGGTGCTGAACGCAAGCCAGTGGTGTCACCTATTCACCCGCTTCAGTCTTACCAGTATCTCGGGGAATGTGACAGCGGCGACTTACCGGATTTATCATCAGGATCATGCCAACGCGCATACGTTGAACCTGTGCAACGTATCCACGGATAACTGGAGCGAAGGCGGGACCAAACCGACGCTGGGGAGCGTCATCACATCTAAATCCGTATCAGCCAACGGTTATGTAGATTTTGACGTGACCTCCCTGGTAGCCGCTGAGGCCTCCGGTGACGACGTCATTTCCTTCGGACATTCCACCAACCTGGGTACCTGGGAACGTTACTGCTCCAGGGAAGGAACCTATAAACCGGAACTGGTGGTTACTTATGAATCCGCTGCCGCAACGCCGACTCCGACACCCACCAACACGCCTACCAATACGCCTACACCGACGCCCACGCCGACCCAGTCTTCCCAACCCGGTACGGTGACGGCGAAAAAGACCTTGAATTCCCTCACCATCGACGGGAACTTAGGCGAAACCG
>JBLNCG010000012.1:0-7414 GCA_050260475.1 Bacillota bacterium
ATTTCAACCTGGAAAGCGGCAAGACCTACCGCGTTACTTTCATGGCCAAGGCGGAGTCCAACCGGTCCATTCTTGCCCTTTTCCAGCGCGACAGCGATCCATATACCCACTACTGGCAGCAATCAGTCGACATCACCACCGCCGCGGCCAATTACGGCCCCTACACGTGGACTTCCAACGTCAGCGACGGCAACACCCGCATGAACTTTAAAATCGGCGGCAGCAACGCCGATGTGTGGATCGACAATGTCCGGGTCGAGTCGGAGGGAATCGCGGCGACGCCGACTCTTACCCCGACAAATACGCCTACTCCCACAATCATAGCGACCCCCACCCCGAGCGCCAGCACACCGCCGTCGGGCACAGTCGATATTGACCGCGATACAAAATACCAAACCATTGAAGGATTTGGGTTCTTCGGCGCCATGGACTGCTGGTGGAACAGCTCCGATCCGTATTATTTTTACAACGACGCCTGGCTGACGAAGATCATCGACGATCTGGGATTAACCATCTGGAGAAATGAACTCTACCCGCATATTCCGCCGGATCAGAACACCTGTCCATATCCCCAGGACGCCTGGTGGGGCAAGCAGAGTCCCCTGGCGCAAGCTCTCAAGCAAAAAGCGGACGCCTACAACGTACCCTTGAAATACGTTCTGACCGTCTGGACGCCTCCCTCCGCATACAAATGGTGGTGTTCCTTCACCTGGGCGGGCGATACCGCCGCCCAGCGCGGCCCCGGCGGAGCGGACACCCTTCCGCCATACTGCTGGCCCACATTTAACGGCGGAACCCTTAATCCGGAGAAATACGCCGATTATGCCAACTGGCTTAAAGCCGGGCTGCAGATGTACGAGAACGCGGGCATCGATGTATACGCCTTGAGCCTGCAAAACGAGCCCCTCTTCACGGAGCCGTATAATTCCTGCACTTATACCACCTTCTGGTATGTCGATCTGTTGAACAACGTTGTGCCTTCCGTGAAGGCCGGTTTCCCGGGCGTCAAGATATTCGGTTCCGAAAATATGCTCGGGTTGGAGGGGGCAGCGGAGAATTATCAATGGTTTTACCATATGGCCATTAAGAACAATCCGCAGGCGCTGTCCAATCTCGACCGGTGGGCCGTCCACGGCTATACGGACGGGGTTTCGGCGACCGATATCTCGGTGCTAGAAGATTATTGGACCAGAACGCGGACCCAATTTTCCGATCCGAGCGGCAAACCTTACTGGCAGACCGAGATCTCCGGTTACGGCGATAACTGGGAGAAAACCGATGTTTACGGAGCTTTTGAACTTGGCTTGAGCATAGCTTCGGCCTTGCAATACGGGCGGATTTCCGCCTGGGTATGGTGGCAGGGCAGCGAACTGGCCGGCATTTCACAATACTCGATGATGCAAGGCACCAATGTAAGTAAAAAATACTATGTATCCAAACAGTTTTACCGGTTCATCCGCCCCGGCGCCAGAATGGTGGCTTTAAGCAGCGGAGATCCGGATATATTGGCATGCGCCTTTGAGCACGGCACGCTGAACAATTTTGTAGTGGTGCTCCTCAATAAATCGACGTCCGCCAAGACGATCAGCCTGGGCGGGGCCAATATCCCCGATACTTTCACAGTCTACCGCACCACCGGCGGCGCCGACAACTGCAGCAATGTCGGCACCACCAATAAAAGCAGCGTCTACCTGCCGGCAAAAAGCGTGGTCACGCTGGTAAATGGAAGTTATAAAGAATAGCAGGGAAAACAAAACAATAAAGTCAAGAAAGCTGCCGGTGCTACCGGCAGCTTTCTTTTTCGAAACGCTTCAGCCTATTTTATTTCAGAATTTTATATCCCCCCGCCGAAATGCGGATCCCCTGATACTCCCTCTCCTCCGCGCTGAAATTTACGGCGATGGCCGCTCCCGAACGATATTCCGCCAGCTCCACTTGGGAGTCTTCCGCCGCGAATTGATGACGGACCATTTCATCACGGCCGATCCTGTCCATCCAGTCATCCACGTAAAACGTTTCAGCAAAGGGTTTGCGCCAAAGATCCCAGTTGTCCGCCGTAAAGCCCCCAAAAGTAAGGGCATATCCCCAGAGCATGTTTTCCAGGCAGGTGCGGCGAAGCCGCTCCGGTCCCAGGCTCTCCTCATCCCACGGTCCGCGGAAACCCACGACGCAGTCATGATATACCAGGGGCCACAAGGGAACCGATTCTCCGGGGACACGGCGGTGTACACCCACAGGGGACCAGTCCATATAGGGGATAGCAAAATCCGCTCCAACCTCGCTTCCGATTACGAGACCCTTTCCCCGGAAAAATGCCAGCAGCTCCTTTTTACGGTATTCGTCCTCGCCGCGGGTCTGAGTATCTCCATCCTCCCAGGACTGCTTCAACCTTTCCGTCGCCACCGTATCGACGTATATCGCCCGGTTGCCCAGGATCTTTAACTGTTCCCAATTACGATGCGCATATTCCAATGAATACCGGGAGTTAAGTATATAGGCCTGTCCCCCGTACCAAATACCGCCCCGCATCAGACTGCCGTCCCGGGTCCGGCAGACTCCCCGCGGGAAACTTTCGGATTGGACGTAAATATCCTGATAATTATCCTGCAGGCAGGTGAGGTAAGGATCCTTTTCCCCGCAAATCCGAATAAACTCCTCCAGAGTACCGAGAGCCGGCTCCGGTGGCCAGATGTCGGGGTGGGTTTCGTCATACCCGCCTTTGAGCCATCCGCGTAATTGGAAAAAGCCTTTTTTCATCCCCAACTCTTTGGCGTCTTGCATGATGCGGGCAGCTTGGGCATGGGTTATGAAAGCAACCGCCCCTTCATCCTTCCCGCTAAAGATCCGGGGAACGGGTCGGAGCAGATTTTCAAATCGTTCACGGCGGAAAGGGATCGCCTGCATCAAGGAGAGGGACCGGCCGCCGATCAAACTGGCCACCGCCGGAATCTCCGCTATTTTTTCATCCAGGGTCTTAAACAATCCCTTTTCCTGAGCCCAGGAACGAAAGGCTTTTGCCAGCTCCACATAGCCTCCGTCGAGAAACCGGTAACGCACCGTCCGGGTACCGGTCCAACGGCCCAGTGATTTCAGCCAGACCGGCATCACCGCCAGTTCCGCCGCAAGAACTCCGGCATCGGCGTGGCCCTCATCGAATACAGCCAGCCAGCCCCCGTTGCCGCGGGTCCCGCCATACCAGCGCATCATGAGATGAATCACAAAATGGAAAAAATATCGTTTATCCAGCGGCCGTCTTATCCAACGGCCGACGCCCTGCGGCAGAACCAATCCCTCCGCTTCCAACGGGCCGGGGAATGTTAGGTTGGGCAAGGCTTCATCGATTTCCTCCACCCGGACTTCCCACCAGGGGCCGTCCAGGCGGAAGGAACAGATAAAGGCACCCTTTTCCTGTCCCGACTCATCCCGGACTTTAAAGCGTATTTTCTCCCCAAGAGCCTCCCCTTTGAACCGGCCCGCATACTCTTCACAGACAGAGCGTTCATGCCGTGTCCAGACATGATCCCTGTCTATCTCCTCCATCTCCTGCAAGGCCACGGGGCCCATCCTCCAGGTGCGCCCGTTCTTTTCCCGAATCACGGCCGACGCATCTTCGAAAACCTGAATATGAAGATGCTCATTTGCTTGTTCCCACAACACCATGTCCATACCCCCATCTTTTTCTCCGTTCTCATCTTTGCATACGCCAACGGGCTAAATTTTTTTTCCAACCGGCAGCCCGTATTAACCGGAAATTTCAATCTTCAATATGCTCCCGGCATTAACCACCGCCGGTTCAGGAAAAACGATTTTACCGTTTTCCGCTTGCCACCGCAATTCCCTGCGATCCACCCGCGCCATTCGTATTTTCTCGTCAGCCAGAAACGGAAGCCTAACTGCGTTCAGCCTAAGTGCCCCATACAGCACTTTGATCATGATTTCATGCGGCCGTATTTCCAATTCGCCCCAACCAGGATCCAGACACCAGAAGCAACGGAAATCATCTTCTTTCATTTGCGCCGGATTAAATCCGATCATCCCCTTGGTCAAATCGTATTCGAATCCGCTCCACGCCAGAAGCAGGGCATAGCTGGACATAGCCCTGGCATAATTGCTGCCGCATTCGAATTCGTTCCAGGGGTTCCGTTTTTCTCCGTCGAATCTCGCCCGGGCCGCAGAAACGACAGCCAGCGCCTCGCCGACAAAACCTTCCTGGATCAGGTGGGAGGCAAATTGATATTCGGTTCCCGTCCAGCATTCCTCGGCGTAAGGGACGGGAATCGCGGGTTTGTTTTTTCCTTGAGGCCAATCGCAAACTACCGTACCGCTCTCTTCCTCCATGGCATACAGGCGGCAAGGATTGGTAAAATCTCCCAGCTCTTTCTTATAATTATATTTATAAATCGCCTGCAAGGCCTGGCGCGCCTGTTTCTTGTCGAAGATTTCCCCCAGGCCGCAAAGATTGGCGTGCCACTGGGCCAGAATTTGATCAATGCCGCAGCCCTCTGCAATTTGAAATTTTATTTCCTTCTCCTCCTCATGCCAGTAGTTCATGGCGTCAAACCGCTGAAGTAACGAGGAGTCTTTCATATCCAGCTTTTGATGGTAATACTCACCGTTGAACAGATTGTCATCCACCCAATGTTTTCCTTTTTCGAAAATTTTCCGGTATTCCGCGGCTTTTTCCGCCTCATGGAAAAATTCCGCCATCTCCGCCGCGGCTTTGAGCGCGGCAAGATAAAAACCGGTGAGCCAGGAGTTGGGGCCGAACAGCTCCATGTCAAGCGTATGGTGCTGCCGCCCTTCCAGTACCCCGTCCTTATCCGTATCCCATTTATCTTCATTACTCTTCGCCCAGGCGAAGTCCAGGGACTTTTTTAGGGCAGGCCAGATCGAGCGCAACCATTCAGCATTCCCGCTAATTTTCCAATCCCGGTAAGCCTTGATTATACCTCCAAACTGGCCGTCCGCACATGGCCTGAAGGTTGAACGATCACGACCGAGGGGAAGCTGCAACCGAAAGGACATGGCGCCGTCTTCCCGCTGGTTATAGCGATAATCGACGGTCCGCATGGAACGCTCCAAAGCGGGGAAAAGAAAAGGCAAAGCATATGCGTAATTCCATACGTGGGTGCAGGATCCCTCGCAACACCCGGAATCACCGCCGCATCCCTCGAATCCGTAAAAAGAACCGTCAGTAAGCCTAAGGCATGTAGGGGTTTTCAGGATGGAAATGTTGGCGGACACCGCTTCCAGACAAACCTGAGGAAGGCTGGACTTAAATAAGGTTTCCTTAAAAAGCAGGGTGTCGCGGTAAAGCCGATCCCAGTTTGTGAGAGCATATACCGCGCTTGATTTCGCATCTGGGAAGAGCGTTGCGTAGTAGTTTTTCCAGGTGTATTCCTTGCCGCAGCCGCATTTTTCCGGAGGATTCCAGTAATTGCGACAATTTGGAAAATGCCAGGCAATAACAAATCTGGCTTTTGCGGTTTTGCCCGGCTCCACATCAAGATGCGCCGCAATGGAAGCATGATCCTCTTCATTTTTCTGCCCCGGTTTTTCATAAACTCGGTTTTTCAACCTTCCGGGCGCGCTGAATTCGCGCCAAAACGTGGAAAGGCTGTAAAACCACCCTTCCCTGTACCAGTATTCCTGGTAACTCGCGTCCCCGGCATCCGAGGCAAAGGCCACTTCCCCGTATTCCGAAGCATCCGCCGCGTATTTGTCGCTGGAAAGGCTGATCAGGTTGTGATTCGCTTCATTATAGCGCCGATTCAGCGTGTTTCCGTTCGGAAAGGGATTTCTTACCGACAGGCAAACAGTATATGTAAGGGGGCTGCCTGTGGTGTTTTCGAACGAGACTTCATAAAAAGCCGCGGGTATGCTGGAGTCCTTATCGTTCAAAGGAATGAAGGGATTAAAGGCGGTCATTTTAACTTTACCCGGGAAACGCTTATCCTTGAAAATCAATTCAGCCAGGGGAAATTCCCCATGAAATACGCAGTCCTTAAAATGCGGCATCCCGGCCATGGTATTCCTGGGAATACCGAATCCGTTATTATAGGGCGGGTTAAGCGGCCCCACTAAAATCCTTGCATCTTCTACCTTGCCGTTCTTTTCCGCCTTCACGGCGAAATGGCTCAATCCGTTGACCGAGCCCTTGTTGGGCCGGTTGAAAATCTCCCAATCAATGAGCCGCCCGTTGCCGGCAAGCCCGATGCATCCGGAACCGATGCCTCCCAGCGGGAATGAAATTTCCCTGGATTTACTGCCCTGATAAGTAAATTTTGCCATTTTTTTCCTCTCCCTGCAATATTGTTCACGTGCACAAATTCATAGTAAGCTACTTGATATTTGCTGTCAAGGGAAATAAAATTTCCGCAGGAAATTTTATTATTATATACCTGCGATTACTAATAACCCCGCGCCAGCCGGATCTTCTTTTCGACCACCTTTTTCATGGCTTCCGTACCCGGTGCAAAGACCTTCCGGGGATCGTATTCCCCGGGATTTTCGGATAAGAACCGCCTTATGGCTCCGGTCTGGGCAACCGCCAGATCCGTCCAGATGTTCAATTTGCGGATGCCTGATTCAATCGCTTTCCGAACGGTCTCATCGGGAAGATCCGAACCACCGTGCAATACCAGAGGCAAATCCAGCCTGTCCCGGATTTTTTCCAGCAAAGTGAAATTCAAGACCGGCGTTCCCTTATATAAGCCATGCGCAGTGCCTACAGCCACCGCCAGGCAGTCAACGCCGGTTTTTTCCACAAATTCGGCCGCTTCTTCCGGGTCTGTCATAAATTTCCCGGGATTTTCGGCTGAAATCCCGTCTTCTTTGCCGCCCACCCGTCCCAGTTCCGCCTCCACGGAAACTCCCGCGCTGTGGGCGGCTTTGACAACATCCCTTGTGACCGAAACGTTTTCATCGAACGGCAGCATCGAACCGTCGATCATCACCGAGGAAAAACCGGCGCAGATGGCTTTTTCCGCCAATTGATAACTCGTGCAATGATCCAGATGAAAAACCACCGGAAGACTCGTACCGGACGCTGCCGTCCGCCCCAGGGCCGCGATATACTCCAGGCCCGCATATCGCACCCCTCCTTCCGTAACCATCAGGATTACGGGGGAATTAAGGTCTTCCGCGGCGGCAACGACGGCTTTCACCTGTTCCAGTTGCAAAAAATCAAAACCGCAGACTGCGCCGGCCGGAGGGATGCTTTGAAATAACTCTTTGAGAGTTATCAGCCCCACTTCCGTCCCCCCTCCTTATCGTTAATACTGGTTTTTCTAGAAGCGTTGTGAAAAGCCAAGCTTATTAAGCAACAGTTTAAACTCCAAGAAAAGAAAGCCTAAAGCTAATTGGAATAATTGAGGTAGTTATTTTCTCTGCTCCTTGAAAAACAGTTGACTTT
>JBLNCG010000013.1:0-6949 GCA_050260475.1 Bacillota bacterium
GACGGCAGGCTTCACTAACATTGTCTAAAGCCTGGGCTAATTCCAGCACGCTTAATCTTTGCCTTGCAATTTTCTCTTTCGGATCCATTTTATCAAGCCTCCCTTAAGTTAATTTTACCAAAAAGTGTAATTTGGGAAGCTTAGTTATACACATAATACCACCATGTCCGGCAGCAACACAACAAGCACCTCCTTGTACTGTAATTCCTATGCTTGATAATCCATCCAAATCAATATATTTCAACGGATTATTCTCACAATACACATACCAATTAACCCCATCCTTTGCCGGATCCTCCGTAATAAACCTCCCAATCTCCGGGTCATAAAATCTTGCCCCGAAATAAACCAGCCCGGTCTCCTCATCCGCCTTCTTCCTGGTATAAGCATAATTCTCCCCGTAGCACGGATATACCTTAATATGACAAGAATTAGCGCAGTTTTAAGAGGCCGGACAGAGAGCAGAGAGGAGTATTCCAATCCATACTGGTGTATGCAAACTTGAATGTAAACCCTCACACCGAAATCAAATCCTCCAAGCCTCTTTTCCTGTAAATGATATTATTCAATTTCCCGTCGGCCGCGAGGTCCTCTTCCACCAAACGTATGAATACCTCCGCCACCTGGGGGTCCAATTTAGTCCCCCCGTCGGCTTTCAAGCCCTGGACGGCCTGTTCCACGATAATGCCCTTCTGGATTTTGTGGTCGAACTCATCCGCCACTCGGATGATGCGCGCGGCCAAAGGTATCAGGTCCTGTTTCTGCCCGTTGGGATATCCGGTACCGTCGTAATTCTCGTGATGATACAACACTCCGAAATAGACGTCCGGCAGAAAATCCCAGGCATTGAACTTGGCTACAATGCGGGAGCCGAACTGAGGATGTTTGCGGTAACTGGCCCAGTCGTCGGCACTGTATTCCTCCGGGCGCTTTTTCAGGATTTCATCGGATAGGCCCAGCTTGCCGATATCATGCAGTAAAGCGGCCCACGTCAACTGCATCATTTGATTGTTGGCAAGCTTCATTTTTCTGCCCAGGCATTCGGCGTAAAAGCTGATCCGCGTGGCGTGCCCAGAGCTTTCCACGCTGCGCAATTCCACCGCGGTCACCATGGCGTCCAGCATGTTGGTGATCAGTTTCTGCTGCTTCGCGAAAAGCCTGCTGTTTTGGATGGACAGGGATGCCGTGTTGGCCACCGCTCTTACCAAATTTAAATCATCCTGCGAAAACAACTGATCGCCCTTCTTGTTGATCAATTGAATGGCGCCGAATGCAAGATCCCTGACGGCAAGGGGCACGCATAACATAGACCGGCACTCATATCCGGATTTCTGTTCAAACCGCCGGGCGAAACGGGGATCTTTTTTCGCGTTTTCAATGAGCAGCGGATTATTATCACTCATGACCTTCCCCACGATTCCCTCGCCCAGCATCAATTTCTGCGCTTTGATAAGGCCCGCGGCCGGGCCTTTGGCGACTTTGGCTTCCACTTCTAGGCTGTCATCCTCTTCCTTCATCCAGAGCGAACCCGCTTCGGCGCCGACCACTTTCATCATCTCTTCCAGGGCCTTGTCCAGAACCACCTCGATTTGCAGATCGGCAAGGTTCAGGGACAGGTTGATCTCCATCAGGATCTGCAACTGTTTCAACTGTTTTTCCGTTTCTTCCATGGCGTTTTCCCCCATGCCGTTTCCGGCTTCATTTACCGATCTTATTCATCGGCAGGACCGTGTATTTTTAATAACCGGGGAATCTCGCGACTGCCTTTTCATGGACAGCCGGGAAACCGGTTATTTAGAACGCATATCGCAAACCCATCACGCATCTGGCAAACTCCGTCCTGACATAAGGAGCCCCCGGGAGATATTCGTAAGTAATGTCGATATAATCATTCATCCCGTCGATGCCCCAGATGATAAAGTTGATGAAGCTTCCGTACCAGTAGCTGCGCAGGTCGTACTGGGCGGAGGCGAAAAAGTTTGTTTGCGGGGTGAGTTTCAACTCCAGAGAGAGAGCCGCGCCGAAGCCGAAACCCCACAAGCTGTAATCCCCAGACGGATATGCTTGATACCCGCCAAAAGCCCTGTCGCCCAATGACAGGACCGCCAGAAGCGGCGCAAATAAGTCTATGGCGAAGCCCAATTTGGCGAGATCACTGTCCGTCAAGGTTTTTTGGTATTCAAGACCCAGATTCATCTCAAAAAGGCTGCTGTGCGCAGGCTCGTCATCGTAAAATGTGTAAACATTGTCCCACTCCGCGTTCCCCATGCCCGCGTAAAGCCTGGCAGGGATTCCCGGAATGGCCGGCGTTTTCACGCGTATCTCCCACATGCGCTGGAAGCCGGATTCATCACTGCCCCAGCAGATCTCCCCTCCGTAAGAGGTTGTTTCCAGCTCCACCCGGAAGCCGTCCATGCGGAAATCCCCCCAGGCGCTGTAATCGTAATCCCCGTAATACACCTTGGCGTTCAACCCGCCCTTCAACTCCGTGATCAACGCGGCTTTAATGGCGGCGCCGGCATGCGCCGCGAAGAGAAACAAAATCAAAACGGTTAAAACCGGTATGTACAATATTCTTTTCATCGCTATAAACCTCCGGGCATGTTTATAAATATGAAATACGGACATCCTTATGATCATTTGATCATTAATTCTCTATCCTGCCGCAAAAGCCTTTTTAATTTGAGTAATACAATTGTTTAGACCCGTACAAGATGTTTTTATTCGCCCGGGGGAGAGGGACGCCGGTTCAATTTCCCGTTTTTTTGCATAAATATTAAACAGCGGCAAGCTTTGCCGCGGGATTTTGCTATCTTAGAAAGGAAGTGCAAAATTGCAGCTAAAAGGCCATATCAAAAGGGTGTTCCCCGGAGGCAACACCTCAAAAGGTTTTTATTCTTTTTATCAGCATATCATCCCCCTCGACGCCCGCAGGATTTTCATCATCAAGGGCGGGCCGGGGGTGGGAAAGAGCTCCTTTATGAAGCATATCGCCGGAGAAATGGCGGAAAGGGGTTTTGACGTGGAACTGCATCATTGCTCCTCGGACAACGGTTCCATAGACGGCGTGGTGCTGCCCGATTTGAACATCGCGCTGATCGACGGCACTGCCCCTCATGTGATGGATCCCCGTCTGCCCGGCTGTGTTGATGAAATCCTCCACCTCGGGGATTATTGGAACGAAAAAGGCATGGTTGCCAATAAAAAAGCCATTTTGGACTGCCAAAGGGAAGTATCCAGACTGTTTGCCTCGGGTTACCGTTTCTTAAAAACAGCCAGCATTGTGAAAAAAGACATGTCCGTCATGTATGAGGAAATGTCCGATCCGGGCTACGTCAACCAGCAAGGGGCGCGCATACTCAGCCAACTTTTTGAAGGCATGGAGACCGCATCCAGGCCCGGAAAAGTCCGGCGGCTTTTCGCCAGCGCCATCACCCCCGACGGCCCTTTGAATTACCTCGACACGGTGCTTGGAACGGCTAACAAAATATACCTGTTGAAAGGCCGTCCCGGAACCGGAAAATCCGGCCTGCTGCATAAAATAGAGTGCGCGGCGGTGGAATTCGGGTTCGCAGTGGAAGCCTTTCATTGCGCCCTGGATCCCGCGCGGCTCGATCACCTTTTGATTCCCGATCTCTCCGTGGCTGTAACGACTCCCGTTGAACCCTGCAAACTCGATCTTCGGCACGCTGAAGTAGTGGATCTGGATTTTTTCGATCAGGGATTATATGAAAAATACGCTGAAACAATAAAAACGGACGAGGAGCTGTTTGGCGCGCTTTTCGGCAAAGCGGTCTCCTTTCTCAAACAGGCCAAGCTGACTCACGACCTGATGGAGACGTACTATGTCCCTAATATGGATTTTTCCGGCATTGATCAACTGAAGGCAAAAACTCTGCAGCGTATTTTGGCTTACGCGGAATAGTCTGACACGCTTGGTTCCAAACGGGCGGTCTGGTTAATCACCGCCGAAATTCACGCAAAAAATAAAAAGGGACAGAGGCCTGTCCCGTTTTCGTATCGCGTTTTCAGCCCTTACTTTTTACCCACAACATCTTTCAAGGCTTTTCCGGCTTTGAACACCGGAACATTGCGGGCAGCTATTTTAATCTCTGCGCCGGTTTGAGGATTTCGTCCCTTGCGGGCTTCCCTTCTTTTTACTTCAAAACTGCCGAAGCCTACCAATTGCACTTTGCTCCCCTTGGAAAGGGCGCCGCTAATCGCAGCCACTGTGGCATCGACAGCTTTCCCGGAATCCTTCTTGGTTAATCCGGTTTTTTCTGCAACCCTGTCGATGAGTTCGGCTTTCGTCAAAACTGTCACCTCCTTCCGCTACGGATGCAAACTGGTTGACGCATCGAAATCCCATTGTTTTACTTTGCCCGGCGGTATATATTCTAGACGTAACCCGTAAATCCTGCTTCTTTTAAGAAAACAGCAAATCTTTTTCAGCAGTGGCGCTGTTTAAACATAATCATGAAAAAGGAGATCCTTATCTAGAATCTCCTTTAGCTTGCTGTTTTCTTTTAATTATGATGCGCAAGCCGTATGAACGGCTATATGATGATGCAGATCAGGCCTCCGCTGCCCTCGTTGATGATTTTCGTCAATGTCTCCTGCAATTTGCCCTGGGCGTTTTCCGGCATGTTCATCAGCTTGCTCTGTATCCCTTCTTTGACCAGCTCATACAGGGATTTGCCCAGGAAATCGGTCTGCCAGATTTTGCTCGGATCCTTTTCAAATTCCTCGGTGAGGTATTTGACGAAGTCCTCGCCTTGTTTTTCCGTGCCTACCAGCGGGCTCACCGTCGTGAAAATGTCGGCCCGGATCATGTGAATGGAGGCTGCGGAGGCTTTCAGCTTGACCCCGAACCTGTTCCCCTGCCGGATCAACTCCGGTTCGTTGAAGTTAATGTCATCCATTTCAGGGACCACTACCCCGTAGCCCGATGCGCGGACATCGCTTAAGGCGGTGGAAATTCGGTCATATTCTTTTTTAGCCACAGCCAGTTCCTTGACGATCCTCATGATGTGGTGATCTCCTTCGATGTTGAAGCCGCTTACCTCCGTCAATATCTCATAATAAAGCTGCGAAGGGGTGTCAAGGATTACGGATACGCTGCCCTTTCCCAGATCCACTTCATCCAGCCGGGCGCCGGCAATGAAATCCATGGGCTGCATCTTTTCAATGGCCGGCTCGATATCCATAACCTTTTCGATGCCCTTTACCGCATCGGAGGTGGCCTCCCGGAATCTGGCATATAGCCAGTGCTCGGGCCCCAGCTCTTCCACCCATCCGGGTGCCGTAAAGCCGATTTCCCTGACAGGGAACATATATAAGAGTTTTTCCATGACCGCGTAAATATCTTTCTCCTGCATCTTCAGGCAATCCACTGGCAAAACAGGGACCGCATACTGTTTTTCCAACTCCCTGGATAAGGCCACCGTACTTTCCTCGTTCGGATGTACGGAATTGAGTATAATCACAAACGGTTTGCCGATTGTTCTCAATTCTTCAATCACCCGGCGCTCCGCCTGAATATACTGCTGCCGTTCGAGGTTTGTGATGGAACCGTCGGTGAGCACCACCGCGCCTATCGTGGAGTGTTCATCGATTACTTTCTTGGTGCCCAGTTCGGCCGCTTCCTCGAAAGTCATTTCCTGCTCGGACCATGGCGTACGGACCAGGCGGGGGCTCTCAAACTCCTCATACCCCAAAGCCCCGTCCACCGCATACCCGACGCAGTCCACCATCCGCACGTTCATCTTCAGATTGTCGTTGATGTAGATGGTGACCGCCTCGCCGGGGATAAATTTCGGCTCGGTGGTCATGATGGTTTTGCCCGCTCCGCTTTGCGGCAATTCATCCTGCGCCCGTTCCTTGTCATAATGGTCCTTGATGTTCGGCAGCACCACCAACTCCATAAAACGTTTGATGAATGTGGATTTACCAGTGCGCACCGGCCCCACCACTCCGATGTATATGTCACCGCCGGTACGCGCGGCAATATCCTGATATACATCAAAAGCCGTCACGAATATTCCCCCTTTAATTTAAGTAAAATATTACAATGGCAGGCATGAAAAGACTTTGCCGAAATTATCCGAAGCAGCCGTCGTCAGTAAGAATGCGAAGCCAGTTAAATAAGCCGGCTTAAATCCATAGGAATTGCTTTATTCCACGATGCCGAAAAGGCGGACCGTCCCGATAAAACTCATTAATCAAGGATTCCTTTAATATTTGGAACATTATATTTATATTGAAAAAAACATCCTCTTAGAACATCAAGCCATGCATTTCCCGCTAAAAAATAAAAACCCGTCTTTTCAAACGGGTCGGCAGGATTGATATAACGCCTTTTTATTTAGGCAATTACGTTGTTACCTTAATTCAAGGTCTTGTCGCTAAATTAATGTATGGCTACCATTAGGGGCAAGACGTAAAATTATCACAACAACGCAAATTGCTCTATTTAAATGAACTAAACTACTACCGGCTGAAGCCGGTAGGTTTGGGGTGCCGACTATAAGTCGGCTGAAGATTGTTCGATCTCGAAGTTATCATTCTTGTTAAATTCTTCAGCCTCGCCTTGTGCCTTTATATACTCCATGATAACTTCGTCTGTTACATTTCCTGAACTCGCGACAAAATATCCTCTTCCCCATAAATGCTGACCCCAGAAACTTTTGCTTAATACCTTAAATTCCATCAACAGCTTTCTTGAACTTTTGCCTTTGAGATACTGCACAAGTTTGCTTACAGATATATACGGCGGTAGCGAAACGAGCAAGTGGATGTGATCTCTAGATAAATTACCCGATATTATCTCTACATCGTGCTCTCTACATACTTCTCGTATTAATTCCCTTGCTCGTTCCGCTACCTGACCATAGAGCACTTTTTTACGATACTTCGTAATCCATACTATATGCACTTTAACGTCATAAAC
>JBLNCG010000014.1:0-28574 GCA_050260475.1 Bacillota bacterium
GACCTCTCTTTTGCGAAAGGGAGGGTAATCCTGAGCCTTCGAAGCCTTGCCATGTCCCCCTCTATTCCGCAGAAGAGAGGGGGAACGGGGGTGAGTTCGACTTTATCACAACGCTTCTAAACATCGATAGCCTAATGGCAGCCGTACACTATATTTAGCGGCAAGACCTAGTACTTAGTTTCATAAATGCCTTTGAGTTGCGATACCATCCAATTGCAATGAACACGCGGAAACTTTGGCCAATGCAATTATAGTTATTTTGGAAACTAAGTACCAGCATTAAGGTAACAACGCAATGCCTTTTTAAGAAAACTTATTGTTTTTATTATGCATGCCAGTTATAATAAAAAGGGATAGTACCGACTATCCTTTTTCTTTTACCTTCCTGCCGAAGGAGACCGGTCATGGCTAACGTACTTATTAAGTCCGTCAAGGGGATGCGGGATTTTTATCCCGGGGAGTGGGCTTTTCAAAAGTGGCTTGCACGGAAATGGCTTGATATCGGGGCTCTTTTCGGCTACCAGGAATATGAGGGGCCGATTGTGGAGCCCATGGAATTGTATCTGGAAAAGTCCAGCGAGGAGATTGTCACGCAGCAAACTTTTTCCATGCAGGACCGGGACGGCAACCGTCTGGTGCTGCGCCCGGAATTAACTCCGACATTGGCGCGCATGGTGGCGCAAAAGGAGAACGAACTGCCTCTCCCTGTGCGGTGGCAGTCGTTCGGGCCTTTCTTCCGCTATGAAAAGCCCCAGCGGGGGAGGGGACGGGGCTTTTTCCAGTGGAACGTCGACTGTATCGGCAGTGAAAGCATACTGGCCGATGCGGAGATTCTGACCATCGCGGCGCTCAGCTTGAAGGAGCTGGGCCTAACCGCGGGCGAGGCGGTCATCAAAGTCAACGACCGCGCCGCCATGCAGGAATGGATCACGGATAAGCTGAAGCTTTCAGCGGAAAAGGTGACGCCCCTGTTCCGGGCCATCGATCGTATGGACAAAGCGCCGCCGGAAGTTTTCCACAACAGCCTCCGGGAATTGGGCTTGAATCAGGGCCAAATAGGAGCGTTGCTGGAATTTCTCGAGAGCAAGGAGTTTTCTTTTTCTCCGTGGCTGGCGGAGTTGTTTTCCCTGCTAAAATCGAACGGCGTGGCTGAATACTGCGAACCGGATTTGAAGATCATCCGCGGCTTCGATTACTATACCCGGACGGTTTTTGAAGCCTGGGCCAAAACCGGCCTCAGGCGCGCCCTTTTCGGGGGCGGCCGGTACGACAACCTGACCCTTCAGGTGGGCGGGAAGAAACGCCTTCCGGGCGTCGGCTTCGCCCCCGGAGATATGGCTGTTTACGAACTTCTGGCAGAACTCGGGAAGCTGCCCGCCCTGTCCCCGGTGCATGCCAGGGCTTTGATCACCGTGTTTTCCCCCGAACTCCGGGATGCTTCCCTCAAACTTGCCAGGGATTTGCGGAAAGCCGGCGTTGCGGTGGAGATTTATCCCGATATAAGCAAACTGGATAGACAGATCAAGTATGCAGATCAGCAAAAAATTCCTTATGCGGTGATCATCGGGCCGGAGGAGGCGGAAAAGGGCGTTTATATTCTAAAAGACCTGGCTGAGCGGGAACAGAAAGCGCTGGATTATCCGGAGCTTTGCAGGATATTGAAAGGCAGATCAGACATCATCATATCATAAAAAGAAGGGCGGTAGTGCGGGGATGAACGATTCCGTATATAAGATTACCGGGTTGCTGGACCTGGATCAGACCTTGGCCGGAGCGCTTTTCGCCGGTCTCGCATACCCTTGGGAGGCGCTGCCTAAGATAAAGGATTTTTTACTGGAATTGGCTGCCGGGCTGCCCAGGGATTTCGAACGGATAGCGGAAAACGTCTGGGTGGGCAAGGGGACTGTCATCGAAGCATCGGCGGTCATCAAGGGCCCGGCGGTGATCGGGTATGACAGCCAGATCAGGCACGCGGCGTATCTGCGGGAAAACGTGATTATCGGCAACGAGGTTACGGTGGGCAATTCCACGGAAGTTAAAAACACCGTGCTGTTTAACGGCGCGCAAGTCCCGCATTTCAATTATGCGGGCGATTCCATCCTGGGATACAAGGCCCACCTGGGGGCGGGCGTGATTCTTTCCAATGTCAAATCCCTCAAGGATTCCGTCAAGGTTCAGAAGCCGGGGGGAGGATATTTGGATACCGGCTTGAAAAAATTCGGCGCCGTTATCGGCGACTATGTGGAAATCGGCTGCAACGCGGTGCTCAATCCGGGCACGGTGGTGGGCAAAGGCAGCATCATATATCCTCTTACCTCCGTGCGGGGTACTGTTCCGCCGCACAGCATCCTGAAGAACGACGGCAGGCTGACCGCCAAAAGGTAAATCATGCAATTGTCATTAGCAGCAGGAATTTTAAACACAATAGCCGCATTATAACCGGCATAAAAATAAAATATATTATATCCCGACATTTGAGAAAACCGGGATATTTTTTTCCGGCGGGAGGAATTTATATGCCGGGATGCGAAGAATAAAACAAGTTAAATGGCGGACCATATGGACTGCGCTGATCCGGGACCGGAACGAATATGGGGAGGGCTGCGATAATGGCGCCAAATGCGGAAAAAGAGTTTGTCAAGGAGATTACCAACATGGAGGAGGATTTTTCCCAATGGTACACTGATGTTGTCCTAAAAGCGGAGCTGGCCGATTATGCCCAAGTCAAAGGATGCATGGCGATCAGGCCGTATGGTTTCGCCATCTGGGAAAGGATACAGCGCATTCTCGATGCGAGATTTAAAGAAACCGGGCACCAGAACGTTTACTTTCCTCTCTTTATTCCCGAGAGCCTGCTGACCAAGGAAAAGGAGCATGTGGAAGGCTTTGCGCCGGAGGTGGCCTGGGTGACCATGGGCGGCAGCGAGAAGCTGGAGGAAAGGTTGTGCGTGCGGCCTACCTCGGAAACGCTGTTCGGTGTGATGTATTCCAAATGGGTGAAGTCCTGGCGCGACCTGCCGCTTTTATACAACCAGTGGTGCAATGTGGTGAGGTGGGAGAAGACCACCCGGCCATTCCTGCGCACCAGCGAGTTTCTATGGCAGGAAGGGCATACGGTGCATGCCACCCATGCGGAGAGCGAAGCGGAGACTTTGCGGATGTTGGATATTTATGAGGAATTCGCGGAAAAAAGCCTGGCCATCCCGGTTTATAAAGGGCGCAAGACCGAAAGGGAAAAATTTGCCGGGGCTGAGAGCACATATACCATCGAAGCCATGATGCACGACGGTAAGGCGCTGCAATCCGCCACCTCCCATAATTTCGGACAAAATTTTTCCGTTCCCTTTGAGATTCGTTATCAGAACAAGGAAGGAGCGCTGGAATATTGCTGGCAAACCTCCTGGGGGGTTTCCACAAGGCTGATCGGGGCGATTATTATGGCGCACGGCGACAACCGCGGGCTGGTTCTTCCCCCAGATGTGGCGCCGATTCAGGTGGCGGTAGTGCCTGTGGCCCAGCACAAGCCGGGGGTGCTCGAGGCCTGTGAGAAAATCTGCAGGGATCTGCAAAAACGTTACCGGGTGGAGATGGACGCCAGGGAAAATTATTCCGCGGGCTGGAAGTTCAACGAATGGGAGATGAAGGGCGTACCGCTCCGCATGGAGATCGGCCCCCGGGATCTGGAAAAGAACCAGGCGGTGCTGGTGCGCAGGGATACGGGCGCGAAAACCGAAACCGGCCTGGACCGGCTGGAAACGGATATCGGCGCCCTCCTGACATCGATTCGGGAGGCTTTATATCAAAAGGCCCTCGCTAATCGCACTGAAAGAACGCATACTGCCTTGGATCTGGAGGAATTCGTGCGGAAAATGGATGCGAAACAGGGTTTTGTGAAGGCCATGTGGTGCGGGGAAAGCGACTGTGAGGACAAGATCAAGGAAAAAACCGCCGCCACCGCCAGGTGCATCCCTTTTAAACAGGAGAAAATCGGCGGCAAATGCGTCTGCTGCGGTAGAGCGGCCAAAGATATGGTGATCTTCGCCCGGGCTTACTGAAAACAATAAAAAGGAGGGGGGAAAGCTTGATGGATGCAGCCAAATCTGCGAAGATTCCTTACGGCACGCTGGGAATCATCGTACTGGACAGTTGCAAGGATTTGGGGGATAAGATCAACCAGCACCTCACCGCCAGGAGAAAATCCCGGACTGCGTTTGGAGGCGGCCAATACCAGCCGGATGAGGTCAAGGACACCTATCTCATTGCCTGCAAGAATATCCGGTTTTCCAACGGGGAAGGGAAGGTAAGCCTGGAGGAAACGGTGCGCGGGAAGGACATATACATCATCGCGGATGTGGGGAATTATAACTGCACCTATGAGATGTTCGGCAGGAGGACTTATATGGGTCCTGATGAACATTTCCAGGATATCAAGAGGACCATCTGCGCCATTGCCGGCAACGCCAGAAGGATATCCGTGATCATGCCGTTTCTTTACGCGGGCAGGCAGCATCGGAGGAATTCCCGCGAATCCCTGGACTGCGCTATTGCCCTTCAGGAATTGGAAAGGCTGGGGGTGAAGAACATCATCACGTTCGACGCCCACGATCCCCGCGTGCAGAACGCCATACCCCTCATCGGTTTCGAAAGCCTGCACCCCACGTATGACATTATTAGGTCCTTCGTCAATACAGAGAAGGAACTTGTGGTGGACAAGTCCAGACTGATCATCATCAGCCCGGATACCGGCGCGATGGACAAGGCCATATATTATGCGAGCGTACTCGGGGTGGATGTGGGGCTTTTTTATAAGCGGCGGGACTATACCAAGATCGTCAACGGGAAAAACCCCATCATCCAGCATGAATATATGGGTACGGATGTGGAAGGGAAAGACGTCCTGATCGTGGACGATATCATCGCATCCGGGGAATCCGTGCTGGACATCGCCAGGGAGTTGAAGAAGCGCAACGCGGCCAATGTCTATGTGGGAGCCACGTTCGCCCTTTTCACCGAAGGCGTCGGTAAAATCAAGGATTATTACGCCAAAGGGCTGATCAAGCGTTTTTACGCGACCAACCTGATCTATGTTCCGGAAGAAATCAGAAATTACGAATGGTTTGTGGAGGTGGACGTTTCCAAACTCCTTTCCGCGGTCATCGATCACCTCAATTATGATGAATCCATAAGCTCTCTTTTTGACGCTACCGGTAAAATCCATGACTTATTGTCCGGAAGGGATAAAAAACCTTAGGGAAATGAAAGGAGGCTTTTACATGGTTATCCGGAAATATATGGTTTGGGTGCTCCCTTTACTGTTTATGTGGACCGGTGTTGTTTCGGTTTGCGCGCAAAACACCGACACCGCGGGGTGGTATGCGCTGACCACGGCGCCGGATGATTACAAAAAAACATCTATCGTCGATCTTTCGCATCTTTTGGATAAACCCGCCGGCAGGCGCGGATTTTTAACAGTCAAGAACGGCCGGTTCATATTCGGTGACGGCACGCCCGCCCGGTTCTGGGGTGTGAACATTACGGCCGGCGATTGTTTTCCCGATCATGCCACCGCGGAACGGACCGCGGCCCGGCTGGCGAAATTCGGCTGCAATATGGCACGGCTTCATCATATGGATGCCGATTGGGCTGCGCCGAATATTTTCAACATTAAAGGCGGCAACGCGCCGGACTCCCGGTTATCGGAAGAATCGCTGGAACGGCTTGATTACTTCATATACCAGTTGAAAAAGCAAGGCATATACATATTCCTGGATCTGCTGGTGAACCGCTTCTTCGCAGGAACGGACATTCCGGACGCGGACAAAGTGGAGAGGGGCGGCAAGATCGTCGGTCTATTCAATGAAGGGATTATCGCCCTGGAAAAGGAATACGCGCGGCAGATTTTCACGCACGTGAATCCATATACCAAAACCCGTTATGCGGAAGAACCGGCCATAGCCCTCACCGACATTATCAACGAAAGCACCCTTTTCCACTTTCAGGGATATTTCAATGTACCGGCAACGTATTTGGCGGAGCTGGACGGCGATTTTACCAAGTGGTGTGAAGCAAGCGGCAAAATGCGTCCGGACGGGACGGTCATGGCGTTGCTGGAAAGCCGGGAGCAGACGGTCGCAAGGTTCCTGTACGAACGACAAACCGAAGTTTTTATGGAATTGAGGGATTATTTAAGGGCCCTGGGGGTGAAGTACCCCATTACGGGTTCCAACTTCTACTTCAATTACGTCGGCGACTTATTGTCCAACGCCAGGTTGGATTTCATCGATCGCCACACGTACTGGGATCATCCGTCGGGGGGATTCGATCCGGCCAATACGTTCACGAACAATCCCATGGTTAAAAAACCCACCAGTTTGACGGTGGGAAACGCCCGGGTGGAGGGGAAGCCTTTCACGGTGAGCGAGTGGAATTGCTGCTGGATGAACGAGTATATCACGGAAGGCCCGATGATTATGGCGGCTTATGGAGTTTTCCAGGGCTGGGACGGCGTCCTGCAGTTCGATTATACGGGCGGCGACTGGCGGCCCAAAATGGAGAAATGCTTCGATATCGGCAATAAGCCTCATGTCATGGCTGCCCGCATCCCCGCGGCGCTGATGTTTTTACGCAAAGACGCGGCTCCTGCCGCAGGGAGTTACATTATGGAAGTCAACAGCGCGGACGAAAAACTTGCCAATTTTCTTCCCGTAATGCCCATGGGAATTCCCCTGGTGCGGAGAGTCGGGATCAAGTTTGTGGCCGGCGCCCCGGAAAATCCGTCCGTTGCCTTAAAACCGGGGACCTATGAAAGCGATACTCGCGAGTTGAAATGGATGGGCCGCGAGGGGATTGTGTTTTTCGATACGCCCCGGACCCAGGGGGCGCTTGGCTTTATCGGCGGGCAAAGCGTATCCACAAGGCAAATGCAAGTAGAAGCAGGTACGCCGTTTTGCCAGGTGGTGCTGAGCAGCCTGGACGGCAAGCCGCTTTCCGGCGCGGGAAAAATGCTGCTTACGGCCACCGCCCGGGCGGAAAACAGCAAGCAGGTATATAATAATAAACGCAACAGCCTTATTTCCACCGGCGAGGCGCCTATTTTGATGGAGCCCGTGGCGGCGAAGATCACTTTCTATTCGAAGAAGAAGATTACTGTAAATGTACTGGATCACCATGGATTCCGCACCGGTAAGACAGTCCCGGTGGAACGAGGCGAAAAGGGCTGGACTTTCTCCATCGGCAGGGAAAATACGTTTTGGTATGAGGTTGCGGTGAAGTGAATAAAACTCGCTATCGCTTTATTGACTTGTGCAAATCTCACGCGATATAATAATAGAGCAACTTGCGTTGTAACTATATTTTTGCGTCTTGCCACTAAATATCGATATCCTAATGGTAGCCATACACTATATTTAGTGGCAAGACCTTAAATTAAGGCAACAACGCGATTGCCTTTAATAATATTAATATATGCATTATCGATGCCCCAGGGGATGTAACCGGAAACCGCATGGAAAGAGAGAAGGGCCGTGGTTAAAATAGGATCCTGTTTTACAAACAGGGATTTTCACGAACGTATAAGCCGGGCATGATGCTTATTGGGAAGTTTCATGCCAATCAGGGCGTAACCGCGAGGTTAGACCCGTCCCTATTTCATGGGGCGGGTTATTGTTTTTAAACTGTAAGGAGGAGTTATCATGAGGGCACCTGGGATGCGGTGGATTTTCATGCATTGAAAAATTTTATGTCATGTTTTATTCGGGATGGAAGTTCGTTGAAGGAATCGGCATTTTCATCATGAATATAAATCTATATATTATTATTGGAGGTGGCAATCCCTATGAAACGGTACATATTTTTATTTTTTTGCATATTGAACCTGGCTTGTGTAATTGCCGCCGGAGGTGTTCCACAGCCTGTAAAAGCCGAAAATGTTGTTGACTCTATGGCCTTTTTTGCGGGGAAAGTGGTCCAGGCATACTCCCAGGGGAAGCCGGCCATAGAGGCGAAGGACCTGGCATCCTATATCGATCGGGCCGGTAAAACCATTAAGAGCGTCACCGGGGAATTGAACTGGGATTACGGGAAAGGCATCTTGAAGATCGATACGCCTAAGAGCCAGGGCGTGGTGGGATTTCTGGGCAAGGCTGGCGCCGTCGCGCTCGGCAATGTTATTGTGGAATGCAAGACTGAGTATGCCAGTATTCTGGCGGTTTCCCTGGATGGCAAACCGCTCAGCGATTCGGAGAAAATCCTGATCCAGGCTTCCACGGAAGAAATACCTTACGGCCGGGAGGTTGTCAAGGGACAGATTGTGAAGATGGGAAACTATCCCGTGAATGTGCTTGAGCTCAATGCCCAGGTAACGCTGAAAGGCTGTACGAAAGTTAAAAAAATCAGCATTCTTGATGAAAACGGTTATGTAATAAAGAAAGCCGGCGCTCCGGAAAAGAGCGGGAAGATTCAAATCAAACTGCCCAAGGACTCCATGTATGTCATTGCATCCGCGGCGGATTTGCCTCAGCAGAAAAGCACAAAACAAAAAACCGCCTCATGCTGGTGGGAGGGTGAAAATTATTACGAAACCAATGCCCCGGGGCCGGGGGGTTTACAAGCGTCTTATTACGTAAAATCCCCTGAGATCCTTTCCGGCGGAAACTGGTTTTCCAGCGATTTAAGAAGAGGCAAGGATGAAATTTATGTAAAATATCAGGTTTATGCCCCGGAAGACGGGGAATATTTCATCTGGTGCCGCAAGTTTTGGAAACACGGGCCTTTCCGCTGGCGATTCGATAAGCAGGAATGGCAAACTATCGGCCAGGATATCGCCCTCTTAGACAGCGCAGATCTGCAGCAATATATCGGCGTAAACTGGGTAAGCATGGGCAAGGTGAAACTTGCGAAGGGTAATCATATGCTGGAAATAGTTTTACTGACCAAGGAAGGGGAGCAAATGACCTTTGCTTTTGACTGTTTTTACATGAGCAAAATGCCGGTGCCTCCTTACATGAAATATAAGCCTGGGGAGAAAACAAAACTGGAGGAGCCCGGTTACTGGAGCTTCGAGCCCGGTTTTGATGCCTTCAACCAGTCGCCTATCGACCTGCGGTATTTGAATGAGAAAGAAGCCGGCATAAATGGTTTCATCAGGCGCGACGGCTCGCGTGTCACGCTGGGCGACGGCACGCCCGTGCGGTTTTGGGCGGTGAACGCCGGCGGCGATATCGTAAGGAACGACAAGGCGGCCATCGACTATTTCGCCAGGCACCTTTCCAAACACGGCGTAAACATGGTGCGAGTCCACGGCGGCCTTGCCGACGGCGCAGGCAATGACCTGAGCAAGGTCAACCAGGCTTACCTGGATAAACTGCATTATTTTATCGCGCAGATGAAAAAAGAAGGGATATATGTTAACATCAGCTTTTATTTTCCGCTCTGGATTCAGATGAAATCCGATTACGGCATCGAGGGATATGACATCGGGAATAAAAATCCATGGGTTTTATTGATGATCGACGAAAAATTCCAGGAGATATACAAAACCTGGCTTAGGATCTTGTTAACCACGAAAAATCCTTACACCGGGATTCCGTTGGCGCAGGAACCGGCGGTGGGGATCATCGAGATTCAGAACGAGGACAGCTTTTTCTTCGGCACATTCAGCCGGGACACTATTCCCAAGGTGCAGATGGGAAAACTGGACGCCATGTTCGGTGCCTGGCTTGCCAATAAATACGGTTCCGTGGAGAAGGCCGCGGCACATTGGGGTTCGGGCGCCTACCAGTATGGGGATAAACCCGCCGAGGGTATTGCGATAGTGCTTGACGCCTTCAATATGTCGGCCCAGGGCAGCGGTGCCGGAGACAAGCGCAAACGCATGAGCGATCAAGTACAATTCCTGGTGGAATTCCAGAAGAAGTTTTATCACAAAATGGCCTCATTCATCCGCGACGAACTCGGTTCCAAGAGCATGATAAGCTGCAGTAACTGGACAACCGTCGATCCGAAAACCTTGGATTGTTTAGAGAGGTATACCTATACTGCGGGTGATATCATCGACCGCCACGCGGCGTATTTCAGCGGCAAGCATGAGGGAAGGCATACCTCTTACGCGGTGGAGGAAGGGGATGTGTTTAAAGACCGTTCGGCGCTGCTTGAGCCGGAGGCGTCTGTTGTCCAGATTTTCAATATTGACAATTACCCGTATATGATTTCGGAGACCGGCTGGACCAATCCCAACCGGTTCAAGGGAGAATCTGTACCCATGTGGGCGGCTTACGGGGCCTTGGAAGGCCTGGATGCCGTCTGTTTCTTTGCGGCCGGCAATGTGACCTGGGAGACCGGCTGCCCGAAATTCGCCCTGTTGACGCCGCCCATCTTCGGGCAGTTCCCCGGCTTCGCCCTTCTTTTCCGCCGCGGCGACATCCGCGAAGCCGAAATCGTGCTGAAAGTAACCCATTCGCTGCCGGAACTGTATAATTTCAAAGGTTCGCCCATTTACGAAACCCAGGCTCTGGATGAGCTGCGGAAAATGAAAAAATAGTCCGTTTAGCATGGAAAAGCCAAAACGAGTCCGCGTTTTGCGGACTCGTTTTGGCTTTTTAAAACCAGAAGCCTTTTTTTGCGGCCTGCCGGCGAACGGCTTCTATTACCGCCATATCAAATGAATTCTGGCCGGCAAGATTCTTCATCGTATTCCCTATATAAACGCGTCTCTCTTCCTGCAATTCATTCAGCCTGTTTTTGATGCGCTCCCTCTCCTTTATTTTCGATGCAATGTATTCCCGCCTTTCTTCCCTGGTCATGCGGCGCATTACTTCCGGCAGTTCTTCTTCCTTTAATTTATCCAGAAATCCCGCGCCGTTTGTATTTACCGCATCCACCAAATCCCAGGCCGCATTGTCGTATAAAGGCGAAGCTTTGGCCATGGACCGTTGCACATAAGAATCCCGGCTTTCCGATGCGGCGTTGGCGTCCTGCGTTTCTTGCCGCGCCTTGTTTTCTTCACCCTTTTTACCATAGGGGATATATGTATTATTCAATTCCCGGTTTAATTCCAGAATTTCTTCATCCTGCGGGGCGATGATTTCCGGGATCCGGTAATTATGATCAATGTTCATATAGGAGCCGCCGGTAATTTCAGCCCCATCTTTCCACTGGGTAAGGATCCCCTCCCGGCGCTCTCCGCAGAAGATAGTGTTTACAATAATACCTTTTGCGGACGCGGCTCCGCATGATTTTCTATAATCCACGTTTCCCTGGGTGAACGGTTCGTTGCCGGCTATCACGATTACTTTATAATCACCGGAATGATTGCTCCAATGCAAACCGTTTACTGCCGATTTGATGACATGACCGCAATATTCTTCCCCGCCGTATGTGGCAAGGTTGAACAACTCTTCCGAGATTCTGTCCAAATCGGTGGAAAGCGGGACGATCATGCGCAGATAACCTTCGCCGGAAGGGAGGCTCGATTTGCCATACTCGTATAAAGCCACTTCAAATCCGGGCGTCTTTCCGTTCTTCCTGGCCCGGGCCAGCTCGTTGACGATCTTCCAGAGCTGGGATTTCGCCTGGTCTATAAGGCCGTCCATACTGTTGCTCGTGTCAAGCAGGATGGCCATCTGGATCACATTCTCCCGATGCCCGGCTGCAGAAAACGGCAAAGCGGCGTATAAAGCCAGGATCAATGCGGGGACTATGTATATGGGAGCTTTTTTCATCGACGAACACCTCCGTACATTTGTTATACTAATAGACCTTTATTACAAAAAAAAGTTCCCAGAATCGGGAACTTTATGGACAGCTTAAATATGATGCAACCTTACCATTTTTTATTCTTCTTTTTTGATTGCAGATACTTTTCTCCTTTTCCCGCGGGGAAATCGGACTCCAGCCACCAGGCCCAGTCGGGTTCTTTAAAGTACATGAAGCCGATGTCGCTTCTCGTCCTATTGGGATCGTTATAACTTTTACCGGGTTTACCCGCGTCTATGGCCGCTGAATCGGCCGCCAGGGTGTAAATGTCATTGGCGGCGTCAGTAAAGCCGGGCAAAGCGGAAACCGTATTTGCGCCTGTACACGGCGATGCCCATCTATCCCCTTTGGGCGACCATGTCCAAACGGGATAAGTTACCGTCTTTGATTGGCATATTAAATTATATTCCGCTTCAATGTTTTTTTCCCTAATTTCGTCCTCGGACCACCGGTCTGAGAAGCCTATCTGGAAAAGCGCGTTTTCGGCGATGATGTTGTTGCGGATGGAGACGTCCGAGATGTTGTCGCTGGAAAAATAGATGCCGCCGATATAGTTCATCCATAATGTGTTGTTTTCGATCAGAATGTTTCTCCTCGGCAGATCCGCTCCCCATTCTGAAAAATAAACCCCGTAAAAGTTGTTCTTATATAGCAGGTTATGGTGGATACGGATATCGCTGGTTTCAGGGCCGTTCTCGGAACTTACGGCTATGCCGCACATGCTGTCCGTGACCACGTTATGATGGAATTCGATGTCGGTCAATTCCCCGAACCATGCATCCGCGTATAAACCCTGGCGTGTGACGCCGTGAACGTAGTTGTGATGGACGACGCCGTGCGAGGCGTTTTCCTTGATGTCGATCCCTTCCTTGTCGCAATGGTCGAGTTCGTTGTAGGCCACTTCGAAGTAACTCACGCCCGCCATGGATATTGCCTCATGGGGAGGTTCGCTCATCCTCCATCTGGGCTTGCGATCCAGGTCATAGGAATTGGTATTGGAAAGGTAATTGCCGATAACCTTGAAATGCGAATACGGGCTGAAATCCCTCGCCCTCCCTTTCCAGCAGGCGATCCCCGGACCGAAGGTGTCCGTTACCGCGTTGCCGATGACCTCGATGTTGTTGCACCGCCGGAACATCAGCCCGGCCCCGTGGGAGTTTTTTATAGTCAGTCCTTTTATGCGGATGTGGCTTTTATCCAATACATAGAAGATACCCTGTTCGAAAGCGGGCATTTCGTCGGGCGAACGCACGTCAAAAGGAACGTTGATCCCGTCGATGACCGGTTTCTCACCCGGATAAGCTTCATAGGAGATCCATTTTTTGGCGGTTCCGGAGTTGGCGGGCATGATATTGACATCAAGCATATATGTGCCGCCCCGGATGTAAACCCGCTGCCCCGCGGTTAAAACCTTCGCCGCGTGGTTGATGGTTTTCCACGGCTTCGTAAGTGTCCCCGGCCAACTGTCGTCGCCGTCGACCGAAACATACTTGTCAGCGGAAGCGGCGGATAATTTGATATACCCATAGCCCAGGACCATGAGCAATGTAATGAGCAGGTAAATAGGGAATTTGTTCATAGGTTTCATTGGTCCCCTCGGATTGTCATTAATATAACAACGCAATTTGTTTCATAAGGTTTATTTCCTTAATAAATTTGCGCTCTATTAATTATATATCTTTCATTCATGTTTGTAGATATGACATTCATCCATAAATTCCGTTTATGGGAGATGATCGCAGACAACTATTCAAACGCTGCGTTGCGGGTCTGGAGCGCATATACCGCCAAACGCCGTATGGCAACATCACTGCCTGAAGATTCGAAAACGATGTCGTCGGCGGCGGGATCGGGGAGTATGAATGCGGACATCGTCACCAGTCCAGTTTCATCAAAGACTTCAATGCTGCACCCATCCGTCAGGATGCGCAGGGAGACCGATCCATCGGGCCGGATTGGCAGCGGCGCTTCATAGCGCTCCGCAAAGGACGGCGCCGCTTCAAATCCACCGCTCGTACGGTCCAGGAAAAGCGATTTTTTCTCCGCATCGAAACCCACGGTATAAAACCGGTCGCTGTTCGCCGGAATACGCAGATTCCAAAAGGATCGGAGGGGCGATTGGACAACCAGCTCTATATCCAGGGCTTTGCCGCGTACACCATCCAGGGGATTGACGGAACCGGGCTTAATCAACAAGTTTTTGATATCGCACAGGGGAGCCCGGAACCTTTCCAATTCCGGCGCCGGATGCTGGACCAGGCGCAAGCCTTCGGACGTGGTCCGCAGCGACAATTCGCATGGCACCGTAAGGCATCCCCCGGACCACGGCTGCGTCGGGAAACTATTCTGTATCCTGCCGTGGACGGGTCGGGATTTGTAAATCCAATTGAACAGCCAGGAAATAGTGATGCGCCTGCCGCCGGGGGCGTCGCTCCAGCTTTGGGTGGCGTAGAAATCCGGACCGTGGTTCATAGGAAGGCGTTCGCTCCGCGGTATGAAACACTTTCCATCAAAATCCCCGATCATATACCACCGTCCTCCGCCGCTTAAAATCCATTTATGTTCTGATTTGCCCCCGTCAACGGGGAGTTCGAACAGGTCCGGGCATTCGGTTTCCAGGCCTTCGTTGATGTTCTCGAATTGCCAGTCCAGAAGGTTTGAGGAACTATAGACGCGCAGTTTCCCGCCGGCGACGGCCATAATCCACCGCCGGCTTCGAGTGTGCCAGAAGACCTTTGGATCCCGGAATTCCTTTTCACCGTCCGGCAAATACGGAATGACGGGATTGCCGGAGAATTTATAAAACGTAAAACCGTCGGGGCTGTATGCCATACCCTGGCATTGCATGTTATCGGAAGAATTCCAATAAGTAAAAAAGCACACCATGCCCGCCTGCCCGTGGAATAACCCGCTGGTGTCAGAATGGTCCACCACCGCGCTGCCCGACCAGATTTGGCCGTGCTGATCCGGGCCGATGGCGGGCGGCAAATGCTTCCAGCGGATTAAATCGCTGCTTACGGCATGCCCCCATTGCATGCCATCCACTTGTCCGGATTCATAATACTGGTAAAAAAGGTGCCACTGGTCACGGAAACATACAAGGCCGTTGGGATCGTTGATCCAGCCGTGCGGAGGCGTAAAATGATATAAGGGGCGATATGGTTCAAGGTTTTCGGCCATAACGGGAACTCCATTATTCTTTTGCTTTAACATCTATAGAACCGGTGATTAAATGTATTCAAACACGTGTTTGATGAAACTTTGCACGAATTGCTCAATATCGCAGAATCCAATAAGTCCCTTGATATTTATCCCTTTAAGCAGGTTGCAAGCTTCATCGGAAAAAGACGCTCTTTGCCCGGCGTCAAGGTTGAATGCCATGAGGCGAACAGTATAAGGAGCAATGGAAATCGGCCGGATCGGGCCGTATGCGTCATGCCAAAGATATGCTTCCCGCCTTTATTCCGCCGCAAACACTTGTTCCAACCTTATGACTAGATCCTCCAGGGCTTCCGACGCCGCGCCTTCCGTCCCTTTAAAGACGCGGTAATTGCCGATCTCGCCGGATTCAAAGGAGTAAACATATGCCTCCCGGTTCGCGGGGTTGACGATCCAGTACTCCCTGATGCCGCCGCACATATAGAGATTCAGTTTTTTCAGCATATCCTTGTGCCGGGTCGCATCGGAGAGCACCTCGATAACCAGGGTTGGGACGCCGTTGTATTTACCCTGTTCATCGATATTGGCGTAGTCGCAAATTATCACAATGTCCGGCTGGACGACATTCAAGTTGTCATCCTTTTGCACTCTTATATCAAATGGGGATGTGACGGGTTTGCATTTTTTGCCTTTCGCCCATTGATAAATCTGGCTGAACAACTCGCCAATAATCCGCTGATGTTCATAGGATGGGGAGGCCAATTGATAAACTTCCCCGTCGATCAGCTCGTAACGGTTCTCGCTTGCTTCCGATAATTTCAGGAATTCTTCCGCGGACATCCTTGGGTGTTCCGTCCGGTAAACCGTCTTGCTTTCGGCTGCGTTGCACGGTTCCTCCCAGATTCTCAACACCGCAATCCTTTTGCCGTTACGAGTGATAAAAACCTCCTCCACCTGAGCCAGCTTCAGATATGTGCCGAAATTGTTCTGGACTTCCGTTGATGCAACCTCCATTGGACCCCTCACTTTAGCTAAACAATAAATATTAGCTAATTCTATTATAAATTTAATGGTAATGATTGTCAATAAAATTATGCCGCAGAGGATTGAATGACAAGATTTGAATAACTGAAAGAGCAATTTTGCGTTGTTATAATAATTTTACGTCTTGCCATTAAATATCGATAGCCTAATGGCAGCCATACACTATATTTAGTGGCAAGACCTTGAATTAAGGTAACAACGCAATTGCCTTTGAAAGGAAAAATGTGGACAATGCCGAAATGATGGGAAAAAGGTTTTTATTTCAGTCTTAAAGGCTTTGTGCACGAAAGCTCCATAAACATTAGGGGAAAGAAGGATGCAGAAAATGGAAATGAAATGGCTGTTGCGCGAGGACGGTTCCTTTGATCTGTTGGCGGGACCGTTATCCTTGCTGAATTGTTATCCCGCCTTTGATTACAGGCCCATACACCCCTGCGGTCTTGAGTGCAAACCCGGGGAATCCGGAGGGGAGATCATCTACCGCCTGGCGGATGGCAAAATAACGTTATTCTTCGGCGCGGACAAGGATCAACTGATTTTATCTGCGGTCTGGGAAGGGCAGGGAAATGCCCCGCACTGGATTTTTCCCATGGCTCAGGCGGCGGTGAGCGGGGCGGACCGTCTTTTCAAGCAGGGATTGGGTTTCGGCGGCCCCAGCGGTATCAAAATATTGTCTGAAATGGAAGGCGCCTGGACGTTAGAAAGTTATGCCGTTGCCGCATTACTGGCGCCCAGCGGCGCGACTCTCGCGGCGGGGGCGTTTGAACACAGGGACTTTTTGCAGCGCACCACCATATACAACAGGCGGCATCGATGGGGTTTGGTGGACCGTCATGCGGTCTGCGCGGAGGTTTTCTGGGAGGCGGGATTTTCTACGGAAAAAATCAAACCCGCAGCGGGAATATTGGTTCTCCCATCCTTGCGTTTTATATCCGGTTCCAAACCCTTTGAAACATTGCAGCGTTTTGCCGCTGAACTGGGCCGGGCGGCGGGCGTGGAGCTCCGCCAGCCTCCCGCATATCATTGGTGCTCATGGTACGAACGGGCGAAATATTTCACCATGGATGATCTGCGGGATGTATTGTCGGGATTGAAAAGGCTGGATCCGCCGGTACCGCTCCAGACGATTCAGATTGACGACGGATATTGCACGGCCGGCGACTGGCTTCACTCTAACGAGAGATGGCCGGAAGGGATGGCGGCGGTTTTTAGCGAGATCAGGGCGGCGGGATTCCGGGCCGGGATCTGGGTGGCGCCTTTTATGGTGGGAAACCGCAGCCGCCTTTATCAGGAACATCCCGGCTGGGTTCTTCACACCCCGGACGGCAAGCCTCTCGCGGAATGGAGAAATTACGACGGCGCGGAAAATGAAGAAACGTATGTTTTGGACACCAGCCATCCGGAAGCCTTCGCTTATCTGCGAAATGTGTTCCGCACCTTTCGGTCCTGGGGGGCGGCCTACTATAAAACGGACTTCATGGACTGGGGCTTGCGGGATTCCACCGCCGTGCGCAGGTTCACTCCAGGCAAGACATCGGTCCAGTATTTCATGGATGTGGTCAGGATGGTGCGGGAAGAGATCGGTCCGGATAGTTTCTGGCTGGCATGCATCGCCCCCTTTGCGCCGCTCATCGGTTTTGCGGATGCCGTCCGCATTGGAAACGACGTAGGCTGTGAATGGTCCGTCGGGGGCCTTGGAAATATGCTGGAAGAATCCGTCGCGGATCAGTATTTCAATAATATCTGGTGGCAGAATGATCCGGATGTGCTTTATTTGCGGGATTACTTCACCCGTCTCACCGAAGAGGAAACCCGGTCCCTGGCGTTTTGGAACGGCATGCTGGGCGGCGTCGTGAATACCTCGGACCGGCTGCACCGGATTCCTCCGGACCGGTTGAAGCTTTTCAGGTTTCTTGAGCCGGGCGTCCGTCCGCGGTGCGCGCTATTCCCCAATTGGGACAAACCGGGGAAGCTGTTGGCAGCGGTTCGCCCGTATCCCGGCGATAAATCCTGGGCGGTTCTTTTTTTAAATCCCCATGCCGAACCGGCTACGGAGAAGCGCAGGCTGGGGGACCTTATTGGAGCGGAAGAAGCTTTTTGCTTTCAATGGGAACCCGGGCGAAGCCATGCCCTCGGCAGGACCGCATACCTGGTTCCGGAGCTACCGGGGCACGCCTGCGCACTTTTCTATTTATCCCTGGAAAATGAGGCCCCTGCCGGTGATATGGGCTTATCGGGTTCCAGGATGGCGGGATTGGGCGAAATAAAATAGAAGATAAAAGATATTTTAAGAGCAGGTTGCGTTGTCATGATAGTTTTAACATTTGGATCTTGGCAGTAAAAGGATCATGGTATATACTGATATCAAAAGATATTTTACATTTTTTTCAATCAATTTAATCCAAATGGATAAAAGTCGCATTTCCAGGAGGTCTGGCATGGAGAGGAGCAGCCGCGTTGAACTCCGCAAGCGCAACAAGCAGAATGACATCTTCAATCTGATCCAGATAAATGGCAGGCTTTCGCGGGCAGACATCAAAAGGCTCAGCAAATACAGTATGAATACGGTCCTGAATGGAGTCGGCGTACTGCTTAAGCAGGGATTGATTATGGAGGCCGGCATCGGTGAGTCTCATGGCGGACGCAGGCCCATCTGGATCGAGGTGAATCCCGAAGGGGGCTTTTTTATCGGCGTGGAGTTTTATACTAGAAATATTCATACCCTGGTCCTGAATTTGAAAGGTGAAAGGATCTATATGGACCGGATCGAACTGGGCGGAAAGCTGGAGGCCCGGCAAATTCTGGAAACCATCAAGGAATCAGTGCGGAAATCCGTGATTTTCTTGGGCGCGAGGCGTGTTAAGGTATTGGGGATTGGGATAGGGGTCCCGGGAGCGCTGGACAAGGGAAAAGGTATTTCCGTATCCTACGGGCAAATCGCCAATTGGGAAAACATCGCCTTGCGTGAAATGATGAAAAAGGAATTCGGAGTGCCGGTATACCTCGAAAATAACGTCAAGGTGATGGCCTTGGCGCATAAATGGCTGGACGCAGGCGCGGCGGGGGATTTTTTATTCCTCTGCATCCGTTCCGGGATCGGCATGGCGTGTGTTTTGCAGAATGAGTTGTACACAGGTCGGGATAACAATGCCGGGGAGATAGCTCATTTCCCTTTGCCCGGGGGGAGCAGGAGGTGTTATTGCGGAAATGCAGGCTGCCTTGAAACGGAGGCGTCCAATGACGCCATGATCGCCAAGGCGAAGGAAGGGATTGCGGCGGGGCGGTTTCCTGCCTTGAAGCCTTTTTTCGCAAATCCGGCGGAAGCGGAGGCGGATTCATTTTTTAAAGCCATAAAAACCGGGCAGCCCGATGCGTTAAAGCTCTTGGAAGAGAGCGCCGAAAGTCTCGGATTTGTGTTGGCTGCCGCCGTAACCATATTAAATCCGCCAAAAGCCATCATCTGGGGGAACGCTCCGGCGGCGGGGGATGAATTCCTGCATGTACTGAAGGCGGCCTTGCGCAGATACGCCCCCGCGGCCAATGTCAAAGGCTTCAGTATCGAACGTTCCAAATGGGGTTCGGAACTGGGCGCGCTGGGAGCCGCCGCGCTGGTGATGCACCATAGATTAAATTTTGTAAGGACGGCGTGATCCGGAGGTGGAAACCGGATGCTGGAAGTTAAACTTAAGGCTTGCGTTGAAGACCGGCGATTACGGAGGTGCTTATTATGACAAATAAATACGGCTTGGCCTTAATCGGCGCGGGGGACAGGGGAGGGGTCTACTGCAGGACCCTGAAGCGGATTCCCGGCATAAATTTCATTTCGGTCTGCGATCTCATCCCCGAGCGCGCTGCGGATTACCGGCAGAAATACGGATTCCTGCATGCATGCGGGGATTATAGGGAAGCCGTCGGGAAGGAAGGAGTCGATCTGGTTTTTATCTGTGCGCCGGCATATTTCCATCCCGAAATGGCCATTTACGCCATGCAAAAGGGAAAGCACGTCTACAGCGAAAAACCAATGGCCCTTTCCTTGAAGGACGGGGCCGCAGTGATTGAAACGGAGAAATCCCTGGGGGCAAAACTCGGTTTCGGGCTTCAGTACCGCCATATGGGCGGCTTCAGAAAAGTAAAAACCGCCGTCAAGGACGGCCTGCTAGGGCGGCCGGTTCTAATGAGGTTTTCGGATGTCAGGGAGCTCCGCCCCAAGCGGGCCATGCACGATGCGGAACACGGCAACGGAGGCCCGGTGGTGGACATGTGCTGCCATTTCATCGATCTGATGCGGTGGTTTTTTGATGCGGACCCGGTAAGGATTACCGCCAGGGGATTCACCTTCGCGTACGGCAGGCCGGAAATTTCCCGGTTCGAACATAAGGCTCTGGACACGGCGGTGATTATCATCGAATATTCGTCGGGGGACATCGGGGAGATTTCCATCTGCTGGGGGCTGCCCCCCGGAATTAACAGCCCGGCCAAATACGACATACTGGGTCCGAAAGGGATCCTTCATCCGGACCAGGCGGAGGGCGTGGAGAAAATCATCTGCGGGACGGAAGGCAACCAAGCCTGCGAGATTAAACTAAGTCCCGCTGAAGAGGAGGAATCCGGCAATCCGGAATTATACCTCGCCCAAAAATTTTTAAGGTATATCGAGGGGGACGGAGGGTTCCCCACCGGAAGCGGGGAGGCGTATATCGCCCTTGCCGCGTCGCTTGCGGCGTTGAAATCGGCGGCAACCGGGCGCCCGGTATTATTGGAGGAAATCCTTAAGGAACGGCCGTCCGTCATCGACTGCATGAGCGCTAAAGGGTAATTCATTCTCCTCCGCATTCATATTTTCATCCGTAAAAAGGAGGGATTCGTATGATCAGGATAGCCTGCCAGACTATTACATGGGGCCCGGAAAAAAACCGCCGGGAGACCGCCAAAGTGATGGGTGAGGTTAAAGCGGCGGGATACGCAGGGATCGAAATCGGCGCCAGGCACCTGGAACCGGAAAGAACCGGCGATTATGGCCGGATGCTGCAGGAAAAAGGTCTGGCCCTTGTTGCGCTGCATGTAGGCGGAAATTTTCTCGACAGGACATCCGTCGGGGAGCAGATCGCCAATATCGACAGGATTGTGGGAATGGCGTCACGGCTTGGTGCGGAATTTCTGTTCGTCAGCGGCGCTTATAAAGAAAATAAGACAAAAGAGGACTACCGGTTCGAGGCCGACACTTATAATAAAATCGGCATGATCTGTCAAAACCGCGGACTCACTCTGTGTTATCACAATCACGACTGGGAGATGGCAAAGGATTTGGCCGGCTGGAAGGCGCTTTGCGCGTATACCCGGAAGGAACTGGTTTCTTTTGTCCCGGATGTCGGATGGATGACCCGGGCCGGGTATGATCCTGTCCCCTTAATTCAGGCGCTGGGAGACAGAATGGCGGCGGTTCATTTCAAGGAATTCACCGCGGATCACCGTTTCACCGAACTGGGAGCGGGCGTGGTGGACTTTCCGCGGATTTACGAGGTCTTTAAAGGCAGGGAAGAGTTCTGGGTCGTCACGGAGCAGGATACAACGGAAAAAACCCCGTTGGAAAGCGCAAGAATCAACCGAGAGTATCTCAGTAAGTTATCAGGGGAAGCGATTTAAGGGAATTCGAAAATATAGGGACGAAAATACAAGGGAGATAACTTCCGCATGGACCGAGCAGGAAGGGACTGGGCCAGAAGCTTCACGACATATTCATGGAAGAACCGGCATAACTGAATCTGTCTTATTCTTCTATTCTGACTTCAGTCTTTCGTATTCCATTTTCCAAGTAAAATGCAGGATAAAAAGGCGCAATGTGGAAAAAGATACTATGATCCGGCCGGGTAAAATCGGCAACAAGCTTCTGTCGGATTATGAAGGTATAAACCGGTGAATAATTCGTCCGACTGAAATCCAATCACCGATTTAACAGGCGGGAATCGTATGCCGCCGTTTATTAAAGGGAAGGGCTGTAAGGCGCGGCTATTAAAGACTTGGGGGTAGAGGAGAATGCGGCTTGTTGGCTTTAAAAAATGGACTTTTACCGGGATCGCCGTTTTACTGAGTCTGGCCTTCGTTTTACGGGGTTTTACGGAGGACGCGGTATTTCAGCCCAAGCAGCTTCCGGAATCAAAAGTGGCCGTTTTCCAGTCCGATAAAGGGGAGGCGAAAGATATCACGGAGGCGGATATCCTTGAGATGGTAAGCAATGCCGTGGAACTGGCCGGGGGTTTCGACGGGCTGATCAAGGACGGCCAGACTGTGGTGTTAAAGCCCAACCTGGTCGGCATGACCGATTATATCGACGGTTCCCCGCTGGAAATTGAATGCAACGGGGTTACGACGGACTGGCGGGTGACCAAGGCTGTGGCGGCGCTGGTGCGCCGGTATAATCCCCATGGAAAAGTTTATGTCATGGAAGGATCGGCTTTTAAAACCAGGCCCATCATGGAGTACTTCAAATATACTCCCCAGTTTATACCGGACGTGGATGAATTCATTGCCATCGAGGAGGACAGCGGTGAATGGGAGGATGTGAATTCACCGGGGCTTTCCAAGGTCAGCCTGCCTCAGGGTTTAATCCACAAGGAATATTATCTGAACAAAAAATACAAGGAAGCGGATGTATTGATCAGCATTCCCTGCATGAAAACCCACTGGCATGCGGCGGTCACCTGCGGCATCAAGAATGTGGGAATCGGGGCCACGCCGGCCAATATTTACGGCCAGGGTCCCGGAAGCACCGGCAGGGGAAGCATGGTGAATCATAACAGCGAGGAGTTGCATCAGTGGATTCATGATTTTTTCCTGTGCCGGCCGGTGGATTTCGTGGTTGTTGACGCGCTGCAGGGGATTCAGAACGGTCCAACGCCTTCCGCAAGCTGGAGCAACTGCGATGAGGATACGGGGCCGCCGGAAAAGATGAGCGATGCCCAAATGAACATGAGGTTGATCCTGGCCGGCAGGGATCCGGTGGCGGTAGATACCATCGCGGCGCTGATCATGGGCTGGGATCCCTGCTCCGTGCCTTATCTTCAGTATTTGAATCAGGATGCCGCCGGAAATCTGGATACGGCGTGCATCGACGTATGCGGCAAATCCGTGGACGCGGTGAGAAAATATTTTGCGGGCAAGGTACCCTGGGCCGGCGGAGCCAAGCTTCAGGACAGGGAAGCCCCCGGCTCCGTCCTCAGGGGCTGGAGTGTAAAAAAGAACATTCTTTCCATCAGTCTTTCCGGAATCGAGGATGTCCATAAAATCGATATTTTTATCGATGGTGAATTAAAGAAGAGGATCACCAGGGACTTCAAAAATATCGGGCTGGATCTGAAAGATACAGGGAAAGGCGCACATCAGGCGGCGCTGGAGATTTACGACGCGGCGTTGAACCGGCGGGAATTGACATTTAAGTTTTCCGTAAAAAAATTACCTATGGAACCGGTGCTTAAAAACATCTAACCGATTTCGGGAAATCGCCATATCTAGGCCGTACCAATTAAGGTACGCTCGGCCGTGCCTAAGTCAAGGCACGTTCCTTAATCAAAATCGATAAGTTTAATCACCTGTTTAATAATACATTGTCATGGGAATACATTATGGAGTTGTGCAACCAAACCAACAAGGACGTCTGAATTAACGCTCCCCGCATGCCATGGGCGATTATATCAGGCAACCGGACGGGGATCTTATTATAGCCTTCTGGGAGGAAAGAAGATGAAACTGTCGCAAATCGGGGCGCAACTTTATACATTGCGCAATTTTCTGAAAACGCCGGAGGATACGGCAATAACTTTACATAAGGTTAAGGAAACCGGATACGATGTGGTCCAGGTCTCCGGGATGGGACCCATTGAACCGCAGGTTTTAAAAGAAATCCTGGATCGCGAAAAGCTGCGGGTTTGCGTGACGCATTTCGGCTTCGAGCAGATCCGCGATGATTTTCTGCAAATGGTGGCGAAGCATAAACTGTGGAAATGCAATTACGTCGGGGTGGGCGCCATGCCCGGAAACTATCGCAATGAGAAGGGATATGCCGGATTTGCCAAAGAAGCCTCGCAACTCGCGCATAAACTTGCGGATCAGGGATTGAAGTTCGTTTATCACAATCATAAGTTTGAGTTTCAGAAATACGGCTCAAAGACCGGCATGGATATTCTGCTGGAGGAAAGCGACCCTGAGGTGTTCCTGTTTGAACCCGATACTTATTGGATCCAGGCGGGGGGGGCGGACCCGGTCGCCTGGATCAGGAAAATCGGCAAGCGCGCGCCTATTATACATTTTAAGGATATGGAAGTCGTCGACGATCAGCAAGTAATGGCGGAAGTGGGCGAGGGAAACCTGAACTGGCCTGCCATTATCGAAGCTTGCCGGGAAGCGGGGGTGGAGTGGTACCTGGTGGAGCAGGACGAATGCCGCCGGGATCCCATGGAAAGTCTGGCCATAAGTCTCAGGAATTTAAAGAGGATGTGCGCGGATTGATTATTTAGAACTCAACTTTCGTATCTCAATTAGTGACAAGACCTTGAATTTAATGTAACAACGCAATTTGCTTTCTAAGAAAATTGATTTTGCCGCATTTAAATCAAGGTAAAGTTGAGTTAGAATTAAAAGAAAGCAAGGAGGATATGATGAAACGTCTAGTTCGATTTGGTTTTTTGGTTCTGCTGTTCGGTTGCATCCTTTGCCATGTCTCGGCGGGAGCGGCCGGGGCCGGCGTTAAAACCGGCGGTCTGACCGCTGTGATTACGGTGAATCCGGATTACATCAAACCTGCGGGTACGCTTTTTACCTTTGATGCATCGGGCTGCAAGGACGACAAAGATTCCCCCGCCAAACTCCAGGTGAGATGGGACTGGGAAAATGACGGAACGTGGGATACGGGCTTCACCACCGTAAAAACCGCCACCCATGCTTACAAGGATGAAGGCGCGCGCATCGTGGCCCTGCAGGTCAAAGATACGGCTGGAAACACCGCGGTTGCTTACGACAGGGTCATCACAGGCTGGCGGCCGTTTTCCGAAAACAGCCCCTGGAATCAGAAGATTGCGAAAGGGGCGAAAATTGACCCCCATTCGGAGGAGTTGGTGCAGACCCTGAGTTATATCTATATCAATATCAGAAAGTGGTCCATTCCCGTTTATTACATAGATAGCGAGGCTACCCCCAAGTATAATGTAGGCGCGTCCCGCCCCGGCGTCGTCGGGGACGGATTCGCGGAGCCCAACCAGATTCCTATTCCGGACGGCGTCATCCCTTCACCGCCGGTGGGGGGCGACAACCATCTTTGCATCATCGACAAAAAGAAAAACCTGGAGTGGGGCATGTGGTGGGCGCGAAAGATCGGGGGGGAGTGGACGACGGGCCTTGGAGCGGTGACCGATTTGACCGGCACCGGCGTCAGACCTCCCGTGAACACGACCCAGGGCTTTACTTCCCATGCGGCGAGGGCCAGCGGATTTCCCCTGATCGCGGGGCTGATCCGGGTCGAGGAGATTAAAAACGGCCGTATCGACCACGCCCTGGTATTCGCTTATCAAAGATGCAGATCGGAATATTTTATCCCGCCTGCCAGCACTTCCCAGTGCAAAATGAACGGGATTGATCACTATGTAGGAATTCCGATGGGCGGCAGGATTCAACTGGATCCATCCTTTGATGTGGAGCGTTCGGGCTTATCGGAAATCGGTAAAATCATCGCCAGGGCGCTTCAGGAATACGGAGCATATTGCGGGGATTATGCGGGGGCTACGGTACTGTATGCGGAAAATTCCCCGGAAGCGGTGAAGGAATGGAATAAACTTGGATTGACCGGCGAGACGCTGAAGGAAGTGTTCAATGATGAAGCGGTAAGGAAGTATTTCCGCGTCATCGACATGGGAAAACTCATCGTGGGCCAAAATTACGAGGAATATTGAATCTGGAATTCGCATCGGCTGACCGGGGTTTCCCCCGTTTTTTTTTAGGCCCATATCTCTTTTGGTAATGGAGGGATTTTCCTTTTTACCTTGAATTTTTATATTATATATCGCGGATTAGCGCGAAAATATGTTGCGGAAGGGATTTTATCTTAACGAAAGGCAATTGCGTTGTTACCTTAATGCTGGGTCTTGCCGTTAAATATAGTGTATACCATTAGGCTATCGATATTTAGCGGCAAGACGTAAGGTTATCATAACAACGCAAATTGCTCGACGAAGGTGAGCGAGGATGAACCTGCCCAGACGTGTTTTTTCCTGTTTATGCCTGGCGGTGCTTTGTTTTTCCATTTCATGGGGCGCAGGCGCGCCCGGGCATTATGAAATAGCTTATTCGGGAATGGTTGGGGAGAAGACGGTAGGCGTGCAGCTTCTATTTGAAGACAACCGGGTGTCAGGCGGTTATGGTGATAACAATAAAGTCATGATTCCCTTGAAGGGATCCCTTGATGAGGACGGTAATATGACATTATACGAGTATGGGGGAACCGGCGGCGCCGCTTCCGGGATTTTTGAGGGGCGCATGCTTTCTTTTTTAAAGATCCAAGGCTCCTGGTCGGACCTGGATTTCACGCGGGAAGTTCCGTTTCTGCTTAAATGTAAGGAAGTGCATAGCCCTAAGAGCGCTAAATTCGTCTGGACCGGCTCCTGGAAACGGCGTATCGATTCCGAAGCCGGGGTACTCACCGTCGCCTCCATGGATGCCATGTCGTTCGCGTTTACACTGGAAGTTTGGAGCGGGACCCATGCGGGGAAGATATCGGGTCAAGCCTTGCGGGGTCAACAAAAGGCGTATTGGACCGATAAGGAAAACGGTTTGATTTTGACTTTCTTAATTTTGAGCGATGTCATCGCCGTGGATGTGGAAGGCGACAGCGTTTCCCATGCGGGTTCCGGCGTATCCTTCGAGGGGAATTATTACCGGCAGGAAGCCGTGAATCCTCAGAATCCGGTTTTAGTCCAACTGGGAGTGCTTCAAAACGCCAGCCAGGAAAAGGCCTTCAAAGAATTGGCAGGAGATTATTATCGGCTCTTCCTGGATAGTTTTCAGCTTATCCTGGATTTGGAGGATGCGGACGGCTTCGGCGCCGCCGTATATTCGGGAGCGGCGCGGGGCCTTTTTGCCATCCGGGAGGCTATCGTGATGTATGACAGAAAGGGCAGGATCTGGGCCGCGGCGATCGACGGGGACAAGGTACGCTATTTCACCAACGATCCGGCTTACGCCGGCCGGCTTCCCAAAACCATTGAAAAATGGCGGGAGAGGTTTGGCGGGAAAGAGGTTGTTTTTGCCGGAAAATCATAATGGATTAGCCAGGTTATGTCTTTGTTCCGCCGGAATTCATATAATAGAAACAGTTCATGAACGAAGGGGAAAGACTCTCATGCCTCAAAAAATCTCCCCGGCTGAGGCCAAAGCCTGGTTGGGCAGGGAGCCGGGCATCGTCCTTCTGGACGTGCGCACCGGCGCGGAACATCGGAAAAAAACCATTCCCGGCAGTATTTGCCTCCCTTTGGACAGATTGGGCGACGAGGCCGCGGCCCGTCTGCCGGACAGAAATACCGTGATCATCGTTTACTGTCAGTATGGCGGGCGCAGCGCCAAGGCTGCCGCGCTGCTTGAAAAAAACGGCTATGAACGCGTATACGACCTCGGGGGGATTGTGAATTGGCCTTATGAAACCGTCCATGGCGGCGCTTGACGGCGTTAAAAAAAACGGGCCGCGTACCCCGGCCCGGTTAATTTATAGACAATTTGCGTTGTAACTATATTTTTACGTCTTGCCGCTAAATGTCGATAGCCTAATAATAGCCATAAATCGTATTTAGTGGCAAGACCTAGCATTAAGGTAACAATGCAATTGCTTTTATAGGAATTCACCCCACGAAGTGCTGCGTCATCATTTTTTCGAACGGTCCGCCTCTGATTACGCCTATGCCTATGCGCTTATACCGCGGATTTAAGATATTCCTGCGGTGCCCCGGAGATTTCATCCAGTTGCGCATGGCGGATACCGCGGATCTATTGCCGGCGATATTTTCACCCGCCGTGCGGAATGGGATCCCGGCTTTCCGTATCTGCTGAAACGGTGTGCCCAGAGCCGGGGAGTTATGGGAGAAATACCTCCGCGTGATCATATCGCCGGATTTCGCCCGGGCTGTTTTCACCAGGCGCCGGTCCAGGATAAGCGGCCGTAAACCGGCTTTCCGGCGTTCCGCATTGACCTGCCTGAAGATGTACTGTTCATCCGGGGGTACGGGTTTGAGTGAGGCGGTGTTTTGGAGGTTGAGCGGCTCCTGCCGGACCGTGCCGTCAGCCAAAGCACTGACAGCCAGGATGAAAATCAGCGACATCACGAAAAACCACTTTGGCCAGGCCTTATTCATTTTGGTTACCTTCTTTCAAATTGATCTCCATACAATTTTAGATAAAAGGCTTAAAAATATTACTGATTCCGCAAAAAAACACCGCCGTCGAAAACGGCGGCGTTTTGAGCTTTTACCGCCTACCTTAGGGTCTCCTGAAAAAGTCTCCAACCCTTACAAACATTGACAAAAAAGCCAAAAAGCGGCAGGGAAAATGCATGGGAAACACGAATAAACCCTTAAAAACCTTGCATT